>NZ_JBSFRB010000002.1:0-420120 GCF_053589015.1 Streptomyces sp. NPDC003393 | reverse complement strand
GGGCCGGGCCCGTCCTTGGGCGCCCAACTCGCGCACGTTTTGGGGGGCCCCCGCGCGGGGGGGGGGGGGGGGGGCCCCCCCCCCCCCACCAAAAGGGGTGAACGGTCGTAACTTTCCCGTGCGGGTCGCGTTCTGTCGCGCTAGGAGATCATCCGGACACGCGGCGTCACGCCGGGGCCAACTTCAGTCGCGCGGCCCGGCGGCGGGCGGCGACCTCGGGATCGAGCACCGGTACGGCGGCGAGGAGCTGCTTGGTGTAGGGCTCCCGCGGCGATGCGTAGACCTCGTCGGCCGGGCCCTCCTCGACGATCCGGCCGCCGCGCATCACCGCGACCCGGTCGCTGACCTGGCGCACCACGGCGAGGTCGTGCGCGACGAAGACCAGGGCGATCCCGAGTTCGCGCCGCAACTCGCCGAGCAGGTCGATCACTTGCGCCTGGGTGGTGACGTCGAGCGCGGAGACGGGTTCGTCGCACACGATCACGCGCGGGTCCGCCGCGAGCGCCCGCGCGATGCCCACGCGCTGGCGCTGTCCCCCGCTGAACTCGTGCGGATAGCGGTCGTAGTGCGCCTCTTCGAGCCCTACGCGCTCCAGCAGTTCCGTCACACGGCCCCGGATGCGCTCCTCGTCACGGTCCCCCCGCGCGCGGAGGGGGTCGGCGATGGACTCGCCCACGCTGCGGCGCGGGTTGAGGGAGGAGACGGGGTCCTGGAAGACCATCTGGACGGCCGGACGGACGCCGGTGTGCGGGCGTCCGGCGTAGCGGATCTCCCCGGAGGTCGGCTCCAGCAGTCCGACCAGCATGCGGCCGAGGGTCGTCTTGCCGCTGCCGCTCTCCCCCACGACTCCCAGGGTCTCGCCGCGGCGCACGGTCAGCGAGACGCCGTCCACCGCCGCGAGCGCCCGCTTGCCACGCCCGAACACCCGGCTGAGGCCGGTCGCCTCCAGCACGACCTCGGCGGTCGCCTCCGCGGAGGTGTCACCGGGCGTCCCTCCGGCCACCCCGCCCGCCATGGCGTCGGGCGTGCCGTCGGACGTGTCGGCCGGCGCGGCGACGGACGTGGCGGAGAAGACGGCGCGCGGGGCGTCGACGCGCGGGACGGCGCCGAGCAGTTCACGGGTGTACGCCTGCGCGGGCGCCCCCAGGACACTGCCCACCGGCCCGTGTTCGACGGCCCGGCCGTGCCGCATGACCAGCACCTCGTCGACGCTCTCGGCGGCGACGCCCACGTCGTGGGTGACGAGCAGCAGGCCCATGCCCGTCTCCTCGCGCAGCGTGTGCAGCAGATCGAGGATCTGGGCCTGCACGGTGACGTCCAGGGCGGTGGTCGGCTCGTCGGCGATCAGCAGGTCGGGTTCGCAGGCGAGGGCCATGGCGATGAGGGCACGCTGGCGCATGCCGCCGCTGAACTCGTGCGGGCGGGACCGCGACCTGCGCGCCGCGTCGGGGATGCCCACCCGGTCCAGCACCTCGACGGCACGCGCGCGTGCCGCCCGTCGCGACGCGCGCGTGTGCACCCGGTACACCTCGGCGATCTGGTCGCCGATCGCGTAGTACGGGTCGAGCGAGGACAACGGGTCCTGGAAGACCATGGCCGCCCTCGCGCCGCGCAGCCGCCGCAGTTCCTCGTCCGAGGCCCGCTGTACGTCGGTGCCGGCGACCCGGATCGCGCCGCCGACCCGGGCCCCGGTGCCCCGGTGCAGTCCCAGCAGCGCGCCGGCGACGGTGGACTTGCCGGAACCGGACTCGCCGACGAGCGCCAGGGCCGCGCCCTCGTCCAAGTGGAACGAGAGTCCGTCAACGGCTCGCAGGGCGCCGAACTCGACGGTGAGGTCCTTGACTTCGACCAGGCTCATGCGAGTACCACCCGTCGGTCGGCCACCGCGTACAGGACGTCCGCGACGGCGTTGGCGATGACGACGAAGAAGCCGACGACCAGGACCATGCCGACGACCACCGGCAGGTCGACGACCTTCACCGCGTGCACCAGCTCCTGGCCGATGCCCGGCAGGCCGAACAGGGTCTCGGTGAGGACGGCGCCGCCGACGGCCGAGCCGACGTTGTTGGCGTTCAGCGCGATGACGGGGGCCAGCGCGCCGCGCAGGGCGTGCCGTCCGACGATCGCGCGCTCACCCACGCCGTACGCCCGGAAGGTGCGGATGTGGTCCTCGGCGAGCGTCTCCAGCATCGCCGCCCGGGTGAGCCGGGCGAACGCGGCCGCCTCGATCAGGGCCAGGGACAGCCAGGGCAGCAGCAGGTTCCACGCCCACTGCTCGGGATCGTCGGTGAACTTCACGTACTGCGGGAAGGGCAGCAGCTGGAGTTGGCCGCAGACGACGATCATCAGGACCAGACCGAGCACGAAGACGGGCGTCGCCCAGCCGGCGAGCGTGACGACGGTCAGCAGGCGCTCGGAGAGCCGGCCGCGCCGCCATGCGGACAGCACGCCGGTGCCGACACCGAGGACCAGCCACAGCACCATGGCGCCGAGGACCAGCGACAGGCTGACCGGCAGCTTGGTCAGGATGATGTCCAGGACCTGCCGGTCGCTCTGGTACGACAGCCCGAGGCACGGTGCCGGGCAGTGCTGCACCGAGGTGCCGGTCGAGTAGTCCTGGCCGGCCAAGAGGCCCTCCAGGAAGTGCCAGTAGCGCAGGTAGAGCGGGTCGTCGAGCCTGAGCTGCACGGCGACCTGGTGCACCTGTTCGGGTGAGCAGCGCGGACCGCAGGTGATCTGGGCGACGTTGCCGGGGGTGGCGTAGAAGACGACGTAGACGAGCACCGAGATGGCCAGCAGGGTGACCACCGTGCCCACGGCGCGGCGCAGCACGAAGCCGCCGAAGCCGCTCATGCGGATGCCTCCCTGTCACTGCCCGACGCCTTGTCACTGCTCGGTGCCTTGTCACCGCTCAGCGGCTTGTCACTGCCCGGCGCCTTGTCCTTGCGGCCGGTGCCGACGCGCAGGCGGGAGGCCGCGCGGGGGTCGAGGGCGGTGCGCACGCCGTCGCCGAGGACGGTGAGGGAGAGGACGGTGACGAACAGGGCTCCGGCCGGCAGCAGCAGGTACTGCGGCGCCGCCTGGTACCAGACGTCGGCCGCGGTGAGCATCTGTCCCCAGGACGGCGTCGGCGGCTTCACGCCGACGCCGAGGAAGGACAGGGCCGCCTCGGTGGAGATGTTCGTCGGCACCAGCAGAGCGGCGTAGGTGATGACGGGCGCGGCGAGTCCGGGCAGCAGTTCCCGCCGGGCGATCCGCCGGACGCTCCAGCCGCTGAGCCGGGCGGCGGAGACGTAGTCGAGCCCCTTGAGGGCCAGGGTCTGCGCACGCACGATCTTGGCGATGTTGCCCCAGGCGATCAGGCCGATGACCAGCGTGACCAGGACGGTCCGGGGAAAGCTCGACGGCACGATCGCGAGCAGGGCCAGAGCCATGATCATCAGCGGCAGGGCCACGATGACGTCCGTGGCCCGGCTCAACACTTGATCAACCCATCGGTTGCCGAGGGCGGAGGCCATACCGACGACGACGCCGATGGTGACCTGGATCAGGGTCGCCGCCAGGGCCACGCCCAGCGACACCCGAGCCCCGTACACGAGCCGTGCGAACAGGTCGCGGCCGGTCTGCGGCTCGACGCCCAGCCAGTGGTCGGCGCTCGCGCCGCCGAACGACCCGATCGGCACGCCGCCGCGCGCGGAGTCGATCAAGGACGGGTGGTAGGTGGTCGGGTCCTGGCCCTCCAGCGCGGTGAGCAGCGGCGCGGCGAGCGCGACCAGGACGAGCAGGGCGACGACGGCCGCCGCGACGAGGGCGGCGCGCTGCGCGCGCAGCCGCCGCCAGAACTGACGGGCCCCCGAGGCCGCCGGGACGGGGCTGTCCGTCCCGGCGGCCGGGGAGGCGAGAAGGGCCTGACTCACGGCGTCACTTCACCGCGACCTGGGAGACGTCCAGCACGCCGGTCCAGTCGCTGATCACGATGTTCTTGACGTCCTTGCCGTACAGGCGCTTGTAGACGGGGTGGAACAGCGGCACGGTCAGGGCCTGCTCACCGATCTTCTTGTCCAGGGCGCCCCACCGCTGGGCGGCGGCGTCGAGGTCGGTCAACTTGTTGATCGCGTCGATCTCGTTGTTGACGGACTTGTCGTTCAGCAGGCCGGTGTTGAAGTTCGCGCCGTCCTTGACGATCTGCCGGCCGTCGAAGATCGGGGCCAGGAACGGGCCGCCGGAGGGCCAGTCGGCGCCCCAGTGGGCGAGGAAGAAGCCCGGTTCGGTCTTCACGCTGTGGATCTTGTCGGAGTACTCGTTGTCCTCCAGGCCCTGGAGCCTGACGGTGATCCCGGCCTTCTTGAGCGCGTCCTGGATCGCGGTGGCGATCTCCGGGCTGGTCTCGAAGTCCTTGCTGTTGGAGTGGGTCAGCGTGACGGTGAGCCCGTTGCCGTAGCCGGCCTCCTTCAGCAGTTCCCGGGCCTTGGCCGGGTCGCCCGACTTCCCCGCCGGGAAGAGGTCGTAGGGCGTGTAGCCGAAGGACTTCTGGTCGGGCAGGAAGGTGGTCGCGGGCTCGGCCAGCGCGGAGCCGCCCGCCGCGTTGACGACCGACGACCGGTCGATGGCGTAGGAGATCGCCTGCCGCACCTTGATGTTGTCGAACGGCTTGACCGTGGGGTTGAACGCTATGTAGTTCGTGTAGCCGAAGTGGCCGGTGCCCACGCGGGCGGCCAGTTCCTTGTCACCGGTCACCTTGGCGAGTTCGGCGGGGCCGAGGTTGGTGTCCGTGGTGACCGCGGCGGCGTCCGCACCCTGGGACGCGGACAGCCGCTGGTTGATCACCGAGGAGTCGAGGCCGGACCGTACGTCGATCCGGTCGGGGTAGGCCTTGCGCTCGGAGTCCGTGCCGGCCGACCAGTGGGGATTGCGCTCCAGGACGAGGTGCTCGCCGTCGTTCTCGTTCTTGACGACCTTGTAGGGGCCGGACGAGACCGGGTGCTCCTCGTACTTGGTGCCGGTGTCCTTGCTCTTCGGTACCGGCGTGAACTGCGTCTGGGTGGCGAGGTACGGGAACTCGCCCTCGGGCTTGTTCAGGTGGAAGACGATGGTCCGGCTGTCGGGCGTCTCGATCGCGGCGAGCCCCTTCTTGTCCTTGTACGGCCCCTGGTAGTCGGCCGCGCCGACCAGCCAGTCCCGCAGGTAGGGGGCTCCGCCGGAGAGCTCGGGGGCGAAGGAGCGCTCGATGCCGTACTTGATGTCGGCCGAGGTGATCGGCGTGCCGTCCTCGTACGTCAGGCCCTTCTTCAGGGTGTACGTCCACACGGTCGCGTCCTTGCTGGGACGTCCGGTGTCGGTGGCGAGGTCCGGGACGACCTTCGCGCCGGCGGCACCGTTCTCGCGGTTGCGGGTGGTGAGCGTGCGGAAGACGAGAGAGGGGATGTTGCCGCCGCCGGAGGTGTACAGGCGCGCGGGGTCGAAGTCCTCTTGCGGCTGCGCGTTCAGGACGCTGAGGGTGCCGCCCTTGTGGGGCTGGGAGTCACCGCCGGCGGCCTTGGCGCCGCTGTCCTTCGGGCCGCAGGCTACGGCGCCCGCTGCCACAAGAAGGCTGACGGATGCCGCGGCCACGCGGCGGGCGGTGACGGACGGTTGGCGCATCGGAATGGCGACCTCTCCAGAGGACTCGCCGCCCTGCGTCTCGGATCGCGAGACAGAACGACGAGGAGTGAGACAGAAGGAAACGGACGTCTGCCCCGGCTCGGGTCACCGAAGAACCGGACCACCGTGACCAGGTCACGGAGAGGGTGAAGTTTCGCGACGCGCGCCTGAGGGCCGGCGTCAGCGACAGTGGATGTCGGCCACGCAGAGTGGGGTCACGCCGATCAGCGCCAGCTCGATGGCGGCGCAGGCGGGGGCGTGACTGGGCGACATGCCCAGCAATATGTATGAACTTTTCGCGCGTGTCAACGTGACCTGTGAGTCATCCGTCAACTCCTGGGATAAGGCCAGGGATTGGGAAGACAGTGGATTCCGTCGTGGTCCAGGAACTTCGTCTGCTGCTGCATGACCGGCGCGAGCTCGCCGTCCTTGTCGCAGGTGACGTGGGAGCGACCCAGCCGGTGGCCGACCTCGTGGTTGATCAGCATCTGCCGGTAGGCGTACACCTCGTCGCCGAAGGTCTTCGAGCCCTGCGCCCACCGGTAGGCGTTGATCATGACGCGCTCGGTGGCGGCGGAGTCACAGGAGACGTTGTCCTCGGTGGTGTCCAGGCCGGACTTGGCGCACCAGACGGCGGTGGTGCCGGGACTGGCGAGCGTGATCACGAAGTCGGGTCGGCCCGAGGAGATGCGCTCGAAGGTACGGGCGCCGCCGTGGGCCCAGCTACGGTCGTCGTTGATCGTCTTCTGTACGGCCTCGGCGAAGAGCGCGCCGTCGAGTCCCAGCCCCTCCTCCACATCGACCCGGTAGGTGTGCTTCCGGCCCTTGCCGGGCGCCTTGGCGAAGCCCGGCACCACCTCGAACTTCCCCGAGCCCTTGAGGGTGGGGCTGAGTGCGTACTTCGCGTTCATCTTCTGGCTGTACGTCAGCGGCGGCGCGGCGGCCGACACGGACGGGTCCGCCTGCTGGTCCGGGCCGGCGTCGTCGCCGGCGTGGCGGGCCTGGTCGGTGGCGGACCGGGATTCCGTGCCGGTGCCGGCATGGCCGTCCGTGACCTGCCCGGCGACGATGACGGCGAGCACGGTGGTGACGGCGGCGGCCGCTATACCGGTGAACGTCCGCCCCTTGGTGCTGCCGCCCGGCGCGGGTGCCCCGGTGGGCGGCGCGGTGTCCTCGTCGGCGCCGGCCTCGGCGAGATGCCCCGCCGCGGCGTCCATGGCGTCCGTCGAGTCCACGGCGGCCGGGGCCACCGGAGCACCGGAGGCGCCCCCGGCCGCCGGACCGGCCGGGGGGTACGTCCCCGTCCCGTTGCGGGGCCGGGGCGTGAAGACGTCGTCGAGGCCGTCGCTGTCACCGAAGGCGTCGAGATACTCCCCGCGGGGTCCTTCCTCGGGTGCCCGCCGCTGCCGGGGGATGGGTACGCCGGGGCGGGCCGCCATGCCCGCGGCAGCACCGGAACCGGCCGGGGCGCCGAAGCCGGGCGCCCCCGTCCGCCCCGGCACCGCGCCGCCCGCGCCACCGGCACGCGACGCCGCGTCGCCCCAGCCCCCGCTTTCAGCCTGCTCAGGATGCCCGCCCCGAGCCCGCGGCACGCCATGGGCCGGGGTGCCGTCGGGGAGCCGGGGAACACCGTGCGGGGGCGTGCCGTCAGGCATCAGTGGGCCACCGCGTGCGGGCGCGCCACCGGGGAAACGGGGGACTCCTTGCGCGGGCGTGCCGTCCGGGAAGCGGGGGACTCCCCGCGCTGGTGTGCCGTCGGACAGGCGCGGGACCCCATGGGCGGGCGTGCCGTCCGAGAACCGCGGAACACCGTGCGCGGGCGTGCCGTCAGGCATCCGCGGGCCACCGCGAGCGGGCGCGCCACCGGGGAAACGGCGGACTCCTTGCGCGGGCGTGCCGTCGGGAAAGCGGGGGACTCCCTGCGCGGGCGTGCCGTCGGGAAAGCGGGGCGACCCCGAGGTGAAGCCGGTCGGTGCGCCCGGGGCCGGGGGCGAGGACCGCTCGGGATGGCGGCCGTAGGTCTCACGCGTCCCGTACGCCGGGACGTTGCTCGTCAGCCGCTGCCCCGGCAACGAGCCGGAACCCGGCCGGCGCGCGGGCGGCACCCCGCCCGGGCCCGGACCGGGACCCGGCCGCGGGCCCGGCTCCGGTCGGCCCTCAGAGGCCGCGCCCTGCCCCGGTACGGAGCCCGTTCCCGGGCGGCCTCGGCCGCCGTCCCGTTCGGCGGCTTTGTCGGCGGTGTCGCCCTTCGGGGCCGGTCCGCGACGGCTGTGGCGTCCCACCTGGTCCCTCAGCCCCCCATACTCACGCCGGAAGGCCCGTCATCGGCCCCCGCGCCGTCCGAGCCGGCGTGCTCTCCCACCGGACCCATCGAGGCCTCCTTCGCGTCCACCTGTCTCACCGGCCCTTCCCCCGCGTCCGCCGTTCTCGTCCCGGCCTTCCCCGCGGCCGTCCCTCTCGGCTGAGCATCGATCACGGCCGCCCCGCCGGGCGGGGCCTGCCCCGTGTCCGCGAGCAGTTCCCGCAAAGCCGTCGCCACCGTCTCCGGGTACTCCATCATGGCGACATGGCCCGCGTCCGGGAGGGTCAGGAGGCGGGAGTCACGGAAGGCCCGGGCGGCCCGTTGGGCCATGCGGTAGCCGACGAGCTGGTCCCGACCGCCGTAGATCAGCAGTGTGGGCGCGAGGACGCGTTCGGCCTGGCGCCACAGTCCGTGCTGGCCGCCCAGCGTGTAGGCGTCCACGATCCCGCGCGCGGAGCGCGCCATGGCGTCCCAGAAGTACGGCAGTTGCAGCCGCCGTTCCATCTCCTGAACCGCGGCGCGGAACCCCTCGGGAGTGACCCGCGCCGGATCGCCGTAGCAGAGGGCCATGACGCCGCGGACCCGCTGCTCGGGCGTCCAGTCCCGGGTGAGCCGGGTGAAGAGGGCGGCGACGCCGGGCAGCGCCAGCAGCCCGGTCGGTACGGCGCTGCGCTGCACCCGCAGCTCGGGCAGCGCCGGCGAGACCAGCGTCAGCGTCCGGACGAGGTCCGGGCGCAGCGCAGCGACACGGGTGGAGACGGCACCGCCGAGCGAGTTGCCCAGCAGGTGGACCGGCCCGCGGTCGGAGACGTCCAGGAAGCGGATGACCGCGCGCGCGTGGGCGGTGACCGAGTAGTCGCCGTCGTCCGGGGGCGGGGAGTCCCCGAAGCCCGGGAGGTCGATCGCCTCGCCGTCGACGACGTCCTGCAGCAGCGCCATCAGCGCCGACCAGTTCTGCGAGGAGCCGCCGAGCCCGTGGACGTACAGCGCGGGCGGCAGGCCCTTGCGGGCGGGCGGCCTGGAACGCACCGTCAGAGTGATCCCGGACAGTCCGACCGAGCGCAGTCGCTCGTCCTCCTCGACTCCGACGGGCGCCACCCTGGGAAGTACGTTGGCGGGCGGCACGGAGGGCAGCTCGGTCGAAGACATGCGGCAATGTTACGAGACGATCACGTACCGGCTCATGTGTTCGCCGTCACAGATCGCACGCGTGCACAACCGTGCGCGGAGCGGTATTCGGGTGCCGGACCGCATGGCGTCCACATCGGGTGTCTCCTACGCTCGTACAGAGGGCACCCGCATGTAGCCCCTGTTTCTTCCGGGGACACTCACAGGAACGGAGCCCGGCATGGCAGTCGACCCCACCGATCCCGAGACGTTCGAGAACGAGAACGAGGAGGAGAACGTCTTGACGATCGACGTCGAGGCCCCGGAGGGCGACATCGCCGAGCAGCAGGCGGATCTCGCTCAGCAGCACGACGACCCTCTGACGCGCGTGGAGCCCGACCGGGCGAACGAGGCCGACCTCGTCGAACAGGCGCGGGTCGTGGCTCTCGACGAGGACGACTACCGCTGAGGGCCGGCCCACCGCTGAGCGGCCCGACCACGCCCACTGAGCAGCGGTGGAGCGGACTTCTGCCCTAACTGAACCCGTTCGAAACCTTTGGACCGGTGTCTTCACCCGTCCGGTACGTGAAATTCTGCGCTCGCACCGCGCACAGTACGGTTACCGAAAAGTACGATGGCGACGCGGCGCACACCGCACAGGGACGAATTTGGGAGGCGGCGTGACAGCCATCGAGCAGACAGAGGCGGCACGCCCGCGGGGCACGCGCCTGCCGCGCCGTGCCCGACGGAACCAGCTGCTGGGCGCCGCCCAGGAAGTCTTCGTGGCGCAGGGCTACCACTCGGCGGCCATGGACGACATCGCCGAGCGCGCCGGCGTCAGCAAGCCGGTGCTCTACCAGCACTTCCCGGGCAAGCTCGACCTCTACCTCGCGCTGCTGGACCAGCACTGCGAGTCGCTCATCCAGGCCGTGCGCAACGCGCTGGCGTCGACGACGGACAACAAGCAGCGCGTGCGGGCCACGATGGACGCCTACTTCGCGTACGTCGAGGACGACGGCGGGGCCTTCCGGTTGGTCTTCGAGTCGGACCTGACGAACGAGCCCGCGGTGCGCGAGCGCGTCGACAAGGTCACGATCGAGTGCGCCGAGGCGATCTGCGACGTCATCGCCGAGGACACCGGCCTCTCGCGCGCCGAGTCGATGCTGCTCGCCTCGGGCCTGGGCGGCCTCGCCCAGGTGGTGGCCCGCTCGTGGCTGCACAGCGACCGCAGCGTCCCGCGCGACCAGGCGGTCCAGCTGCTGACCTCCCTGGCGTGGCGCGGTATCGCGGGCTTCCCGCTGCACGGCACCGAGCAGCAGCTGCACCACTGAGCTGCCTACCGGACCCGGTGGGGTGAACCGGCCGCCGGACGGCCGGGCGAGGCGCCTGCCGGACCGGCGGGGTGAACCGGCGCCCGCCCGGCAGGAGGAGCCGGCTGGAATGTTCCCTTCGGCTGTTCGCTCCTGGCGTGCCCGGGCGCGGCGTGCGGATCCCCTCACCGGGCTAATGTGTGCTGGGTACGGCGCGGAAGGCCGCGCACTTGAATGACCGTCGGAGGGACATAGCCGTGGAGGTCAAGATCGGCGTGCAGCACGCGCCTCGCGAGATCGTTCTGGAGAGCGGTCAGAGCCCCGAGGAGGTCGAGCGGGCGGTCGCCGAGGCGCTGGCCGGCAAGTCGCAGCTGCTGACCCTCGTGGACGAGCACGGCCGCAAGGTGCTGATCCCGGCCGAGCGACTGGCGTACGTCGAGCTGGGCGAGCCGTCGCCGCGCAAGGTGGGGTTCGGCGCGCTGTAGGCGCGGGAGACGAGAGGACGAGCGGGGTCCCGCCGGCCGGTGGTCGGCGGGACCCCGCTCGTCCTGTTCCGCCGGCCCGTTCACGGCCGGTACCCGAACAGCCCACAGGGGAGGGTTGTATTCCGCAGGTCAGGGGTATGACCGGCTACGACCGAGAGGCACCGGCCGACCGCCTGGGAGGGACCCTCATGTTCTTGGAAACGTTCGGCTCCGCCGTACTCGGTCTGCTGCTCGGCGGGGCCGCGCTCCGCCGGCTGTCCCACCGGCTGCCGTCCCGCCTGCTGGTGCTGTCGACCGCAGTGGCGGGTGCGCTGTTCGGGGGGTTCGTCACCCACAGCGCGCTGGGCTCCGGGAGCATCGTGCTGAATCTGCTGGGCGCCGCGGTCGTCTCCGCCGCCTCCCTGTCCCTGCTGCTGCGCCCGGCCGGCCGCCTGCGCCGACGATCCGTGACGGCATAGCCGCCCAGGACCTCTCACCGCACAGCCGTCGGCGGTCCTCGACGACACAGCCGCCGGGGACCGCCGGGAGAACCTGGCCGGGCACCCGGGCGCGAGCACCCGAGTGCGGGAATTCAGGCCCGGGGGTTCACGCAGCCAGGCCCAGCGCGGCCATCCGCTTGGTGTGGGCCTCGGTGATCCGGGAGAACATCCTGCCGACCTCGGCGAGGTCGAAGCCGTCCGCGACGCCGCCGACGAGCATCGTGGACAGCGCGTCCCGGTCGGCCACGACCCGCTGGGACTGCGACAGGGCCTCCCCCATCAGGCGCCGCGCCCACAGCGCGAGCCGGCCGCCCACGCGCGGGTCCGCCTCGATCGCCGCACGCACCTTCTCCACGGCGAACCCGGCGTGGCCCGTGTCGTCGAGGACGGCGAGAACCAGCTCGCGCGTGTCGGAGTCCAGGCGGGCGGCGACCTCGCGGTAGAAGTCGCTGGCGATGGAGTCGCCGACGTACGCCTTGACGAGCCCTTCCAGCCAGTCCGAGGGCGCCGTCTGCTTGTGGAAGCCGTCGAGCGCGGCGACGAACGGGTCCATCGCGGCGGTCGGCTCCTCCCCGATCTCCGTGAGCCGGTCGCGCAGTCGCTCGAAGTGGTGGAACTCGGCCGACGCCATCTTCGCCAGCTCGGCCTTGTCCGCGAGGGTGGGCGCCAGCTTGGCGTCCTCCGCGAGCCGCTCGAACGCCGCGAGCTCCCCGTACGCGAGAGCCCCGAGCAGGTCCACGACCGCGGCGCGGTACTGCGGGTCCGCGGCAGCCGTCGTCCAGTCCTGGGCGGCGATACCGGTGCGTGCGGCGGGGGCGTCGGCGGCGTTCTCAGGCTTGTCAGAGCTCGTCATGAAGCGCACAATAGCCCGCTCGCCGCCCCTTCGAAGGACCCGGTCGACCGGTGTGACGACGACTACGTGACCAAATCGGCCATCGCGTGTGCACGATTCCGGGGTATGGTGGTAATGCGCCTGCTGGTACGCCGACGTGTTTCGGTGTGCCTCGACAGGCCGCACGCATGAGGATGCCCGGTCGGTGGCCCGATCGGCTCCGACCCGACAGCCCTCCCAGACCGTACGCCACTGTGCGTACGACGACCGGAGGGACCTCCGAGCGGTACGAGCGCTAGAGCGTCGGCAGAGGTCCCGTGCCATACGGCTTGCCCGAGCGGTTGGCCCGTACGGCGGCCGACGTCCCCCAGGCACGGTCACGCGACACGACCCCCGCGCTCGCCTCGCACCGCGCACACAGAAGAGGCAGCACCCTGACTACGACGTTCCGATCCCTCGGGATCCTCCCCGAGACCGCCGAGGCCCTGGAGGCCGTCGGCATCATCACTCCCTTCCCCATCCAGGAGATGACCCTCCCCGTCGCCCTCTCCGGCACGGACGTCATCGGCCAGGCCAAGACCGGCACCGGCAAGACGCTCGGCTTCGGCCTTCCGCTCCTCGAGCGCGTGACCGTGCCCGCCGACGTCGAGGCGGGCCGCGCCGAGCCCGAGGCGCTCACCGACGCCCCGCAGGCACTGGTCGTCGTCCCCACGCGCGAGCTGTGCGTCCAGGTCACCAACGACCTGCTGACCGCCGGCAAGGTGCGCAATGTGCGGGTCACCGCGATCTACGGCGGCCGGGCCTACGAGCCCCAGGTGGAGGCCCTGAAGAAGGGCGTCGACGTGGTCGTCGGCACCCCGGGCCGCCTGCTGGACCTGGCCGGCCAGAAGAAGCTGAACCTGAAGCACGTCAAGTGCCTGGTGCTCGACGAGGCCGACGAGATGCTCGACCTGGGCTTCCTGCCCGACGTCGAGAAGATCATCGACATGCTGCCGGCGAAGCGGCAGACCATGCTGTTCTCGGCCACCATGCCGGGCGCGGTCATCGGCCTCGCCCGCCGCTACATGTCCCGGCCCACGCACATCCGCGCGGCCGCGCCGGACGACGAGGGCGTGACGGTCGCCAACATCAAGCAGTTCGTCTACCGCGCGCACTCCCTGGACAAGCCGGAGATGGTCGCCCGCATACTGCAGGCCGACGGCCGCGGGCTGGCGATGATCTTCTGCCGGACCAAGCGCACGGCGGCGGACATCGCCGAGCAGCTCCAGCATCGCGGCTTCGCCTCCGGCGCGGTCCACGGCGACCTCGGCCAGGGCGCCCGCGAGCAGGCGCTGCGCGCCTTCCGCAACGGCAAGGTCGACGTCCTCGTCTGCACCGACGTCGCTGCGCGCGGCATCGACGTCGAGGGCGTGACCCACGTCATCAACTACCAGTCCCCCGAGGACGAGAAGACGTACCTGCACCGGGTCGGCCGTACCGGTCGCGCGGGCGCCAAGGGCACGGCGATCACGCTCGTCGACTGGGACGACATCCCGCGCTGGCAGCTGATCAACAAGGCGCTGGAGCTGGACTTCAACAACCCGGTGGAGACGTACTCCAGCTCCCCGAACCTGTTCTCCGACCTCGGCATCCCCGCGGGCACCAAGGGCACCCTGCCGCGCTCGGAGCGGACCCGTGCCGGACTGGACGCGGAGGAGCTGGAGGACCTCGGCGAGACCGGCGGTCGCGGCGCCCGCGGGCGCGGGGGCCGGGGCGGTCGCGACGAGGCGCGCTCCGCCGACCGCGAGCGTGAGCGCCCGGCGCGCGCCCCGCGCCGACGGCGCCGTACGCGCGGCGGCGCACCGGTGGACCCGGGTACGGCGGCCCCCGGTACGACGTCTTCGGACACCGCGGTCGCGCACACCCCGTCCGATGTCACGTCGGACGGGTCCGCGACCGGGGACGAGGCGACCGCCACCCGCACCCCGCGCCGCCGTCGGCGCACGCGCGGTGGCGCGGTGACGCAACCGGCGGCAGCCGCCGCTGTCTCCGTGGCGCCGGAGGCGCCGGTGGCCCAGGAGGAGAACTCTGAGTCCCCGGAGGCCGTGGTGACGACGGCGGAGGGCCCGGCCCTCGACGTCCCGGAGACGCCGGCGAAGCCGCGCCGCCGCCGCACCCGCAAGTCGGCGGAGCGCACGGCCGAGGCCGCGCCCGTCACGGCCGAGACTGCGGTCGACACCGCCGAGACCGCGGTCGACACCGAGGACACCGAGCCGACGCCGGCCCCGCGCCGCACCCGCAAGAAGGCGGCCGCCACCGCCCCGATCGTGCCGGACACGGCCGAAGGCACGGCGGAGCACGCCGTGCCGGTGGAGCAGACGGAGGAGCCCAAGCCGCGCCGCCGCACCCGCAAGGCCGCCGAGCCCGTCACCGCCGAAACGGCGGTCGACACGGCCGAGGGCCCGGCGGAGGCCGAGGCCAAGCCGCGCCGCACCCGCAAGAAGGCCGCCGCCCCGGACGCCGTCGCCGACGCCGTCGAGGGCGTGGAGGCCAAGCCGCGCCGCGCCCGGAAGACAGCCGCCACGGCCGGCACGCCGGAGGACGCCGAGGCGAAGCCGAAGCGCACCCGCAAGGCCGCGGCCGCCCCGGAAGCCGCTGCGGACACCGTCGCGGACGCGGAGGCCAAGCCGCGCCGTACGCGCAAGAAGGCGGCTGCCGCGTCCGAGGCGCCGACGGTCGCCGAGGAGGCGGAGGCCAAGCCGCGCCGGCGTACCCGCAAGGCCGCCGAACCCGTCGTCGCCGAAGCGGGGGCGGACATCGCCGACGCCGAGGCCAAGCCCCGGCGTACCCGGAAGAAGGCCGCCGCGGCCCCCGGGACGACGGCTGCCCTCGCCGAGGGTGCCGACGAGGCCAAGCCGCGCCGGCGCACCCGCAAGGCCGCCGAGTCCGTGAGCGCGGAGATCCCGGCGCAGGCCACCGGTGAGGCCGCTCCGGAGGCCGAGCCCACGGCGCGGCGCACCCGGAAGGCGGCGGCCTCGGTGGAGTCCGCGGAGGCCTGAGCCACAGCCGACGGCCCGGCCCACCCCGTGTGGGACCGGGCCGTCGGCGTCCCCGCGCCCGGCGACGCGCTCGAAGTGGGCGTTCCGGCTGCTTCCTTCGCCCGCGCGCCCGATAACCTCGCCGCATGAGCAGGCCTCCGACCTTCCGTCCGCCGGCCGGTGCCCGGGCCTTCCGGTTGCGCACCGCCCGCGGCGAGTTCGCCGTCGTCGACGCGCCCGTGGCGCCCGGTGTCCGGGCGCGGGGCACCGCGCTGCTGCTGCCGGGGTTCACCGGGAGCAAGGAGGACTTCAACCCGCTGCACGAACCGCTCGCGGCGCGCGGGTACCGGACCGTGACCGTGGACGGGCGGGGGCAGTTCGAGTCGGACGGTCCGGCGGACGACGAGTCGGCGTACGCGCAGGAACAGCTCGCGCGGGACGTCCTCGCGCAGGCCGAGGCGCTCGGCACGCGCGTCCATCTGCTCGGGCACTCCCTGGGCGGGCAGATCGCCCGGGCGGCCGTGCTGCTCGACCCCTCCCCCTTTCTCTCGCTCACTCTCGTGGCCTCCGGCCCGGCGCAGATCTCCGCCTCGCAGCGGCAGCGGGTGAAGCTGCTGCGGGACGCGCTCGGTGTGATGACGATGGCCCAGGTGTGGGACGCCATACAGGCGATGGAGCCGCCCGAGGAGACCGAGACCGCGCTGGACGCGGGGCTCGACGCGCGGGAGGACCTCCGGCGGCGCTGGCTGGGCACCAAGCCCGCGCAACTCCTCGCCACCGGGCGCCAGTTGTGCACCGAGCCGGACCGCGTCGCCGAACTCGCCGCGGTCGCACTGCCGTTCCATGTGCTGTCGGGGGCGCGGGACGAGACCTGGCCGCTGCCGCTGCTGGACGACATGGCCGTGCGGCTCGGCGCCCGGCGCACGGTCGTGGCGGGCGCCGAGCACTCCCCCAACTGTGAACAGCCGCTGCCCACCGCCCGCGCCCTCGCCGACTTCTGGGACGAAGCCACCCGCGCCGCGCACGACACCGGGGCTCCACGGCCCGCCGGCCGTCCGGAGCCGGAGCCGCCGACGGCATCCGCCGGCTAGTACTGCGCCTGCAGGTGGTCCCAGAAGCCGTCGCGCAGGGCGCGTCGCAGGTCGGCCTGGCCGCGCAGCGAGTACTGCAACAGCCCCTCGGCCTCCACCAGCAGGTCCTGGTCGACCGAGCCGGGCAGGTAGGGGTGGCCGGGGAGCAGTTCCACCAGGGTGTCCCGGCCGCGTGCCGCGAGCCACTTCGCGGCGATCTGCGCGCCCACGAAGCGCACGTCGTCGCGGCCGGGCCGGACGCCGCCCGCCGGGTCGTAGGTCACCGCCGTGCGCCGGGAGACGTACGGCTTGAAGAAGTCGAGGTCCAGGGTGCGCTGGCTGTCGACCTCCCACAGCAGCGGCTCGGCCTGGTTGCGGCCCTCCGGCGCCTCGATGCCCCACAGGTGGACCCGGGCGCCGTAGCCCTGGGCGGCCTCGACCGCCGAGACCAGGTCCTCGTCGCCGCCGAGCAGGGCGGCGTCGCTGATGGCGCGGTGCCGGGCCAGGGACTCCAGGTCCGTCCGGATGAGTGAGTCGACGCCCTTCTGCTGGTTGTTGGCGTTCAGGTTGCCGAGACGGACCTTGACGTCGGGCAGTTCGGCGATGGACTGCTGCTCGGCGGTGTGGATGCGGCGGCGGGCGCCGTCGTACCAGTAGACGCGCAGCAGTCGGCTGTCGGCGAAGACCGTGCGAGCGCGGTCGATGAGCGCGTCGATGAGGCCCTCGGCGTCCAGGTCGATGGCGCGGCGGTCCTCCGTCCCGGCGATCAGCCGGCCCACGGCGGCGTACAGATAACCGGCGTCGACGAAGATCGCATGGGTCGAGGGCGTCTTGGCCACCTCGGCGAGCATGCGTTCCAACAGCTCGTTCGTCCGGTCGATGCGGGCGGCCAGCGCCGCGTGGTCCTCGTTCATCGCCTCCATTGTCCCGACGATCACGCTGCGAACACAACTGGTCCCGATCGGTCGTACAACCAACTCTTACCGGTCGGTAATTAGACGTTCGAAAATTTTCTTTAGCGTAGGGAATGTTCGTAACACGCGGGTCGTTGACTATGCATGGAACACGGGGTGCAACCGCCTCGTTCGCCACCCACCTCACCAGTAATTCTCCGCAGGAGGATGACCAGACGAAGGGAGAAGCCCGTGCGCTTCGAGATCATGCGACTCGACGAGGTCAACGGCACCACCGTGGACAGCACCGTCGTGGACGCCGCCTCCGTCAACCGGATCGTTCAGCAGGCCGCCGCGATCGGCCAGCGGCTCTGGATCCGCCCGGCCGAGACCACAGTCTCGTAACGGCGGACCTTTTTGATGCTTCGAGCCCCCGTACGGCACCCGTGCCGTACGGGGGCTTCTTGCGTGCGGCGGCCTCAGGCGCCCCTGACCACCTGGAGGACCCCATTGATGATCTGCTGTACGGCGATCGCGGAGAGCATCATGCCCGCCAGCCGGGTCACCAGCACCACACCGCCGTCCTTGATCACCCGGATGATCAGCAGCGAGTAGCGCATCACCAGCCACAGCACGACGTGGATCGCGAGGATCGCCGACCACACCGACACCTGCGTGGCCACACTGTCGGCCTTCTGCACGGCGAGGATCACGGACACGATCGCGCCGGGACCGGCGAGCAGCGGCATGCCCAGCGGAACGAGGGCGACGTTCACGTCCTTCGTCTGCTTCGGCTCGTCGGTCTTGCCGGTGAGCAGGTCGAGGGCGATGAGCAGGAGCAGCAGCCCGCCCGCGATCATCAGGGCGGGCACGGAGACGTGGAGGTAGTCGAGGATCTGGTGGCCGAGCACGCCGAACACCGCGATCACCCCGCCGGCCACGCAGACGGCCTGGAAAGCCATCCGCCTCTGCACCCGTGCGGCACGTCCGCCCGTCAGCGCTATGAAGATCGGGGTGATCCCGGGGGGATCCATGATGACAAAAAGGGTCAGAAAGAGAGAGCCGAAGACAGCGACGTCGAACATGAGGGCCTTGCGAAAGAAGTGAGGAGTGAAGGAGAGGGTGGGACCGGAGCGGCGTGGCTCAGGCTCCGCCGGCGCCCGGCACCGGGAACGCTCCGGCAGCGCGCCGGGTGATCTCCCCGTAGACCTCGGGATCCGTGGTGAACTCGCCGAGCGAGACGGACTTCCGGCTGCCGTGGTAGTCGCTGGATCCGGTGACCAGCAGGCCCAGTTCCGCGGCCAGACCGCGCAGCCGCGCCCGGGTGTCCGGGTCGTGGTCCATGTGGTCGACCTCGATGCCGTCCAGCCCCGCGGCGGCCAGCTCGGCGATGGCGGACTCCGGCACCGTGCGGCCCCGTTTGACGGCCGCCGGGTGGGCGAGGACACAGACCCCGCCGGCCCCCTTGACCAGCCTGATCGCCTCGAACGGGTCCGTCTCGTGCTTCTCCACGTAGACCCGGCCGCCGTCGGCCAGCCACTGGTCGGTGAAGGCGTCGTCCACGGTCGGTACGACACCGAGCTCGACCAGCGCGGAGGCGATGTGCGGCCGTCCCACCGAGCCGTCGCCCGCGATCCGCGCAACCTGCTCCCAGGTCACCGGCACGCCCAGCGCGTTCAGCTTGGCGATCATGCCCTTGGCCCGCGGCACCCGGTCGTCCCGGACCAGTTCACGCTCGGCGAGCAGGGCGGGCTCGGCGGGATCGAAGAGGTAGGCCAGCATGTGCATGCCGGTGCCGTCGAGGCGGCAGGACAGCTCGGCGCCGGTGACGAGGGTGAGCCCCTCGGGCAGCGCGGCGATCGCCTCGGCGTGCCCGCGGGTGGTGTCGTGGTCGGTCAGCGCGACGACGTCCAGACCGGCCGCGGCGGCGCGCAGCACCAGCTCGGCCGGGGTGTCCGTACCGTCTGACGCGGTGGAGTGGGTGTGCAGGTCGATGCGCACGACACGGACTCCAGGCGGTGACGGGACGGAAGGGGACACCCAAGGATAACGGGAACCGGGGCATGCCCTGTCACACCCGAGGAGCCATGACGCCCCCTACACCCTCCCCGCGTCCTCCGGCCGCGGCGGGCAGGACGAGACACCGTACAGAAAGAACCTAGGGATGCAGCAGCCGAGGTGAGAGCGCCCCGCACGGCACCAGCTCGACCTCGGCGCCGGCGTCGCGCAGATCGGCCAGCACGAGTTCGTCGTACATCAGCATCCCCGACTGCTCGGGCCACACCACCGCCCACAGCCACAGTCCGCGCGCCTCGCCCACGAACACGGCGCGGTCCACCGGGGCCCCGGAGACGTGCCAGAGCGGGGTGGGGCGGCCACCTGCCAGCACCTTGGCGTCCGGCGGCTTCTCCACGTTCAGGGACGGGCCGGGGTCCGGGCCGTCGATGCCGGCGTAGCGCGCGCCGAGGCCGACGCCGAGTTCCTCGGCGACGAGGATCAGCTCCCCCACGCCGCCGAGCGGGCCGGGTCCCGAACAGGCCACCACGGTGGCGCGGCCGCCGCTGCGCTCGTCACCGGCGTAGGCCACGCCGGTGAACAGCCAGCCGACCGGCAGCGGCCACGGCATCCACACGGGCACCTGGGTGCGGTGCACGACCGCGCCGAGGGCCTCGACGCTGGGCGGGATCACGGGCTGCAGCGGATACACCGTCCCGTGCACCTCGCACCGCCAGGCGTCGCTGAAGAGTCCGGGAGCCCTGACCCGGCCACCGCACTTCGGGCAACTGGGTTCGCCCCTCATAGGGCCCCACGGTCCTACCCGGACCGCGCCGCGTCAAGGATGATCACCCGACCGGAGGGAACGCCCGGCCGGGAAAACTAGATGCAAATTGCATCAATTAGCCGCGCTAACTTACTATGTGTATAAGCCAACCAACTGGCGACCATCTACCTCACGGCGATCTCACCGGGATTGGAGCACGGCATGGCCGAGGACCCCTTCGACGCGGGGGCGGGCAGCATCCTGCGGCAACCGAAGGCCGTCTGGGCGACGGCCGGCGCGTCCGTCGTCGCCTTCATGGGCATCGGGCTCGTCGACCCGATCCTGCCCTCCATCGCCAAGGGCCTGAACGCCACGGCCAGCCAGGTCTCCCTGCTGTTCACCTCGTACTTCCTGATCACCGCCTTCGCGATGCTGGTGACCGGCTTCGTCTCCAGCCGCATCGGCGGCCGCAAGACCTTGCTGCTCGGCCTCGCCTTCGTGGTGGTCTTCGCCGGCCTGGCCGGCACCTCCGGCTCGGTCGGCCAGCTGGTCGGCTTCCGGGCCGGCTGGGGCCTGGGCAACGCGCTGTTCGTCTCGACCGCCCTGGCGGTGATCGTCGGCGCGGCGGCCGGGGGCAGCGCCGCCGCGATCCTGCTCTACGAGTCGGCGCTCGGCCTGGGCATGGCGTGCGGCCCACTGCTCGGCGCGCTGCTCGGTGACGCCAGCTGGCGCTACCCGTTCTTCGGCACCGCGTTCCTCATGGCCGTCGGCTTCCTGTGCATCACGGCGTTTCTGAAGGAACAGCCGCGGCCGGCCCGCAGGACGTCGCTGCTGGATCCGATCAGGGCGCTCGGCCACGGCGGTCTCGCCTCGGCGGCGGTCTCGGCCTTCTTCTACAACTACACGTTCTTCACCGTGCTGGCCTTCACGCCGTTCGTGCTGAACATGACGCCCTACAAGTCGGGCGCGGTGTTCTTCGCCTGGGGCGTGCTCCTCGCCGTGTTCTCGGTGATCGTGGCGCCGCGCATGCAGGAGCGGTTCGGCTCGCTGAAGGTGCTCGGCGGTTCGCTGGTACTGCTCGCCGCGGACGAGGTCGTGCTCGGCTACGGCGACCACACCACCGCGATTGTCTGCACGATCCTGTCCGGCGCGTTCATCGGTGTGAACAACACCGTCTACACCGAGCTCGCCCTCGGCGTGTCCGACGCCCCGCGCCCGGTGGCGAGCGCGGGCTACAACTTCGTGCGCTGGTTCGCGGCCGCGGCCGCGCCCTATCTGGCGCCGAAGATCGAGGAGTGGACCGACCTCCACATCCCGTTCGTGGTCGCCGGCGCCGCGGCGCTCGCGGGCGCACTCGTGGTGCTGCTGCGGCGCCGTGCGCTCACACACGAGGCGGAGGAGCACCAGCCGCGGCACGCGAGCCAGGACAGCGTCGCGGTGTTCGCCAACTGACGCTCCCCGGCGATTCGTTGAGTGAGATCGGTCACTCCAGCGGGACGGACCGGCGGACGGGGTCCCGCAGGTCCGTCCCGTTCGTCAGCCAGCGCTCCTGGAGGGCCTGCGCGCCGTGCACCCGCTTCCAGGCGGCCTCGTTCGGGGTCATCGGCAGCAGCGGCAGGAACCGCACGGGGTCCAGCGGCGCGTCGAGCTCCAGGTCCTCCACCAGGCCGCCCGGCTCGGCCACCAGGACCGACGTGAAGGGCGCGCCGGGCCACAGCGGCTCGCCCACGTCGAGCGAGGCGCCCGGCGCCACGACCACGCCCTCGACCTGCGGGGACGCGGCCAGCACGGCCAGCGGGCGGAGCACCTGAGCGGTGTCGGCGAGTCCGGCCCTGACCGACAGGACCAGTTCGGCGCGCGGCCCCTTGACGGGGTCCGCGAGCATCGCCGTGGGATCCGTCATCGGGTGCGCGGACATGCCGAGTGTGGCGTAGCGGACGATGGCTCCCTCCCCGTCCTCGCCGGTGAAGCGGAGCACCTCGATACGGTCCGTGCCGAGGAAGGTGACCGCCGCCCGCGCGTCCGGCTCGCCCAGCGCGGAGCGCAGCCGGGCCTCGACCAGAGGAAGAACATCAACCATGCGGCGAGCATAGAACTCGTCAGCAGCGGGCAAAGCGGCGCCTTGACAGGTCGGCCGACTGTTATTCTTGCCCGGTGGTTCGGGGCAGCACGCAGAAGCGTCGCTTTCTGTCCCGACGCCGATGGAACTCCCTTACGAGGGACCGGCCGGAGGAGGTGGGGCTGTCATGGATCGAAGTCGACCGTGCAGTAGCACCCGCTCTTCCCGCCGTTGACGCAGCCTTCTCCGGTTGCGTCTGCTCGTACTCTCCGGCCACCGCCTCCCGTATGCGCGTCTTCACGTGGAAGAGCACTTCGTCTCGCTTTGCCTGATCTGCGTCAGTAGCTGAATCAGCAATGAAGCCTGCCACCGCGACGTGTGCGGTGCTCCCCGCTTTGTGGACGTGCGAAACATCTACGCACCGGACGTCCTCATTCCGGGCAGTTCCGACCGCTGTCGGCGGCTCTTCGTTGCTCGTCGCGAAGGAGCCCCGCCATGTCGATGATTCGTGACCTGCGTGCCGTGGTCCGCCCGTCCCGTCCGGCGCCGCGCAAGGAGACCGGCGCGTACGACACCACGCGCGACCCGGCGACGCCCTCCGCCGTCGTCGACTGCGCCGTCTACCGCGACGGCGCCCGCGTCGAGACGCCGAAGCCGCTCACCCCGCAGGAGGCCATGCGTCAGGTGCGGCGCGACGGCGGCTTCGTGTGGATCGGGCTGCACGAGCCGACCGAGGCGGAATTCGCCGGTATCGCCACCGAGTTCGGGCTGCACCCGCTGGCCGTCGAGGACGCGGTCCAGGCCCACCAGCGGCCCAAGCTGGAGCGCTACGACGACTCCCTCTTCACCGTGTTCAAGACCGTCCACTACGTCGACCACGACCGGCTCACCGCCAACAGCGAGGTCGTCGAGACCGGCGAGGTGATGTGCTTCACCGGGCGGGAGTTCTTCATCACCGTCCGGCACGGCGGCCAGGGCTCGCTGCGCGCCTTGCGGCACCGGCTCCAGGACGACCCCGAACTGCTGGCCAAGGGCCCCTCGGCCGTACTGCACGCCATCGCCGACCATGTCGTCGACGGCTACATCGCGGTCGCCTCCGCCCTCCAGGACGACGTGGACGAGGTCGAGACCGAGGTGTTCTCGCCGGGCCGGGGCCGGACCCCGCGCGGCACCGACGCCGGCCGGATCTACCAGCTCAAGCGCGAGGTCATGGAGTTCAAGCGGGCGGTCTCGCCGCTGCTGCGGCCCATGCAGCTGCTGAGCGAGCGGCCGATGCGGCTGATCGACCCGGACATCCAGAACTACTTCCGGGACGTCGCCGACCACCTCGCCCGCGTCCAGGAGCAGGTCATCGCCTTCGACGAACTGCTCAACTCCATCCTCCAGGCCAACCTCGCCCAGGCGTCCGTGGCGCAGAACGAGGACATGCGCAAGATCACCGCCTGGGCCGCGATCATCGCCGTCCCGACGATGGTGTGCGGGGTGTACGGCATGAACTTCAAGTACATGCCGGAACTGCACTGGAAGTACGGCTACCCGGCGATCATGAGCATCACGGTCGCGATCTGTCTCGGCATCCACCGCACGCTGAAGCGGAACGGGTGGCTGTGAGGCCGCTCGTCGCGGCGACTGCCCTCGTGGGCGGGGCCCGGCTGCTCGTTAGTCTTCTGCCATGACAAGAGCGACGCTCGACCGGGCCCTCGTCGAGGAGGCCACGAAGAAGTCCGGCCTCATCTGGGTCAAGGCCCCCGGCGTCCCGGCCCGTGCCCTCTGGCACGTCTGGCACGAGGGCGCGGCCTGCCTGGTCGGCGACGGCCCCGGCGAGCAGCCGCTGGGGCACCTGGCCGACGGCGGCGTCGCCGAGGTGACGGTGCGCAGCAAGGACAAGGGCGGCCGGCTGGTCACCTGGGCCGCGAAGGTCGTGGAGCTCGCACCCGGGTCCGAGGCGTGGCAGGCGGCGGTGGCCGAGCTCAAGGGCAAGCGCCTGAACGCCCCCGACGGCGAGGCCATGACCGCCCGGTGGGCCCGGGAGTGCCGCGTCGTGCGCCTGGAGCCGACGGGGACGGTCGCGCCGCTGCCCGACGACTCGCTGGCGGAGGCGCCGCTGCCGACGCCCGCGACGACCCGTGAGCCGATCCCGGCCGGTCTGCCCCGGCTGCTGCGGAAGCGGCGGCGGAAGCAGCAGGGGGACCGGGGGGAAGGGCGAGCATGACGGTGCGGGTGTCTCAGGACGCCGGCAGCTGCTTGCCGTAGTCGACCGTGTCGCTCCGGCCCGGTTCCTTCAGGGAGAAGTCCTTGCCCCACTCCGAGAAGGTGAGTGTGCCCGCGTCGCCGGCCCGCACCAGGCGCACCGGGTAGGGCCTGCCCTCCAGGGACACGTCCAGGGTGCCGCCGGTTCCCTTGCCGCCGGTGATGCGGATGGTGCGGACGCCGGACTGCTCGTGGTGGCCGTCCGCGACCAGGGTGCCCTGCAGCGTCAGCAGACCGTCGAGGAGGACGTTCTTGTCGGTGAAACCGCTGAAGCGGTGGTATGCGGGGTCGTTCGGCGGCACCTTCACGTACTTGCCGTCGAGCTTCCTGGCGGCGCCCGTGTCCGTGCCGCCGCCCCCGTCCTTGCCGTCGCCGTCGGCGTGGCTCCAGAACTCGGCGTTCGCCTTCAGATACAGCTTCTTGCCGATCCGCAGCAGCCGGAAGGTCACTCCCTGCGAGGTGACCGACCCCGATCCACCGTCGGGCTTCAGGCGCATGTCGAGCCGGTACGTGCGGCCGTTGCTCACGACGTTCCCGGACAGGTGCACGGCGTCCGCGGACTCCGCGGCCGTCCGCGTCATGGCCTGGATCTTGTCGGCAGGCAGTTTGCCGACGCCGTTGGTGCCCGCGTCCGGATCCTTCTCGGAGCACCCCGCAAGGCCCGCTCCCACGACGGCGACCAGGGCGCACAGCGCTCTCACCGACGCGGCCCGGCGGGAACGGCGGCCCTGGGGAATCCCGGTCACAGGTGGCGCTGCCTTTCTGACGGGAGCGACGGGTGCGAGGCATGCGAGAGGTGCGACGGGTGGTACCCGAAGCGGCGTAACGCAGCGTACCGGTGCCTCGGCCGAGGAGCGGAGTCAGTCCGTCCGGACCGCTCACCAGGGCGTATCCGAACCGGACGGGCTAGCCTGAAGCCCACCTGAACGGGCAAGCGGGAAAAGGGACCCACCACACCCACGAGATGCCGTCGGCATCACGAGCACGCGCAAACGGCAGAGCACGCCACAACGGGCACAGCACGCACAACGGCACAGCAGGCACAACGACAAGGGAGGCGCGGCCATGGCAGCGGGCGCCCCGCGGATCTTCGTCTCGCACCTGTCCGGCGTCGCCGTCTTCGATCCGACCGGCGACCAGGTGGGGCGGGTGCGGGATCTGGTCGTCATGCTGCGCGTCGGGCGCCGGCCGCCCCGGCTGCTCGGGCTGGTCGTCGAGCTCTCCACCCGGCGGCGCATCTTTCTGCCCATGACCCGGGTGACGAGCATCGAGTCCGGCGAGGTCATCACCACGGGCGTGCTCAACGTCCGGCGGTTCGAGCAGCGGCCCACCGAGCGGCTCGTCTTCGGCGAACTGCTGGACCGACGGGTGACGCTGGTGGAGACCGGCGAGGAGGTCACCGTCCTGGACCTGTCGGTGCAGCAGCTGCCGGCGCGCCGGGACTGGGAGGTCGACCGGGTCTTCGTGCGCAAGGGACGCAAGGGCGGCGCGTTCCGGCGCGGCAGGGGCGAGACGCTGACGGTCGAATGGTCGGCGGTCACCGGCTTCTCCCTGGAGGAGCACGGGCAGGGCGCGGAGAACCTGCTCGCCACGTTCGAACAGCTGCGCCCCGCGGACCTCGCCAACGTGCTGCACCACCTCTCCCCCAAACGGCGCGCCGAGGTCGCCGCCGCCCTCGACGACGACCGGCTCGCCGACGTCCTCGAGGAGCTCCCCGAGGACGACCAGATCGAGATCCTCGGCAAGCTGAAGGACGAGCGCGCGGCCGACGTCCTGGAGGCCATGGACCCGGACGACGCGGCCGACCTGCTCGGCGAGCTGCCCGTGGAGGAGCAGGAGCGGCTGCTGGGCCTGATGCAGCCCTCCGACGCGGCCGACATGCGGCGGCTGATGTCGTACGAGGAGCACACCGCGGGCGGTCTGATGACGACCGAGCCGATCGTGCTGCGCCCGGACGCGACCGTCGCCGACGCCCTGGCCCGGGTCCGCAACCCGGACCTGTCCCCCGCGCTGGCCGCCCAGGTCTACGTCTGCCGTCCGCCCGACGAGACGCCGACCGGGAAGTACCTGGGCACGGTCCACTTCCAGCGGCTGTTGCGCGACCCGCCCTACACCCTGGTCAGCTCGCTCGTCGACGACGACCTCCAGCCGCTCGCCCCCGAGGCCGAGCTGCCCGTGGTCGCCGGGTTCTTCGCGACGTACGACATGGTGGCGGCGCCCGTCGTCGACGAGGCCGGCTCGCTGCTGGGGGCGGTCACCGTGGACGACGTGCTGGACCACATGCTGCCGGAGGACTGGCGCGAGACCGAGTTCCATCTGGACGACCAGGCGGACGGAAAGCCTGCCGCCGGACCGGGCAAGGGGGCGGCCGCCCATGGCAGCTGACCGGGACGGCACCCGCGAGCGCCACCCGGCGGGCGCCACCGCCGCCGGCCGGCCCCGGGCGAACCGGCTGGACCAGCCGCGCGCTCCGCGGCGCAGGCTGCTGCCGGAGTACGACCCGGAGGCCTTCGGACGGATGTCGGAGCGGATCGCCCGCTTCATCGGCACCGGGCGGTTCCTGGTCTGGATGACGGTGGTGATCCTGGTGTGGGTGCTGTGGAACGTCGCGGCACCGCGCCATCTGCGTTTCGACGAGTACCCGTTCATCTTCCTGACGCTGGCGCTGTCCCTTCAGGCCTCCTACGCCGCCCCGCTGATCCTGCTGGCGCAGAACCGGCAGGACGACCGCGACCGGGTCAACCTGGAACAGGACCGCAAGCAGAACGAGCGGTCCATCGCCGACACCGAGTACCTGACCCGGGAGATCGCCGCGCTGCGCACCGGCCTGGGCGAGGTGGCGACCCGCGACTGGATCCGCTCCGAGCTGCAGGACATGATGAAGGAGCTGCAGGAACTGCAGGACGGTCATCGCGAACACGCCGTATTCCCGGCGGATCGCTCGCGCGGACGTGACATGGACGACCGCTGACGGGGGTCCCGGCGTCGCCGCCGCGGGCCGTACCATCGTCCTTATGGTTACGGAAGACGCGGTGCGCGCAGCGCTGGCGACGGTTGACGACCCCGAGATCCACCGGCCCATCACCGAACTCGGAATGGTCAAATCCGTGGAGATCGGTGAGGACGGAGCGGTCGCGGTCACCGTCTACCTGACGGTCTCCGGCTGTCCCATGCGCGAGACGATCACCCAGCGTGTGTCCGACGCCGTCTCGCGCGTCGAGGGCGTCACCCGCGTCGACGTCTCGCTCGACGTCATGAGCGACGAGCAGCGCAAGGAGCTGGCGAACGCCCTGCGCGGCGGCCAGGCCGAGCGCGAGGTCCCCTTCGCCAAACCGGGCAACCTCACCCGGGTGTACGCGGTCGCCTCCGGCAAGGGCGGCGTCGGCAAGTCCTCGGTGACGGTGAACCTGGCGGCGGCGATGGCGGCCGACGGCCTGAAGGTGGGCGTGGTCGACGCCGACATCTACGGCCACAGTGTGCCGCGGATGCTCGGTGCGGACGGCCGCCCGACCCAGGTCGAGAACATGATCATGCCGCCGTCGGCGAACGGCGTGAAGGTCATCTCCATCGGCATGTTCACCCCGGGCAACGCGCCGGTCGTCTGGCGCGGTCCGATGCTGCACCGCGCGCTCCAGCAGTTCCTGGCGGACGTGTACTGGGGCGACCTGGACGTGCTGCTCCTGGACCTGCCGCCAGGCACCGGCGACATCGCGATCTCCGTGGCCCAGCTGGTCCCGAACGCCGAGATCCTGGTCGTGACGACGCCTCAGCAGGCCGCCGCCGAGGTCGCCGAGCGGGCCGGCTCGATCGCCGTGCAGACCCACCAGAAGATCGTCGGCGTGGTCGAGAACATGTCCGGCCTGCCCTGCCCGCACTGCGGCGAGATGGTCGACGTCTTCGGCACGGGCGGCGGCCAGCTGGTCGCCGACGGCCTGACCCGCACCACCGGCGCCACCGTCCCGGTCCTCGGCAGCATCCCCATCGACGTCCGCCTGCGCGAGGGCGGCGACGAGGGCAAGCCGGTCGTCCTGACCGACCCGGACTCCCCGGCGGGGTCCGCCCTGCATGCGATCGCGGGCAAGCTGGGCGGCCGCCAGCGGGGGCTGTCGGGGCTGTCGCTGGGGATCACGCCGAAGAACAAGTTCTGAGATCGGACGCCTGCGATCTGCGGCTCCGCCCTCGGTCAGCTATCTGACCGGGGGCGGAGCCGTCGCCGTTGGTCATCGTTGATCATCGCCGATCGCCGCCGGACGGCCCAGGGACGGCTCGAATGGTGGCGGCCGACGATCCCCGCTTCAGGGGCGAGGTCGGGCGATGTAGGGCGTGACCTGTGCGTTCCCTGCCTTGCGCCGAGTCGGGTAGCCAGTCCCCCTCCGTTCTGGCACGGATGTGGCACGACCGCTCTCCATCCCGAAGTAAGTGGGCCGGCACGCGTCCTCGGGCTGGTGTCTCTCACCCGCAGTGGTCCGACGTTGGGCCGCGCGCGTACGGGTCAGAAGGGAGGTTCGAGATCGCCGCGGCCATCGCTGTGTAACCCCCAGTTCCAGGCTCCTCCTGGGAAGGTTCGGGGTCGGGGACGTCGTGGCCCCATGCTTCGAGTGCCTTCCGGGCAATACGCGGGTTGGGGGCGTCGCCGCTGGTGTCCAGGATGGCGTGCGCGTGCAAGGCGAGGTGATCGCGGTGCTCGGCGAGCGCGGGGTGTTCGGCGAGGATGAGCGCGCCGATGACGGCGGCTTCACGCACGTCCTCGCGGCTGTCCTGGATGAAGGGTGCGACGGCCCGATAAAGCATCGGGCGCAGGTCCCGGAAGGACGCCACGATGGAGTCGTGCGCGAGGAAGCCAGGGAAGTACTGCTCCGTGCGGCCAACGATCTCGCCGGAGGCGTCGTAGGCCGTGGAAACCAACCAGTTCAACAGCGTCGCGCGGATGGGGACTTTGCGATAGGGCCGGAGGGTCATGGCCGCCGGGTGGGTGAGGATGCCGGCGCCATACCTTGGGATCGGGCTCCAACAACCGCGCCAGCACCCCGGGAAGGTCCTCACCGTTCCCGAAGGCCGTCTGGAACGAACCCCAATCAGTCTCCGCCAGGACCACCTGATAGGGGGCAAGTCAGACTCGCGGGACACCCCGGCATCCGAGCGGCGGTGGTTCACAAGCCGAACCTGGCCAGGACTTCTGACACGCCTCCCGTCCGGGCCGGTTGTTCGGTCGGCGGTCCTGCCGTAGGCGGCTGACGTATGTGTGGCATGTCACCAGTTCGGAAGATCGCGCAACCGGGTGGGGCGTGACCTGGCGAGACGCTGACCTGCACGTTTCGGAGAAGCGCACCGACATTCCCCGGTGCTCCCCGTCACCGGGCACGCAGGGGGGCACGTGGTCCGTCGCCCTTGGCTGCTTCCGCACCGGACCGCTATGGTGATCCACATGTTCCTCATTTTGGCGTAGCAGGCACACCGGGTCGTGGGGCCGACGAGAGGCCCGTACGTCCTTCGGTCGCCTTCTTCCGCCTGCCACAGAGGAACTCCTGCGTGTCCACGCACCCTTCGCGGCCCTCGTACGCCGCCGTCCTGCGCGTCCCGTACGCGCGTCGCACCTTCACGTCTGCCCTGACTGCCCGCCTGTCCTACGGCACGGTCTCTCTCGCGGTGATGCTGTCCGTCACCCGGGCCACCGAGTCCTACGCGCTCTCCGGCGCCGTGATGTCCCTCTTCGGCGCCGCGACGGTCTTCCTGATGCCTCTAAGGGCGTCCCTCATCGACCGCCATGGTCCACGCCGCGCCCTGCTGCCAATGTCGGCTCTTTACTGCGCCCTACTGACCCTGCTGGCTGCCCTGACCTGGCGCCCCGGCGCGCCCGCGTCGGCCATGGCTGCGGCCGCGACCCTCGCGGGCGCCTGTGCACCACCTCTGGGTCCGACCATGCGCGCCCTGTGGTCCGAGCTCATCGCCGACCGGCGCCTCGTGCTGCGCGCCTATAGTCTCGATGGAGTCGCCGAGGAGCTGCTTTACGTCTCCGGCCCGGTCCTGGTCGGTGTGTTGGTGGGCTTCGCGCCGCCGGCATCCAGCATTCTGCTGAGCGCGTTTCTGAATGTGGCTGGTACCTGTGTTTTCGTCGCGTCCCCGGCGATGCCCGGCCCGCGCCCCGCGTCCGGCAGGCAGAAGCTCGGCGCGCTCTCGGGCCTGCTACCTGCGGTTGCCGTGGCCGCCGGTGTCGGACTGGCCTTGAGCGGCGTGGACCTGCTGGTGATGGCCTTCGTCAGACAACACTCGTACGACACCGCCTTGATCCCCTGGGTGCTGGGCGCGCTGTCGGTGGGTAGCGCGGTGGGCGGTCTGGTCAACGGTGTGGTGGAGTGGCGGGCGTCGCCCCGAGTCCGCTTGTGCTGCTTCGCGGTAGCCCTCGGCCTGGTGCTCGCCGCGGCAGGCCCGGCCTCCAGCCTGTGGTTCCTCACAGCGGTCATGACCTGCGCGGGTGCCTTCATCGCCCCCGCACTGACGACGGCCTACGTCCTGGCCGACGAGACGGTTCCTGGGAGCTCCCGCACGCAGGCGGGGGCGTGGGTGAACATGGCGGTGAACGCCGGGAGTTCGACAGGATCACTGGTGGCGGGATTGCTGATCGGACGGATGCCGTTGGGCGTGTGCTTCGCCCTGGCGGGCGGGACGGCCGTAGGGGCTGGCGCCGTAGTCGCCCTGGCTGCGCGCGGTCGCGCCGTGGGGGAAGCCCCCTGCTCGTGCGACGTCGAGAGCTTGGAGGAAGCACCTCGTCAGCACTCAGAAGCGCAACAAAGCGGAGGAAAGCCGTGAAAAGTGTCCGAGCTCCCTCCAGGGCTCACCGCGTCAAGACTCCCCATCGCGAAGAACAGGACCGAGGTTCTACCAAGCGATCCCAGTGTCTTGCCGGTTGTTGCTCCCATTTGGACACTCTGCATGCCGCTCATGACGAGTGCGATCGGGCCGCAGGGCTATATCCCGACAGCTGTCGTGACCATGGGACGACGCCAGCCGGACCCGGACCGCTGTAGATGCCCTCTTCGCTGAAGGGCCCTCCCACCACGACGGCCCGGAGACGGCCCCGGAGGCCCTGCACGATCGGTGACCTGCTGCTCTGTCAGAGGAAGTTCTGAGCCTCCGGGCGGGCGCCCGAGCCCCTCGGTCCGGTTCAGGCGCTCGTACGACGAAAAGGGGCGCCGCCCGCTGTGGACGGCGCCCCTCTCGTCGCCGGGGTCACGCGTAGGCGGTGATGTCCTTGACCTTGGCGAAGCCGAGCCCGTACGCGCTCATGCCCCGGCCGTACGCCCCCACGTGGACCCCTTCCTGGGTCGACCCCGCGAGCACCCAGCCGAACTCGGACTCGCGGTAGTGGAAGGGGGCCGGGACGCCGTCGACGGGCAGGGACAGGGTCGACCAGTCCGGGCCGGTCAGGTCGTCGGCGAGCACCCACGCCGTCTCGGTCTGCTGCTCCAGCCAGTCGTCGCGCAGGGCGTGGTCCATCTGCATGGGCCAGGTGAAGGACAGCAGGCCCACTCCGGCGAGCCAGGCCGCCGAGGAGACGGTGGTGGCCTCCAGCTGCCCCGTGCCGTCGGCGAGGCGCCGCACGGGGTTGGCGGCGACGGTGACGACGACCGCGAACCTCTCCTTGGGGTCGTCCGGGGAACCGGACATGAACTCGTTGCGCACGGAGGGCTCGTCGCCGTGCCCGATCGAACCGTGTTCGACGGAACCGTCGGCAGAGGTGCCGACCTGCATCAGCCAGCGCGGCCCCGTGAAGGCCTCGTCGAGGCCGTACCACGGGAAGGGCGCCAGCAGGTAGCCGTCGACCGTGCGCTGGGCGGAGGGCCGCTGCTGCCCGTCCTCCGCGGCCGGCGCCTGCGCGACCGCCCTACTTGTCGTCTCCATGTACCCGGACGCCTCCTCGCTCTCGCGGGACCGGGGCTGCCCGCCCCCCTTCGGGCGTACGCGTCCGGTCCGCACAACAACTCGTCAGCATATCGAGCCCGTCTCGGGCAGCCGGGAAATCACCCGGCGCGTGGGTCGCGGAACGGAGCGGGTTCGGGCCGTACGGGGCTGTGCGGGACCGCACGGGACCGTGCGGGCGGGGGCGAGCGGACGGCCCGGGTCGCGGCTCGCGGGACCGCTGTGACCCGGCCGTGGACCGGACGGCGTCGGTCCGGGCGGTATCCGTCCGGACCGCGTCGGGCTACGTGGCGTCCGCGTCGAAGGGCGGGCGGTCGTCGTGGCCGGTGCCGTCCTCGGGCTTCTTGGTCATGTCGACCCGGCTGCCTGCCGAACCCGACGAGGAGGACGAGGAGGACACCGAGTCGGAGTCACGGCTGTGGACGGCGTCCGTGACCTCGGCCATCTCCTTCTTCAGGTCGAAGCCGTTGCGGATCTCCTTCAGCCCCAGGTCCTCGTTCTCCAACTGCTTGCGGATGAACGTCTTGGGGTTGAGGTCCTCGAACTCGAAGTCCTTGAACTCCGGGCCCAGCTCCTGGCGGATGTCCTGCTTGGCGCTCTCCGAGAACTCGCGGATCTTCCGGATCGTGCGCATCACGTCCTGGATGACCTTCGGGAGCTTGTCCGGACCGAACACGAGCACGGCCAGGACGATGATCGTCACCAGCTCGAGCGGTCCTATGTCATTGAACACCTGAAGCTCCTTGCGATGTCCGTGTCCTCGGCCCTCGGGTGGTCCGGCGTGCGCGGGCTCAACCGTGGTCCGGGCCGCAACCACGGTACCCGTCCCATGTACGCTCCCGGTACCGTCCCGAGGTCCCGGAGTGCGCGCGCCCGTCCGGATTTCCGGCTTGTTCGCCTTGTGGCCGCCCTGTGTTGTCCCGTGTCGCGGCCCGGGCGGGCTTCCCTGTGAGCTTCGCGTCAGTCACTGTTCGAGGACCCGAGCACGAGGGAGCCCTTCCGCTGTGTGCCGCCACGTTCGATGGTCAGCTCCAGGCGGTCGCCCGGGCGGTGGGCACGCGTCTTGACGATCAGCTCCTCACCCGAGTGGACGTCCTGGCCGTCCACGGCGGTGATCACGTCACCGGCCTTGATCCCGGCCTTGGCACCGGGTCCGCCCGGGGTGACCGCGGAACCGCCGTCACGCCCCTTGGCGCCGACCTTCGCGCCGTCCCCCGCATAACTCATGTCCAGGGTCACGCCGATCACCGGATGGCTGGCCCGGCCCGTGTTGATCAGCTCCTCGGCGACGCGCTTGGCCTGGTTGACCGGGATGGCGAAGCCGAGCCCGATGGAACCCGCCTGGCCGGTCTGCGGGTCCGAGCCGCTGTCGGCGGAGCGAATGGCCGAGTTGATGCCGATGACCCGGCCCCGGGAGTCGAGGAGGGGCCCGCCGGAGTTGCCCGGGTTGATGGGCGCGTCCGTCTGCAACGCGTCGACGTACGAGAGATCGCTTCCGTCGCCCTTCTCCCCGCCGGCCGTGATGGGGCGCTCCTTGGCACTGATGATGCCGGAGGTGACGGTGTTGGCGAGGTCGAAGGGCGCGCCGATGGCCACGACCGGGTCGCCCACCTGCACGTTGTCGCTGTTGCCGAGGGGCATCGGCGTCAGCCCGCGCACGCCGCGGACCTGGACGACGGCGAGGTCGTAGCCGGTGTCGCGGCCGACGATGGTGGCCTTCGCGGTCTGGCCGCCGCTGAAGGTCACCGATATGTCGCCCGCGGCGCCGCCGGTGGCGGCGGGTTCGACGACGTGGTTGTTGGTGAGGATGTGGCCGAGGCGGTCGAGCACGAAGCCGGTGCCGGTGCCCTGCTCCTCCGAGCCGGTCACGTGCAGGGTCACCACGCTGGGCAGGGCGCGGGCCGCGATGCCCGCGACGCTGTCCGGGGCTCGCCCCGCGGGCTCCTTCCCGGCCTGCGGCAGCTCCACGGCGCCCACGCCGCCGTTGCGCTCGACGTACGCCCCCACGAGCCCGCCGAGCCCTCCGGAGACCAGCGCGAGCACCACGGCCCCGCCGACCAGGACCCGGCGCACCCGCCTCCGCCGCCGCTCCGCGTTCGGCGCCTGGGCCCCGCTGTGCTGCAACGGCCCGCCGAGGGGAGCCGCGGCCCAGGGGTCGTACCGCTGCCAGGGGCCGGGCGCGGCGGGCCCGTCCGCGGCGACCTGAGGAGACGGGACGGCCGGGTGGACGCCGTCGTGGACGGACGCGGCGTCCGGGGCCGGTGTCCGGCCCGTCGGCTCGGCGGCGGCACGGGCGTCACCGTCGGCCGGCGAGGGGCAGGCCGGGGCCGGAGCACCGGGCGGCCGGCTGATCGACACTGACGGGTCCGTGGGCAGGGGGGCCGGGGCCGGGGTGGCGTGCGGTGGGGCCGGGACAGCCGCCGCTGGGGTGCCGGGAGCCGGCACCGGGGCCGGGGCCGCCGGCGCGGAACCCTGGGTCTGTGTCGGGCCGGGTGCGGGTGTCACCGCCGGGTGCTGGACCGGCGGGGCCGGGGCCCAGGGGCCCGGTTCGCCGTACGGCGGAGTGCTGTAGGGGTCGGGCTCGTGGAGGGGCGTGGGCCGTTCGGCGGGGTGCACGGCGTCACCGGGAGCGGCGACCGGGCGGTCACCGGCACCGTCCGCGGCGCGCTCCGCCGCGCCGTCCCCAGCAGGTTCCGCCGGGCTGGGGACCGCCCGCGCCGCCACGCCGTCCCCGGGCGGGGTCGCCATGGCGTTCGTCGCGCGGTCGGCCGCGTCGGCCGGTCCGGGGCCGGTCGGGTCGCCGCCGGGGTCCGTGGAGGCGGGACGGGCGAGGGGGAAGTCGCCGTCGTCCCCGTCCGGGGCAGCGTCCTCGCGCGGGCGCGCGTGGGGACGCCGCAGCTCGTAGTCCCCGCTGCCGCTCCCCCGGGGCGTCGGTGGGCCCGGCTGCGCGCCCACGGTCCCGGCCGGCTCCCCGGGCTCACCCGCGGCTGCCGTGTCCACCGGCCCGGCCGGAGCGACCGACCGGGACCGGGTCCACCACCTCGGGCGGGTGGACTTCGTGGGCTTCCCCTCGTTCATGCTCTCCCCACAGGTGCCCGCGGCACGCCTCGTCGGCGGTGACCGTGCTTCGTCGACTGCCGCGCCCTGAGCGGTGTCATGGGCGCGGCCACCTGGATTCAACCAGGTTCGCGGGTCACCGCGCAGAGGTGTCCGCGCCGGTCAGTGCGCCCGGTGCGAGGCGGGGTGAGTGGGGGAAGCGGACGTGGGGCCGGGGACGGGTGCGGCGAGCGGGCCGGGTGCTCGGAGCTGAGGGTCGGGCGACCAGGCGGTCAGGGAGACGGGCGCGGGCGGGCCGAGCGGACGTATCAGCGGGGACACGGCCGACCCGCCGGGTGCCACGGGCGTCACCGGCGGTCGCGCCGTGTTCCGCACGGGTCCGGTCGCCGTGGTGGCCGCCCCGGGGAGCAGCGGCGCGGACAGCGAGGTGGGCGCCACCGGCACCGCGTCGGCGGACGAGCGCTGGGCCTGCGCGAGCAGGGGTACGGCCGGCTGACGGCGTCGCGTGGCGGCGGAACCCGTCACCGCGCCACCGCTGCCCGTACCCGCCGGGGTCACATTGCTGCCCGCCCCGGAGCCGCCGCGCGCCTCGGTGCCCACATCGCCCGCGGCTCCGGTGGTCACCCCGCCCAGGGCCACCGCGGCCAGCGAAACCGCCCCGGCGGCGACGAACGCGAACCGCAGGCCCCGGGAGGCCGAGCGTTCACCTTCGGGGCGGCCGACGGGGTGTACCCGGAAGCCGCTCTGCCGCTCCGGCTCATCGAGAGCGGAGGAGTGGGGGCCGACCGGCACATAGCGGAACTCGAACGGGTCGCCGCGCCGCACACCGAACGCGCCCGCTCCCCCGGAGAAGCCCGGGAAGCCTCCGGAGGCCGACGAGGAGCCACCGTCGCCGTCGCCTCCCGCGGGCAGGCCCTGGAGGCGGGCCAGGAAGCTCTCGGAGGGCGGCGGCGGGGCCGTCTCGGCGAAGACGTTCTTCAGCCGGCGCTGCGCGTCGACCTCCGCCTTGCACTTCGGACAGGTGGCGACATGGGCCAGGACGCGCTCACGCGTGGCGTGACCGAGCTCTCCGTCCACCAGGGCGGAGAGCCGGTCTCCCAGATGCTGTTCCGCGAGGCCGCTCGCGGCATGGTCGGTTCGTGATCCACTCACGCGGTCGCGCCCCCTCCTCCCAGCGCGGGAACCCGGGGCATGAAGCTGCGGCGCTCGGCCCGGGCCTCGGCCCGCGCCTCGGGCGAGCGGTGCGCGAGGGCCTTGCGCAGCTGCGAGCGGCCTCGGTGGATACGGGAGCGGACCGTGCCGAGCTTGACGCCGAGGGTCGCGGCGATCTCCTCGTAGGACAGGCCCTCGATGTCGCACAGGACGACCGCGGCGCGGAACTCCGGCGCAAGGGTGTCCAGCGCCTGCTGGACGTCCGCGTCGAAGTGCGCGTCGTTGAAGAGCTGCTGCGGGGTGGGCTCCTTGCTGGCCAGCCGCTCGGCCGCGTCCTCGCCGAGCGCGTCGAAGCGGATGCGCTGCTTGCGGCGGACCATGTCCAGGAAGAGGTTCGTGGTGATGCGGTGCAGCCAGCCCTCGAAGGTGCCCGGCGTGTAGGTCGACAGCGAGCGGAAGACGCGGACGAAGACCTCCTGGGTGAGGTCCTCGGCGTCGTGCTGGTTGCCGGTGAGGCGGTAGGCCAGGCGGTAGACGCGACCGCTGTGCGTGCTGACGATCTCCTCCCAGGTGGGCGGAGTCCACGCCTGCCCGTCCGCGTCGCTCGAGAAGGTCGCGGTCGAGGCGATGGCGTCGGCGCGGCTCGGGTCAGCAGCTGTGTCGGTCACGGATTTCGGCCTGCCTGCCGATCCGAGAAAGCGCCGTAGCACTCCTCCCCGATCCACAGACGCAGCCGCACCTCCCCTGTCGGCTCTGGTGGTGTCCAGTGGAGCCCCTACCATAGCCACCTCGCCCGTTAGCTCCGGATAAGCAGTTTTACGAGAATTTGACACGTGCTGCCACGGCTCATCCGGCCGCGTCAGCACGTGCTCTTCGTCCTGATCCATCCCATATCCCCCGTCGCACCCCGGGTCACGCCCCGCGGCATTTCCTCACCCCTTCAAACGACCGGGCTCATCTGCGGGTTCCCGCCGCCAACGGATACAGTCACGCCCAGGCAACCACGGGACAGGAGAGGGTCATTACCGGCAACCGGCAGACGGACTGGGCGTTCGCCGACGCCTATGTCGCCGAGGACGACGCGCTGCGCTGGGCCCGCGACCGGGCCCGTGAGGCAGGCCTGCGCTCGGTGTCGCCCGGCGCGGGCGCGGCGCTGCGGTTGCTCGCGGCGACCGTGGACGCCAAGGCGGTCGCGGAGATCGGCACCGGTACCGGCGTCTCCGGCATCCATCTGCTCAACGGCATGCGCCCGGACGGGGTGCTGACCACCGTCGACACCGAACCGGAGCACCAGCAGTCGGCCCGCCAGGCCTTCCGCGCCGCCGGCTTCGCCAGCAACCGGGCCCGGTTCATCCCCGGCCGCGCCCTGGACGTGCTGCCCCGGCTCGCGGACGCGGGGTACGACCTGGTCTTCTGCGACGGCGACCGGCAGGAGTTCCCCGAGTACCTAGCTGAATCGTTGCGCCTGCTGCGCCCGGGCGGCCTCGTCGTCTTCGAGGGCGTCTTCGCGCACGGGCGGACGGTGGACTCCGGACCGCAGCCGGCGGAGGTCCTGCGGCTGCGGGAGCTCCTGCGCACGGTCCGTGAGAGCCCCGACCTCCTGCCGTCGCTGCTCCCGGTGGGCGACGGCCTCCTGTGCGCGGTCAGACGCTGACCAACCCGGCCAGCCGCCTACCGGCACACCACCCGACGCACCGACCGGCTCCCACCGGCCCGGCATCGCAAAAAAAGCCGCCCCGGCACCGCGTGAGGGTGCCGGGGCAGCCGAAAAGTGTGTGATCGCTCGCGCGTCAGCCGACGACCTTCTTGAGGGCGTCGCCGAGCGCGTCGGCCTCGTCAGGGGTCAGCTCGACGACGAGTCGACCGCCGCCTTCGAGCGGAACGCGCATGACGATGCCCCGCCCCTCCTTGGTCACCTCGAGCGGGCCATCACCCGTCCGCGGCTTCATGGCCGCCATGCTCGTTCCCCTTCCTGAAACCCAGCTCATCGTCAAAGCCGACGGCCCACCGAAGGGCACGCGCGGTCCTCGTCCACAACGGCCCAGGACACGCGACACCGGCATCGAACACATTGCTTCCCGGCCATTATCCCGCATCTCAGGACCCGATGACCAACATCGGTTGGCATCGCTTGGGCAACGCGCGCGAGCAAAACCACTCAATTCGGCGATGTGGCTGCGATACTGCGCCCCCGCACGGACATTCCCCGGCGATCGGCCCGGGGAAATTGTTTGACGCAGGTCACACGTCGGCTCCGCGCTCCCGTCGGTGATCTCCGTCATGCTGTCCTTCGGAGGGCGTACCGAACGGTACGTCGACAGCCGCGACACCGGAGGGGATGCCCCATGGCCGACACCGTGCTCTACGAGGTGAGCGACGGGCTCGCGACGATCACGCTGAACCGCCCGGAGGCGATGAACGCGCTGAACATCGCGACGAAGGCCGCCCTGCGGGACGCGGTCCGGTCCGCGGCGGACGACGACGGCGTACGGGCCGTGCTCCTGACCGCCGCCGGGGACAGGGCGTTCTGCGTGGGCCAGGACCTCAAGGAGCACATCGGGCTGCTGACCGCCGACCGCGAGGCCGGGTCCGGGCAGACGATGAGCACCGTCCGGGAGCACTACAACCCGATCGTGCGGGCGCTCGCCGGCGCCCGGAAGCCGGTGGTCGCCGCCGTGAACGGGGTCGCCGCCGGGGCCGGCCTCGGCTTCGCGCTCGCCGCCGACTACCGGATCGTGGCGGCGACGGCGGCCTTCAACACCTCGTTCGCGGGCGTGGCCCTCACCGCCGACTCCGGCATCTCCTGGACCCTGCCGCGGGTCGTCGGGCCGAGCCGCGCCATGGACCTGCTGCTCTTCCCGCGCAGCATCTCCGCCCAGGAGGCGTACGAGCTGGGAATCGCCAACCGCGTCGTGGCGGCGGACGAGCTGCGCGCCGAGGCCGAGAAGGTGGCGCGGGCACTGGCGGAGGGTCCGACGCTGGCGTACGCCGCGCTCAAGGAGTCCGTGGCCCACGGCCTGACGCACTCCCTGGAGGAGACGCTGGAGAAGGAGGACGAGCTCCAGACGCTGGCGGGACGGTCCGAGGACCACGCCATCGCCGTGCAGGCCTTCGTGAACAAGGAGAGGCCGAAGTACCTGGGGCGCTGACCGCGGACCCGGCCCGCTGCCGCCCCGGAGGTCACGGGCGGCGGCGGGCGACGCAGTCCAGGAGGTGGTCGTCGACCAGCCCGCACGCCTGCATCAGGGCATAGGCCGTCGTCGGGCCGACGAAGCGCAGTCCGCGCTTCTTCAGGGCCTTGGACAGGGCCGTGGACTCCGGGGTGACCGCCGGGACGTCGGAGAGCGTCTTCGGGACCGGCCGGCCGGCCGGGTCGGGCGCGTGCGACCAGATGAGGGCGTCCAGCTCGCCCGGGGACCACTCGGCGAGCACACGCGCGTTGGCGAGGGTCGCGTCGATCTTGGCGCGGTTGCGGATGATGCCCGCGTCGGCGAGCAGACGCTCGCGGTCGGCGTCGGTGAACTCGGCCACCTCGGCGATCCGGAAGCCGGCGAAGGCGGCGCGGAAGCCGGGCCGGCGGCGCAGGATGGTGATCCACGACAGCCCCGACTGGAAGGCCTCCAGGCTGAGGCGCTCGTAGAGGGCGTCGTCGCCGTGGACCGCGCGGCCCCACTCCTCGTCGTGGTAGGCCACGTACTCCGCCGCGGACAGCGCCCACGGGCAGCGCAGGGCGCCGTCCGGCCCGGCCAGCGCGGCACCGGCCGTCACCATGCCGCCGGTCACCGTGTCGTCGTTCACCTGTTCCTCGGTCACCGGGGCGCCGGTCACCGTGCGCTCGGTCGCCGAACTCTCCGTCACTGCTGGTCCTCCGGGTCGGGCTTGGCCATGCGAACGTGGGCCGCGGCGGCCCGGGCGCCGGCCAGTGCGGACTCCAGGTCGGCGATCCGGGCGTCACGCTCGGCCAGTTCCGCGCCCAGCCGGCCGAGCGCGTCGTCCACGTCCGCCATGCGGTAACCGCGCAGGGCGAGCGGGAAACGCAGGAACTCCACGTCGGCGCGCCTCACCCGGCGGTCCGGCGGCAGCGGGTCGTGCAACCGCTCGGGCGCGGCCTCGGGCAGCGGACCGGCGCCCTCACCGCCGCCCACCACCGCGAGTGTCACCGCGGCGACCACGACCGCGAGCGCGACGACCAGGAACAAGAACATAACCATCGCTGGGGTCCCCACGGAGTCCGGAGTCTGTCGTAAGTGTCGAGGTCCGATCGTGCCATGCGACGCTGACAGTTAGGGTCGCAGGCGGCCGCAGGCCGGAACGTATCGCACCGCACGAGAAGAGGTCACAGGGGATGCTCAGGCTGGGCAGGCGTGAATTCGACGCGCACGAGCCGGTGATCATGGCGATCGTCAACCGGACCCCTGACTCCTTCTACGACCAGGGGGCGACGTTCCGTGACGAGCCGGCCCTGGCCCGCGTGGAACAGGCGGTCGCCGAGGGCGCCGCGATCGTCGACATCGGCGGGGTGAAGGCCGGGCCCGGCGAGGAGGTCACCGCCGAGGAGGAGGCCCGGCGCACGGTCGGCTTCGTGGCCGAGGTGCGGCGGCGCTTCCCGGACGTGGTGATCAGCGTCGACACCTGGCGCGCCGAGGTCGGCGAGGCGGTCTGCGAGGCCGGGGCGGATCTGCTCAACGACGCGTGGGGCGGCGTGGACCCGCGCCTCGCCGAGGTCGCGGCGCGGTACGAGGTGGGACTGGTGTGCACGCACGCGGGCGGCGCAGAGCCGCGGACCCGGCCGCACCGGGTGACGTACGACGACGTCATGGCCGACATCCTGCGGGTGACCCTGGGGCTGGCCGAGCGGGCCGTGGCGCTCGGCGTGCCCCGGGAGTCGGTGCTGATCGATCCCGGGCACGACTTCGGGAAGAACACGCGGCACAGCCTGGAGGCGACGCGGCGGCTGGACGAGATGGTCGCCACCGGATGGCCGGTGCTGGTGTCCTTGTCCAACAAGGACTTCGTGGGAGAGACGCTGGACAAGCCGGTGAAGGAGCGGGTGCTGGGCACGCTGGCCACCACGGCTGTCTCGGCGTGGCTGGGGGCCCAGGTGTACCGGGTGCACGAGGTCGCCGAGACCCGGCAGGTGCTGGACATGGTGGCGGCCATCGCGGGGCACCGGGCCCCGGCCGTGGCCCGGCGGGGGCTGGCGTAGGACCTTTCCCGCCCCCGGCCGCTGCGGCCTTCCCGCCCCGGAGGGCTTCGCCCCCACACGCCCGAGGGGCGCTTTGTCGAGCGCGGGTGGGCGGGGCCGGGCGCGTCACGCGGCGGGGCCGCGCCCAGGCACGGACCCGCGCCCGAAGCACCGCGGACCCCTCGGGCACCGGCCCGGAGCCCGCGAGCCCCCGCTACCTGCCCGCCTCCTTCGACATCAGGGCGACGGCCTCGTCCACGTCGTCCGTCACGTGGAAGAGGTTCAGGTCCGCTGCCGCGGCCTTGCCCTCGGCGATGAGGGTGTGCTTCAGCCAGTCGACCAGGCCGCCCCAGTAGGCGGTGCCGAAGAGGACGATCGGGAAGCCGGTGACCTTCTGGGTCTGGACGAGGGTGAGCGCCTCGAAGAGCTCGTCGAGGGTGCCGAGGCCGCCGGGGAGGACCACGAACCCCTGCGCGTACTTCACGAACATCATCTTGCGGACGAAGAAGTAGCGGAAGTTGAGCCCGACGTCGACGTAGGGGTTCAGGCCCTGCTCGAAGGGGAGCTCGATACCCAGGCCCACCGAGGTGCCGCCGGCCTCCCAGGCGCCCTTGTTCGCGGCCTCCATGGCGCCCGGGCCACCGCCGGTGATCACCGCGAAGCCCGCCTCGACCAGGCCGCGTCCCAGCCGCACGCCGGCCTCGTACTCGGGCGAGTGGACGGGCGTGCGGGCCGAACCGAACACACTGATCGCGGGTGGCAGTTCCGCCAGCGTGCCGAAGCCCTCGATGAACTCCGACTGGATGCGCAGCACCCGCCAGGGGTCGGTGTGCACCCAGTCGGTGGGGGCGCGCTCGTCCAGCAGTCGCTGGTCGGTGGTGCTGGCCTGGACCTGGCCCCGCCGCAGGAGGACCGGTCCCGTGCGCTGCTCGTCCGGTGGCCGCTTCTTGCCCTCGGGGTTGCCTGTAGGCATGTGCACTCCCTCCGCGTTCGGGCCTCCCCCGGGACCGGCCGGGGCCGGGACCTCGGGGGGACGTTCCACTTCAGCGTAGATCTACGCGGGTTACCGGCGGGGGACCTCGGCATGTCCGCCGTGAGGAACCGGGGGAGAGCTCCCCGCGGCCGTCGGACGATCAGGCGGACGGGTGGGACGGCCGGACAGGCGGTCGGGCGGTCGGGTGGTCAGGTGGTCAGCCAGGCCCGCAGGCGCTCCTCACCGGCCAGGATCTTCGCCGTCTCCACCCGCTCGTCCTTCTTGTGCGCGAGGATCGGGTTCCCGGGTCCGTAGTTGACGGCCGGGACGCCGACCGCCGAGAAGCGGGACACGTCCGTCCAGCCGTACTTGGGCTTCGGGGTGCCGCCGACCGCCTCGACGAACGCCGCGGCGGCCGGGTGGCTCAGGCCGGGCAGGGCGCCGGGGCTGTGGTCGTCGACCACGAACTCCTCCACCCCGCAGTCCGCGAAGACCTCGCGGACGTGGGCGATCGCCTCCTCCTCCGTACGGTCGGGGGCGTAGCGGAAGTTGACGGTGACGACGCACTCGTCGGGGATGACGTTGCCCGCCACGCCGCCGGAGACGCCGACCGCGTTGAGGCCCTCGCGGTACTCCAGCCCGTCGATGACCGGGTGGCGGGGTTCGTACGACGCAAGGCGCGCGAGGATCGGGGCCGCCGCGTGGATGGCGTTGGAGCCCATCCAGCCGCGCGCCGAGTGGGCCCGCTCGCCCCTGGTCCTCAGCAGCACGCGCAGGGTGCCCTGGCAGCCGCCCTCGACCTCGCCGTCGGAAGGCTCCAGCAGGACCGCGAAGTCGCCTTCCAGCCACTCCGGACGGGCGTCGGCGACGCGCCCCAGGCCGTTCAGCTCCGCGGCGACCTCCTCGTTGTCGTAGAAGACGAAGGTCAGGTCGCGGTTGGGGGCGGGGACCGTGGCCGCGATGCGCAGCTGGACGGCCACCCCGGACTTCATGTCGCAGGTGCCGCAGCCCCAGAGCACCCCGTTCTCGTCGAGCCGGGAGGGGACGTTGCCGGCGATGGGGACGGTGTCGATGTGGCCGGCCAGGACGACGCGCTGGGACCGGCCGAGGTTCGTCCGGGCGACGACGTTGTTGCCGAGCCGGTCGACGGTCAGGTGCGGCAGGGCGCGCAGCGCGGTCTCGATCGCGTCGGCCAGCGGCTTCTCCGTGCCGCTCTCCGAGGGGAAGTCGACGAGCTGCGCGGTCAGCCGCGCGGCGTCCAGCGTGAGGTCAAGTGGGGTATCGGCCATGGCGTCGACCCTAACCCGGTCAACGTCCGGAACGCGGCCGCGTCTTGTTCTCACAGGCCTCGATGGCCCCATCCGTCTCCAGTACCTTGTACGCGTGCCAGAGCCGTCCGCCCCTTCGAAGCGTCGTGGCCGCCTCCTCAGGATCGGGGCGGCCCTGGTCGTCCTGCTCGCGGTCGCGGGATACCTCGTCGTGCAGTACCTCACCGGCGGCACGGGAAGACCGGGCTGCAAGGTCGTCTCCGCCGACGACGACGGCCCCGGCTATCGGTTCACCCCGGAGCAGGCGGTGAACGCCGCGACGATCGCGGCCGTCGGCACCGGGCGCGGGATGCCCGAGCGGGCGGTGACGATCGCGCTGGCGACCGCCCTTCAGGAGTCGGGCCTGCGCAACATCCGGCACGGCGACCGGGACTCCCTGGGGCTGTTCCAGCAGCGGCCCTCGCAGGGCTGGGGAACGCCGAAGCAGATCATGGAGCCGACGTACGCGGCCGGAGTGTTCTACGAGCACCTGGCCAAGGTCCCGGGCTACACGAGACTGCCGCTCACCGTGGCCGCGCAGCGGGTGCAGCGCAGCGGCTTCCCGCAGGCATACGCCAAGCACGAGCCGGACGCCACCCTGCTCGCCGCCGCGCTCACCGGGCGCTCCGCGGCCACCCTGACCTGCAAGGGCCGTCCGGGCCCCACCCGTGCCTCCGGGCCGGACGCGGTACGGGCCGCGCTCGTCCGCGACTTCGGGCGGGAGGTGCTCCAGGAGGCCGGCGCCGAGGTGGGCGGCAGCGAGGCCTCCTCGCCGAAGCCGAGGACGACGCCCTCGCCGGGCGCGGCGTCCGGCGGGGACGGCCGGACCGTGACCCTGCCGGTGGGCGACGGCACCGGCACGGGAACCGCCGACGGGCGCAGCGCGGTGCAGCGCGGCTGGCAGCTGGCGCACTGGGCGGTGGCCAACGCCTCGGCGCTGCACATCGAACGCGTCTCCTACGCCGGACGGGAGTGGACCGCCGGGTTCACCGACGTCGGCTGGCGCACGACCGACGCGAAGAACGCGGAGGGAGGCACCGGGCAGGACGCGGCGGCCGTACGTATCACCACCGCACGCTAGTGCTGTGCCCGGCCTCGGGCGGACGACGGAAACGTGACGACAGGACCTGGTACGGACGTACGGCTCGTCACCCGTCGGGATTGTGGGACGCGGGCCGGACCGCCGGGGCGCGCAGGTTTTCGCGCCGTCACTCCTGTGGTTGCCGCGGCCCTTGGGAGCGCTGCGACGTAAGGATTCAGCGCGGTGCGGCCACACCCCTGGTTCCGACCTCTTTATCCGGTTTCCGCCCCAACCGATAATGCGACGCATTGCCAATTCTTTACATCGGGTCGCCGCAACCTTCGTGCCCTTCGAGCGGTAGTCACTGCGTCCGAGCCCGGCCGGGCGGCGGCCGCCACGGTCGCACATCGACCTCAGCTACCGGGCCGAGCAGGACAGTTCAGAGTTCTCATCCGTCGAAGGAGCAACATGTCCCTCCCCTTGACCCGCCGGATCGCCCGTGCCGCGCTGCTCGTCGCTGCGGGAGCGGCCGCCGGGGTCGGTGCGGCCGGCTCCGCCGGCGCTGCCCCCGCGCTGCCGGCCACCCCGAACCTCGGTGGCCTGACCGCCCTGGACGGGGCGAACGTCGGCGGCACCGTGGGCGGTGCGGCGCAGCACGTCACCGGGGTCGCGGGCGACACCGGCGGCAAGGCGGTCCAGCAGGCGGTGCCGGCCGCGGGCAGGCCCGGCGGCAAGCTCGTGAAGAAGGCGACGCCGGTGGCGCGGAAGGCGGCGGGCGACGCGGCGGGGGCCGCGGGTGGTCTGCTCGGTGACGCGACGAAGACGGCCACGAAGGGCGGGGGGCCGGTGCAGGGGCTGCCGGTCTCCGGTCTGCCGCTCGGCTGAGAGCCGCCGGTGCGGCACGGGGTCCAGGGTTTCCCTGAACCCCGTTGCCTTGCACGGTCACGGGAGCCGGAGGCCGCGCCCGCCCTCCCCCGTGGTCCGAGGGACGGGAAGGTGCCCGGGTCAGCCTGCGGAACGACTGCCCACGGCCAGGTCACAGGCGGGCGACCGCTGCCGCCACTCGCTCGTCCGTGGCGGTGAGGGCCACCCGGACGAACCTGTCGCCCGCCGGGCCGTAGAAGTCGCCGGGGGCGACCAGGATGCCCCGTTCGGCCAGGTGGGAGACCGTGTCCCAGCAGGACTCGTCCCTCGTGGCCCACAGGTAGAGACTGGCCTCGCTGTGCTCGATGCGGAAGCCGTGGGAGAGCAGGGCCCGGCGGAGAGCGGTCCGCCGGGCGGCGTAGCGCTCGCGCTGCTCGCGGACGTGCGTGTCGTCGCCCAGGGCGGCCACCGCCGCGGCCTGGGTCGGCGCGGAGGTCATCATGCCGCCGTGCTTGCGGATCTCCAGCAGCGGGCCGAGGACCGCCGGGTCACCGGCCAGGAACGCCGCGCGGTAGCCCGCCAGGTTCGAGCGCTTCGACAACGAGTGCACCGCGACGATGCCCTCGTAGGAGCCGCCGTTGACGTCGGGGCGCAGGACCGAGACCGGGTCGACCTCCCAGCCCAGCTCCAGGTAGCACTCGTCGGAGAAGAGCAGGACGTTGTGTTCGCGGGCCCAGGCGACGATCCGCGTCAGCTCCTGAGCGGTCAGGACCCGGCCCGTGGGGTTGGAGGGCGAGTTCAGCCACAGGAGCCTGAGGTTCGTCGGGTCCAGCTCTGTCGGATCGTCGTAGGCCACGTGGTCCGTGCGGGCCAGACGGGCGCCGACCTCGTAGGTGGGGTAGGCCAGGCGCGGGAAGGCGACCTTGTCGCCGGGGCCGAGACCGAGCTGTGTGGGCAGCCAGGCGACCAGTTCCTTGGACCCGACGACCGGCAGGACGTGGCGGTGGGTGATCCCGCGCGCGCCCAGACGGCGCTCGGTCCAGGCGGTGATCGCGTCGCGCAGCTCGGACGTACCCCACACCGTCGGGTAGCCCGGCGAGTCGGCCGCCGCGATCAGCGCCTTCTGGATCAGCTCGGGGACCGGGTCGACCGGGGTGCCGACCGACAGGTCGACGATGCCGTCCGGGTGCGCCGCGGCGGTCTTCTTGTACGGCTCGAGCCTGTCCCAAGGGAAGACCGGAAGACGGTCGCGAAGCGACTGCCCGGACGAGGGGTGGCGGGCGGCGGAAGGGCGGTCGGAGACTGCGGACACGGGAATCAGGCTCACTTTCTTCGGTGGCGTGCGCCCGGTACGGCGAACGCCTCGGTCCCGTACGGCAGTCCGAAGCGCCGGAGGCGATCAGGCCGTACGGGACCGAGGCGGCGCGGTGTGCGGGCCGCTTGAGGGTTACTCGCCCTGCGGCGGCAGCGCGGCGACGACGGGGTGGTCGCGCTCGATCAGCCCCAGCTTGCTGGCGCCGCCGGGAGAGCCGAGCTCGTCGAAGAACTCGACGTTCGCCTTGTAGTAGTCCTTCCACTCCTCCGGCACGTCGTCCTCGTAGAAGATCGCCTCGACCGGGCAGACCGGCTCGCAGGCTCCGCAGTCGACGCATTCGTCCGGGTGGATGTACAAGGACCGCTGGCCCTCGTAGATGCAGTCGACCGGGCACTCCTCGATGCACGCCTTGTCCTTGACGTCGACACAAGGCTGCGCGATGACGTAGGTCACGCTGTCGTTCCTCCTCGATAGGGCGCTGGCGGGCCTCCACAGGCTCCGCCGCCTGGCGCGCGGGAGCGCGGCGTCGTCGATGCCCGCCCCTAGTATCTCCGTTCCGGGGCATGATCCGAACAGGAGGGGTGAACTGACCTGTGGAAATCTCGTCGACAGGACGCTTCGAAGTTCGTATCACCGCTGCTGACGTGGGCAAACGGGTCTCGGTACGGCGGTTGAGCGAACCTGGTGGAACGGGTGAGAAGTTCACCGACACGGTGGGTGTTCTCATATCATGGGACAAGGGTGTGCTGCTGATCACACGCAAGAGCGGCGAGACGGTGCGGATCGCGGAGTCCTCGCTGGTCGCCGGGAAGGTCGTGCCCGCCCGTCCCCCGACCGCCGCGGCCCGCCGCCGGGGCCCCGCGGCGACCTACGAGGAGCTCGCGCGGATCACCGCGCGGGCCTGGCGGCCGGTGGAGAGCGAGCGGCTCGGCGAGTGGGAGCTGCGGGCGGCGGTCCAGGAGGTGCCGCGCGACGGGGGTCCCCCCAGGCGTGCGGCTCTGGGAGAGCGTCCGTGGGGGGTGGTGGCCGGGCGACGGGCGGGCTTCACGCGGCGGGCCAACTCCGTGCTGCCGCTCGGCGATCCCGGTCTTCCGCTCGACGAGGCACTGACCGCCGTACGACGCTGGTACCAGGAACGCGGCCTGCCCGCGTACATCCAGGTGGCCACCGGAGCCGAGCGCACGCAGGAAGTGCTGTGCGCGGAGCTGGAGCGGCGCGTCTGGGTGCGCGAGGTGACCGCCGAACTGTGGACCGGGGCGCTTGCGCCGGTCGCGGACCGGTCCGAGGGCTCCGGGGTCGTGCTGTCCCGCACGGCCGACGAGGCATGGCTTGCGCGCTACCAGCGCAAGGGGGTGAGCGAGGTGGCCCTGAAGGTCCTGGGCAGCGGGCCCTCGGTGTGGTTCGCGACGGTGCCCGGCGCGGCCGGGGAGGCACCTGCCGCGATCGGGCGGTGTGTCGTCGACGGGCGGTGGGCGTCGTTCGCCGCCGTGGAGGTGGATCCGGCGCGGCGGCGGCAGGGTCTGGCCACCACCGTCATGGCCGCGCTCGCCCGGCAGGCCCTCGCGGAGGGGGCGTCGGCCGCGTGCCTCCAGGTGGAGGCCGACAACGCGGGAGCGCGCGCGCTGTACGCCGGCAGCGGCTTCACGGCACACCACGCCTACCACCACTACCGGGAGCCCGCGTCGCCGCCGCCGACGTCCGCGTGACGCACCTCGTGTGACGTCCGCCCGTTCGGCGTCCGACCGCGTGACGCCGCCGTGAAAGGGCAAGAGCCTGCCATGCCAGCCATACGTCCCTCCTGTCCCCCGCCGCCGCCCCCCGAACGGGCCGCCGCGCTGCGCCGGCGGTTCGCCGAGGAGGCGCGGTCCGAGCGGCCCGACCTGTCGGTGCTGTGCCTGCTGGTGGGCGCGACGGCCGACGGGACCCTGGACGAGGCCGGCCTGGACACGGCGCAGCTGGAACTGGACGACCTGGCCGGGCAGCTGCCGTACCGGCCGGGCGGCCCCCGGGCGTGGGCCCAGGCCCTGCGCGATCTGCTCGGCGGCCGCTACGGCTTCCACGGCTCGGCCGCCGACTACCAGCGCCTGGAGTCCTCCCTGCTGCACGAGGTGCTGCGGCGGCGGCGCGGGCTGCCCATCCTGCTGTCGATGGTGTGGATGGAGGTCGCGCGGCGGGCCGGCGCGCCGGTCTACGGGGTGGCACTGCCCGGTCACTTCGTGGTGGGGTTCGGCACGGCGGAGGAGCAGGTGCTCGCCGACCCGTTCGACGGGGGCAGGGTGCTCACCGGGGCGGACGCGGAGCTGCTGGTCGTCGGGGCCACCGGGTCCCCGCTGCACCCTTCGATGCTCACTCCGGCGGACCCGCTGGACGTCGTGCTGCGGATCCTGAACAACATCCGGGCCTGGGCCGCGGCGCGGCCCGAACGCTCCGACGTGGCGCTGTGGGCGGTGGACCTGTCGCTGCTGCTGCCGTCGCATCCGGCGCGGCTGCGGTACGAGCGGGCGCAGCTGCTGGTGCAGCGGGCGGACTTCCTGGGCGGGGCGCGGGAGCTGGAGGCGTACGCCGAGGTGGTCGGCGCGGCGGACGAGGCGGCGGCGGAACGGGTGCGGGGGCAGGCTCGGGCGGCGCGGGCGCTGTTGAACTGAGCGGTGCGCCGGCCCGCGGCTGCGGGGTGCTGCCGGCCGTGCCGCTCCGCGTCGGGCGCGGCTGCCCGCGGCCGTGTCAGAGCCAGCCCTTCTCCCGCGCTATGCGGACCGCTTCCGTCCTGTTGCGGGCCGCCAGTTTCTGGATGGCGGTGGAGAGGTAGTTGCGGACCGTGCCCTGGGAGAGGTGGAGGGCCTTGGCCAGTTCGGCGTTGGTGGAGCCGTCGGCGGCGGCGCGCAGGACCTCGCGTTCCCGGTCGGTCAGCGGGTTGGCGCCCTCGGCCAGGGCCGCGGCGGCGAGCGTGGGGTCGATGACCCGCTCGCCGGCCAGCACCTTGCGCACCGCCTCGGCGAGCTGGGCCGCGGGGGCGTCCTTGACCAGGAACGCGTCGGCGCCCGCCTCCATGGCGCTGCGCAGATAGCCGGGGCGGCCGAAGGTGGTGAGGACGACCAGCTTGACCGCGGGCAGCTCCGCGTGGAGCCGGGCCGCGGCCTCGATGCCGGTGCAGCCGGGCATCTCGATGTCGAGCAGGGCCACGTCGACGCCGTGGGCGTGCGCGGCGGCCACGACCTCGTCCCCGCGGGCCACCTGGGCGACGACCTCGATGTCCTCCTCGAGACCGAGGAGGGCGGCCAGGGCCTCACGGACCATGGACTGGTCCTCGGCGAGAAGGACCTTGATCGCACTGCTCATGCCCGGGATCCTACGTCCGCCGCGGCACCGGCGGGGACGCGGGCGACAAGCCGGAAGCCACGCTTGACGCGGCCCGCCTCCAGCGTGCCGCCGGCCTTCTCGAGGCGCTCGGTCAGGCCCGTCAGACCGTTGCCGGGGCCCTCGCCGGAACCGCCCGAGCCGTCGTCCTCGACGGACAGTTCCAGCGTCGGGCCGTCCAGGGTCTGGCGGCGGACGACCTCCACGGCGCAGCGCCGGGCGCCGCTGTGCCGTACGACGTTGGTGACCGCCTCGCGCAGCGCCCAGGCGAGCGCCGACTCGCTCTCCTCGGGCACGGCCGTCAGGTCGGGCTCGGCGGGCAGTTGCGCGCTCACTCCGGCGGCGGTCAGCGCGACCCGCACGCCGGCCAGCTCGGCAGCCAGGCGGGGGCGGCGGTAGCCGGTGACGGCCTCGCGGACGTCGACGAGGGCCTGCCGGCTGACCTGCTCGATGTCGGCGACCTGCTGGGCGGCCTGGTCGGGCCGGCCGGGCAGCATCCGGCCGGCCAGCTCGCTCTTCAGCGTGATCAGGGAGAGCGAGTGGCCGAGCAGGTCGTGCAGGTCGCGGGCGAGGCGCAGGCGTTCCTCGTTGGCGGCCAGGTGGGCGACGGTGGCGCGGGCCTGGCGCAGCTCGACGGTGGTGCGCACCAGCTGGCCCACGCCGGTCATCGCGAAGCCGATCAGCAGCACCAGCAGGACCAGGTTCTTGGTCGCCTCCAGGTCCGTGCGCCACCCGACCAGCGTCATCACGGCGGCCGTGGCCGGGACCGCCCAGGAGGCGGCGCGGACCGAGAGGGTCGCCCCGCAGGCGACGGAGACGTAGCAGAACAGACCGAGCCATGCGCCGCCCAGTGTGAGGCAGAGCACGATCGCCAGGACGCCGAGGAAGCAGATGAGCGAGACGACCACGGTCCGGGCGAACGGCCGTCCCATGTTCCGGAAGACCAGCACCATGTAGGCCACGACGAAGGTCGCCAGGCCCGCCCAGCCGGCCGCGGTGGCGGAGGGCGAGTGGTTCCCGGCGGCCAGGTCGCCGACCGGCGCGCTCAGGAAGACCAGCCAGACCCCGATCCAGAGGGCCTTGCGCAGCAGCTCCCGCCGGTTGCGGGGCGGCCGGCCGATGCCCCATGTGTTCTCGTCCCGCTCCCGCGCCCGGTCCTGGGTCATGATGCTCACGCCTTCAGCGTGTCCTTCCGGTACAGCCAGGCCGCGCCGCCCGCGAAGAGGGCGAAGAAGGCGACCAGGATGGCGATGTCCTTGCTGTTCGGGGCCTGGCTCTGCTCGATGGCCTGCCCCAGTGCAGCGTACGCGTGCGTCGGCAGCCACTCGGCGATGTCCTGGAGCCACTGGGGGAAGGTGGTGGCCGGCATCCACAGGCCGCCGAGCAGGGACAGGCCGAAGTAGACGATCATGGTGATCGGGCGGACCGCGTCGCCCGTGGCGAGGTATCCGATGGCGACCCCGAGGGCGGCGAAGACGAGGCTGCCGGCCCAGATCGCGCCGGTCAGGGCGAGCCACTGCCAGGCCTCCAGGCGGACGTCCTTGACGGCGGCGGCGACCGCGAAGACGACGACGATGGACGGCAGGCTGACCACGGCGGCGCTGGCGGTCTTGGCGAGGACGTAGCCGCGGCCCGGCAGGGAGGTCAGCCGGAGCTGGCGCACCCAGCCGCTCTCCCGCTCCTTGGCGATGCGCTCGCTGTTGCCCATGAGCACGGCGGTCAGGGCCCCGAAGGAGGCCATGGAGACCATCATGTACGTCGGCAGGGTCAGGCCGCTGCCGTCGACGTCGGTGGTGCTGTCGGCCTGCCCGGCGATGATCAGGAACAGGATCGAGGGGTAGAGCACGGAGAAGAACAGGAACTTGCGGTTGCGCAGGGCGCGCGCGAGCTCCAGCTTGATCAGGCTGTTCACGGCTGCTTGGCCTCCTCGGCCTCGGTGATGGCGACGAACGCCTGCTCGAGACCGAGCCCGGCGACTTCGAGATTGCGGGGGTAGACGCCGAGCCCGTACAAGGCGTGGACGGTCGCGTCGGCGTCGGAGGACTGGATGCGCACGGTCTGGCCCGACACGTCGATCGCGGTCAGGAAGGGCAGGGCGCGCAGGGCGGCCTCGTCGATGGCGCCCTCCAGGTCGAAGCGGACGCTGCGGGCGCCGGCCTTCGCCTTGATCTCGGCGGCGGTGCCGTCGGCCAGCAGCCGGCCGCGGTGCAGCACCAGCACCCGGTCGGCGATGGCGTCGGCCTCTTCCAGGTAGTGGGTGGCGAACAGGACCGTACGGCCCTGGTCGGCCTGCTCGCGCATGGTGGCCCAGAAGGCCTGACGGGCGGAGACGTCCATGCCGGTGGTGGGCTCGTCCAGGACGATCAGGTCGCTGTCACCGGCGGTGGCGAGGGCGAAACGGACCCGCTGCGCCTGGCCGCCGGAGAGCTTGTTGACCTTGCGGTCCGCGATCTGGGCGATCCCGGCGCGGGCCAGCACGTCGTCGACCTTGAACCGCTTGGGGTGCAGGTCGCAGGCCAGCCGCACCAGTTCGGCGACGGTGACCTCCTCCATCAGCCCGCCGCTCTGGAGCATGGCGCCCACGCGCCCGGCGACGATCGCCTCCCGGGGGCTGGTGCCGAAGACGGCGACCGAGCCGCTGTCGGCATGCTTGAGGCCGAGCAGCAGGTCGAGGGTGGTCGACTTGCCGGCCCCGTTCGGCCCCAGCAGCGCCACGGTCTCCCCGGGGTGCAGGGCGAGCGTCAGCCCGTCCACGGCCCGTACGTCGCCGTAGCTCTTGGTCACCTGGTCGAACGCCACCACCGCGATCGCGGTGGCGGTCTCCGCTGTCATCGTCATGGCCCCATCCTGGCCGGGGGGCCGGGGTGCGGGGCAGTGTCGCGGATCCTGACTGCGGGATGACAGATGTCATACGCGGGCCATGACAGCGGCGTGACGTGGTGAGGGGGCGCCCGGTGCGATACACACCCGGCACCCCCTCACCGCTGGTGACGCCTACTCAGGAGTGGTGTCGATGACGCCGACCCGGTTGGTGCTGCTCGTCAGGGCGGGACGCAGGGCGCCGATCACGTCCTCGACGGTCACGGGCGTCTTCTTGCCGGTGCCCCTGGTGATCAGTACGCCGTCGAAGGCCCGGCCGTAGAGCTGCTTGAGCGCCGCCTTGTCGTAGTACTCCACGAGCTTGCCGTCGCCCGCCTTGACGCCCAGGAACTTCCAGAGCGACTTCTCCGGGCTGAACAGCACCGCGTGCGTGGGGTCGGTCATGACGGTCACCTTGGCCGACATCGCCGGCCGGGCGAACGCCTTCATCATCCGGTCGACCTCGGCGTTGGAGACCGTCGGCTGCCGGGTGGTGGTGGGCACCTGGACCGGTGTCGTCGTGCCCGTCTCCACCTGGGTGCGGTAGGCCTGTTCGACCACCCGGGTGGCGCGGGCGGGGTCGATGCCCTTGCCCGTCCTTCCGTACACGGCGACGGCCTTGCCCGGCTCGAACTTGATGGTGCCGTCGGCCGACGAACCGGCGCCGGCGGCGTTCGCCAGGGCGGCCTGGAGCTTCTCCTCGTCCACGGGCATCTGCGGCTCGACCACCCGGTGGTTGCCGAACAGGGAGCCGATGACGGAGACGGGGTTGTAGTCGCTCTTCGCCGCCGCGCTGGCCGTGGCCTGGGTGTCGAACTGGAGTCCGGCCTGGTCGGGCTTGAGGGTGACGGTCCTGCCGTCGACCGACAGCTTCAGCGGCTGGTTCACCTGCTTGCCGAAGGCGTCCTCGAGCTTCTTGACCGCGTCGTCGCGGGTGCCGCCGCCGATGTCGACGCCGAGCACGGTGGTGCCCTTGGGCACGTCGGAGTGGTTCATCAGCAGCCCGGCGCCGTAGGCGAGACCGGCGACGACGACCACAACGCCGCCGAGCAGCGCCACCTTGCTGCGGCCCTTCTTCTTCTGCGCCTTGGCGGACTTGGCGGACTTGGTGGGCGCGGCGGGGCCCCGCCCGCCCGGCTCCGGCGGCTTCGGGAGCGGGTACGACGGCGCCGCCTGGCCACCGGGGCCCGGCGCGAACGGCGATTGGGCCCCGGACGGCACCACGGGGATACCGCTGGTGACGGTGTGTCCGGAGACGTTGTCCGGACGGCCCGCGTGACCCGGGGTGCCCGGCTCGGGGGCGAGCTGCTGGGGGGTGAGGATCGCGGTGTCGTCGCTCAGACCGCCGCCGGGCCGTGCGGTGGGCGCGCCGGACGGACCGGCGGCACCCGCGGGTCCACCGCCGGCGCCGGGCGGGAACGGGCCGTCGCCGGTCACCGGGCCGCCGGTCGGGCCCTCGGGCCCCCGCGCTCCGCCGGGCCGGCCGGGCCCGCCGGGAACGCCCGCACCGTCGAAACCGCTCGGGCCGGCGGGCCCGTTCGGGCCGCCGTGGCCGCTCCGGGCGTCCCGGTCGCTCTGGCCGTGCCCGCCGTTCTCCGAGAAGAAGGGCAGGTCGTCGCGGCTCGGCTCGCCGCTGCCGCCGGGGCGCGTACCCGCCGCCAGCGCCTCGGTCACGTCGAAGGAGCCGGTGCCGCCGCCGTGGCCGGGAGCGACGGGGCCGCCGGTGGCCCCGGGGAGCCCACCGCCGCCGGAACCGGCGCGCGCGGAGCCGCCGGGCACGCTCATGGAGCCGACCACACCACCGGGCCGGCCGCCGGCCGCCGGCCGCGAGCCGCCCGAAGCGCCCGCGTCGGACGGTCCTGTGCCGGAGGCGCCGGGGCCCGTCCCGGACCCGCTCGTGCCGGTGCCCGAACCGCCGGGCAGCCCGCCGCCGTTGCCGGCGCCGCCGCCCTGGCCGCCCTTCTTCGGCTGCGACTTGCGGGGCGCGAACCAGTCGCTGGTCGTCTTCTCCCCGGCCGCGGCGGCACCCTCGGCGTCGCCGGAGGCCTCGGCGCCCGACGGCGTCCGCGCCTCACCTCCGGCACCCTGGCCCGTTCCGTCGCCCCGCGCGGACCCCCTGGTCGGCAGGGGCACCTTGGCCCCGTCGGACCCCTTGGCCCGCTGGGCCCCCTGGGCGGCCTGCGCACCGCCGGAGCCCTCGGCCCCCTGGCCGTCCGCCTCGGCCTCGTTGACGGTCTTGCGCACGACCACCGGCGGAATCGGCCGGGACCCGGGGATGTTGATCCGGATCCGGGTCGTCAGTGTGGTCTCGGTCTTGCGTTCCTCGGGCTGCGCGGCCGAACGGCCCGCGCCCGCGCCGTCATCGGACACCGCCGGGATGCCGTACGGCGGGGTCCCCGAGGGGTAGGCGGCTCCGCCGCGCCCGTTGGGCCCGGAGGACGGAGTGTCAGTTTCACGACTCAAGGCAGGTTCTCCCGGTTGGCTCCGCCGCCCGTTACGACCTGACTGCGCGGGCGGCTCGGCGGCGCGCACCACCATACTGGCCACATCTGACCGTCATCCCGGGACCGCCGGGGAAACCCACACCGGACCCGCACGACGGCGGTGGGAAGAAGCGGTACGTCATTCGCCAAGTCGGACGTCACGGACCGTCCGGTTGCCGTCCGCGACCCATAGTGGCGCAGATCACAGCCACGGCCATGCCGCCGAGCAGGAAGAGGTAGGAGCCACCTCCTGCGGCGAAGAGGAAGTCCCCCTCCGGGCGGCTGGCGGTGAGCAGTACGACGGCGACCATCCAGCCGGCCGCGCCCGCCACGGCACCGGCCCGGCCGCCGGTGGCCCGCGCCGCGCCCAGGAACAGCCCCGCGGCGCCCGCCAGGGCGAGCAGCAGCCCGCCGGGGAACCACGCGGCCTGCACCAGCGCCCCGGCCAGGCCGACCACCGCACCGAGCACGAACAGCCCCAGGTAGGCGGCGGCCCGGCCGGCGGACGGCGGCTTGAGGGGCTGGGCCAGCATCGGGCCGCGCGCGGGTTCCCGCCCGGCGGGGCTCATGACACCTCCTCGGTCCCTGCGGCCTCCGCGATCCCGGCGAACAGGTCGTCGTGGACGCCCGCGGCACCTTCGCCTCGCACCAGCTCGTAGTACTCGGTGGTGAACAGCGGCTGGGCCAGTTCGTTGGAGAGCGCGAAGCAGGGCTCGGCCACCTCGATCTGGGTGGCGTGGGCCCGCATCGCGGCGGCCTTGGCGGCGGCGTGGGCGGTGCCGTCGATGCGTGCGTCGACCCGCTCGTCGGCGACCACACCCGGTACGTCCTCGACGGCGGCGGACTTGGCGAAGGGCAGCTGGGCCAGCTCGTCCTGGAGCCGCGCGAAGGCGGCTTCGGCGACGGAGCGCGGCATCCGGTTCCAGTACACCCGGGCGATCCGCCAGGGTTCGCCCAGGTCGGGCCGTACGGCGGGGTCGGCGGCCAGGTCCGCGGCGCGCATGGCGATGCGATGGGCCTGGATGTGGTCCGGGTGGCCGTACCCGCCGTTGTCGTCGTACGTCACGAGGACCTGGGGGCGCACCTCACGAATCACGGCGACCAGGTGCCCGGCGGCCTCGTCCAGGTCGGCCTGCCAGAGGCAGTCGGGGTCCTCGTTGTCGGGCAGGCCCATCATCCCGGAGTCCCGGTACCGTCCGGCGCCGCCGAGCAGCCGGACGTCCCCGACGCCCAGTTCCCTCGTCGCCGCGGCGAGCTCCTGGCGCCGGTGGGCGCCGAGCGCGGCCCCGGCGAGGTGCCGCAGCCCCGGCGGGATGACCTCGCCCCGCTCACCGAGCGTGCAGGTCACCAGGGTCACCTGGGCACCCTCGGCCGCGTACTTGGCCATGGTCGCGCCGTTGTTGATCGACTCGTCGTCCGGATGCGCGTGCACCAGCAGCAGACGCCGGGCGGAGCGAGATGAGGGTCCCCCCGGCCGACGACCGGGGGAGGGCAGTTCCGTCATGCCCCCACCCTACGAGGCGGCGTCCCCCTCCCCGTCTCCCGGCGCCGGGAAGCCGGCTTCACCCGCCGGCCGCCCAGGCGTACACCGCCGCCAGGGTGGGCGCGGGGAAGGCCAGAAGGGGCACCCGTACTCAGCCCCCCGGGGCCCGTGTGGGTCGGGTTCTCAGAACTTGATGCTGCCGATCATCCCGGCGATGTTCGTGGTGAGTTCGCTGATCGTGGGGGCGACCGTGGAGGAGGCGAGGTAGAAGCCCAGAAGCATGCACACGATCGCGTGGCCGGCCTTCAGGCCGGACTTCTTGATCAGCAAGAAGACGATGATCGCCAGCAGCACCACCGCCGAAATCGAGAGTGCCACGGCGGCTCACCTCCAAAGATCCCAGGACGCGGGGGGGTCGGGGGGGCGGGGGGTCGGGGTCTCGGTCGGACGGACGGACGGCGGAACGGTGGGACACGGACTCGCGCTGGACGGACGGGACGAACCGGGAAAGCAGATAAATCCACACAACGGGCAGCACGTACATACCCACTATGCGCTGGTGATCATAACTATCCGCACGCGCGCACCGGCCCGCGCACAGCCGCACAAGGGGGCGCATGGCCAATATGGTCGGGGCATGACGACCGAGCCTGTCTCCTTCCCCCGACGGCACGCGCGTACCCAGCGTTTCACGCTCGGTGCGCCGCGTGCGTTCACCGTGGCCCCCGACGCTTCCCGCGTCGTGTTCCTGCGCTCCGACTCCGGTACGGACCGGGCGAATTCGCTGCGGGTGCTCGATCTGGGCGACCGCGGGGAGCGCGTGGCCGCGGATCCGCGCGCCCTCCTCGGCGGCGCCGGCGAACGTCTCTCACCCGAGGAGCGGGCGCGCCGCGAGCGCAGCCGCGAGGGCGGTGCGGGGATCGTCGGGTACGCCACCGACACCGCCGTCGAGCTGGCGTCTTTCGCCTTGTCAGGGCGGCTCTTCACGGCCGAGCTCCGGGCCGGTACGGCGCGCGAACTGCCCGTTCCCGGACCGGTGATCGACCCGCGTCCCTCCCCGGACGGGCGGCATGTCGGCTACGTCGCGGGCGGCGCCCTGCGTGTGGTCGGCGCCGAGGGCGAGGGCGACCGGCCGCTCGCCGAGCCGGAGTCCGCATCCATGACGTACGGGCTCGCCGAGTTCGTCGCGGCCGAGGAGATGGGCCGCTCGCGGGGCTTCTGGTGGGCGCCTGAGTCGGACCGGCTGCTGGTGGCGCGGGTGGACGACGCGCCGGTGCGACGCTGGTGGATCTCCGACCCCGCACAGCCGGAGCGCGAGCCGGTCCGCGTCCGCTACCCGGCCGCGGGCACCGCGAACGCGGAGGTACGGCTGTTCGTGATGGGTCTGGACGGGACGCGCACCGAGGTCGTCTGGGACCGGGACCGCTACCCGTATCTGGCGCGTGTGCACTGGTCAGCGGCGGGTGCGCCGCTGCTCCTGGTGCAGGCGCGGGACCAGCGCAGCCAGTTGTATCTGGCCGTGGACCCGGCGTCGGGGTCGACCCGTATGGTGCATGCCGACGAAGATCCAAGTTGGCTTGATCTTTTCCCCGGGGTGCCCTGCTGGACCCCCTCCGGGCAGCTCGTGCGGATCGCGGACGAGGGCGGCGCGCGGGTGCTGGCCGTGGGTGAACGGCCGCTGACCGGGGCGCAGTTGCACATCCGCGCGGTCCTCGACGTCTCGGACGACGACGTGCTGGTCTCCGCCTCGGCCGGGGCGGAGGCGGCCGACCCGGAGACCGGCGAGGTGCATGTCTACCGCGTCAACGAGCTGGGCGTGGAGCGCGTGACCGAGGAAGCGGGCGTGCACTCCGCCGTCCGCGCCGGGGGCGCGACCGTCCTCGTCTCCGCCGTGCTCGACCGGCCGGGCGCCCGGGTGCGGGTGTTCCAGGACGGCGAGCAGACCGCGGTCATCGCCTCCCATGCGGAAGATCCCGGTTTGTCCCCGCGCGTGGCCCTCACCCAGGGGGGCGCACGCCGCATCCCGTGCGCCGTGCTTATGCCTACGGACTACCCCGGTGACACCTCCACCTCGGCCGCCCCCACTCCCCTGCCCGTCCTCCTCGACCCCTACGGCGGCCCGCACGGCCCCCGTGTGGTCGCCGCGCACAACGCGCACCTCACCTCGCAGTGGTTCGCCGACCAGGGCTTCGCGGTGGTCGTCGCCGACGGCCGCGGCACCCCCGGCCGCTCCCCCGCCTGGGAGAAGGCCGTCCACCACGACTTCACGCTCACCCTCGACGACCAGATCGAGGCCCTGCACGACCTCGCCAAGACCCACCCGCTCGACCTCGACAGGGTGGCGATCCGCGGCTGGTCCTACGGCGGGTACCTCGCCGCGCTGGCCGTGCTGCGCCGCCCGGACGTCTTCCACGCCGGCGTCGCGGGCGCCCCCGTCACCGACTGGCGGCTGTACGACACCCACTACACGGAGCGGTACCTGGGCGACCCGGCCGCCGAGGCCGAGACCTACGCCAGGAACTCCCTCGTCACCGACGAAGGGCTGTCCGGGGCCGCCGAGCCGCACCGACCGCTGATGATCGTGCACGGCCTCGCCGACGACAACGTGGTGGTCGCGCACGCCCTGCGGCTGTCCTCCGCCCTGCTCGCCGCCGGCCGCTCGCACGAGGTGCTCCCGCTGACCGGGGTCACCCACATGACTCCGCAGGAACAGGTCGCAGAGAACCTGCTGCTGCTCCAGGTGGACTTCCTCAAGCGGGCGCTGGGCATGGCCTAGCCGTACGGCAACGGGCCGGTCCCGCCCCGACTTCGCGGTCAGGGCGGGCCCGGCCCGTTCACGGCACCCGCACGGCCGTACGCCGTCCATCATCGGGTGTCCGTATATCGGCGCCGCTTCCACGAAGTTGCCTGCGCGTTAAACGGACTTGGCGTGCCTACGGCGACGTCGGCGGCTTCAGCGGGTCCGTGCTCGCGAACAGGCAGGCCGAGTCGTGGGCGGCCGGGCCGGCGGTGTGCAGGAACTGCTCGGGGACCGCGAGCGCCGGCACCTGGAGCGCGCAGCGCTCGCGCGCCTTGAAGCAGCGGGTCCGAAACCGGCAGCCGGACGGGATGGCGGCCGGGGAGGGCACGTCACCGGCGAGGATGATCCGCCGCCGGTGCTCGCGCGCCTCCGGGTCGGGCACCGGCACGGCGGACAGCAGCGCCTGGGTGTAGGGGTGGGTGGCGTGGTCGTAGATCTGCTCGTGCGTGCCCGTCTCGACGATCCGGCCCAGGTACATGACCCCCACCCGGTCGGAGATGTGCCGGACGATGGACAGGTCGTGCGCGATGAAGACGTAGGAGAGCTCGAACTCGTCCTGGAGCCGCTCCAGCAGGTTGACGACCTGGGCCTGGACCGACACGTCCAGCGCCGACACCGGCTCGTCGCAGATGATGATCTCCGGGTTCAGCGCGAGGCCGCGGGCGATGCCGATGCGCTGACGCTGACCGCCGGAGAACTGATGCGGGTAGCGGTTGATGTACTCCGGGTTCAGGCCGACGACGTCCAGCAGCTCCTGCACCCTGCGGCGCCGGTCGCCCTTCGGGGCCGCCTCCGGGTGGATCTCGAAGGGCTCCCCGATGATGTCGCCCACCGTCATACGCGGGTTGAGCGAGGTGTACGGGTCCTGGAACACCATCTGGATGTTCCGGCGGACCGCCTTCAGCGCACGCCCGGACAGCCGGGTGATGTCCTCGCCCCGGTAGCGGATCTCGCCCGCCGTGGGCCGCTCCAGGTTGCACAGCAGCCTGGCGACCGTCGACTTGCCGCAACCGGACTCGCCCACGATGCCCAGGGTCTCGCCCCGGGTGAGGGCGAAGTCGACGCCGTCGACGGCCTTGACCGCTCCGACCTGCTTCCTGAACAGGACCCCCCGGGTGAGCGGGTAGTGCTTGACCAGCCCGCTGACCTCGAGGAGGGGCTCGGCCGGCGGCTCAGCCATCCAGGCACTCCCTCCAGAAGTGGCAGGCGGACCCGCGCCGTTCGTCGACCTCGTACAGCGGCGGCACGTCCGTGCGGCACACGTCCCTGGCCATCGGGCAGCGCGGGTGGAAGGGGCAGCCGGAGGGGATGCGCAGGAGGCTGGGCGGCAGGCCCTTGATGGCGTAGAGCTCCCGGCCCTTCTGGTCCAGGCGCGGGATGGAGTCCAGCAGACCGCGGGTGTAGGGGTGGGCGGGCGCCTTGTAGAGGTCGTGGACGGGGGCCGACTCGACGATCCGGCCCGCGTACATCACCGCGATCCGGTCCGCGACGTCGGCGACCACGCCGAGGTCGTGGGTGATGAGGATCAGACCCATCCGGTACTCGCGCCGGAGTTCGGCGAGCAGATCCATGACCTGGGCCTGGACGGTCACGTCGAGAGCCGTGGTCGGCTCGTCGGCGATGACCAGCGCCGGCTCCAGGGCCAGCGCCATGGCGATCATGATGCGCTGGCGCATACCGCCGGAGAACTGGTGCGGGTAGTCGCGCACGCGCTGGGCGGCGGCCGGGATGCGGACCCGGTCCATCAGCTCCACCGCCTTCGCCCGCGCGTCCTTGCGCGACAGGCCCCGGTGCACGGTGAACATCTCGCCGAGCTGGTCGCCGACGGTCAGCACCGGGTTCAGGGCGGACAGCGCGTCCTGGAAGATCATCGCCATCTCCGCGCCCCGGATCCGCCGCCGCTCGTCCTCCTTCAGGGTCAGCAGGTCGGTGCCCCGGAAGAGGATCCGCCCGCCGGTGATCCTGGCGGGCGGCATGTCGAGGATGCCCATGACGGCCTGGGCGGTGACGGACTTGCCGGAACCGGACTCCCCGAGCACGGCGAGCGTCTCGCCCGCGTCCACGGCACAGCTGACCCCGTTGACGGCGTGGGCGATCCCTTCCCGGGTGCGGAACTCGACCCGCAGGTCGCGGACTTCGAGCAGCATGCCGCCGTCACCTCAGCTTCGGGTCGAGGGCGTCGCGCACGGCGTCGCCGAGCATGATGAAGGCCAGCACCGTGACCGCCAGGGCCCCGGCGGGCCACAGCAGCGCGTGCGGGGCGTTGCGGACGTAGGGGGAGGCCGCCGAGATGTCGATGCCCCAGGACACGCTGGGCGGTTTCAGCCCGACCCCCAGGTAGGACAGGGTGGCCTCCAGCGCGATGTAGGTGCCGAGCGCGATGGTGGCGACGACGATCACCGGGGCGACGGCGTTCGGCGCGATGTGGCGCAGCAGAATGCGGGTGTCGGAGGCGCCGAGGGCGCGCGCGGCCTGCACGTAGTCGTGCTGTTTGGCGGTGATGACCGCGCCGCGGGCGATGCGGGAGATCTGCGGCCAGCCCAGCAGCACGATGAATCCGACCACCGGCCAGACGGTGTTGCTGGTCACCACGGACAGCAGCACCAGGCCGCCGAGGACGACCGGGATGGCGAAGAAGATGTCGGTGACCCGGGACAGGACGGCGTCCCAGACGCCGCCGAAGTACCCGGCGAGGGCGCCCAGGACGGATCCCAGGACGGCCACCCCCGCGGTGGCGCAGACCCCGACCGTGACGGAGGCGCGGGCGCCGTGGACGGTACGGGTGTAGACGTCACAGCCCTGGCCGTCGTAGCCGAAGGGGTGGCCGCGGCTCGGGCCGTCCTGGGCCCGGGCCAGGTCGCACCGCAGCGGGTTGCCGGGGGCGATCAGGGACGGCCAGATCGCGATCAGGACCAGGAAGCAGATCACCAGCGCGGAGAGCAGGAAGACGGGGTTGCGGCGCAGGTCGCGCCAGGCGTCGGACCACAGCGAGCGGGGCCGGTCCGGCGGGCCCGGCTCACCGGTGTGGGCCGTGCCTGCCGGGCCGTCCGGGCCGTGCGAGGCGCGTTCCAGGGCGGTCGCCTCGCTCGCCGCGAGGTCCATGCCCCCGCCCATGCCGGTGCCCGCGACGGCGCTCTCGGACTCCTGCGGCCGCGACTTCGACCGCGGCCGAGGGGGTGGCTCAGGCATAGCGGATCCTCGGGTCGAGTACGGCGTACAGCAGGTCCACGAGCAGGTTGGCGGCCAGGAAGACCAGGACCAGGACGGTGACGAAGCCGACCACGGTCTGGGTGTTCTGACGGAGGATGCCCTGGTAGAGCTGGTAGCCGACGCCGTGGATGTTGAAGATGCGCTCGGTGACGATGGCGCCGCCCATCAGCGCCCCGATGTCGGTGCCGATGAAGGTGACCACGGGGATGAGCGAGTTGCGCAGCAGATGCCGGACGACCACGCGACGGCGGGGCAGGCCCTTGGCGACGGCCGTGCGGACGTAGTCGGCGCGCCGGTTCTCGGCGATGGAGGTGCGGGTCAGGCGGGTGACGTAGGCGAGGGAGACGGAGGCGAGGACCAGGCCCGGCACGATCAGCTCGTCGAGGCTGGCCGCCGGCGGGACCGACGGTCTGATCCACCCCCACTTGACGCCGAGCAGCAGCTGGAGCAGCAGCCCGGTGACGAAGGTGGGGACGGAGATGACGACGAGGGTGCCCAGCAGGACGGCGGTGTCCACGGGCCGCCCGCGGCGCAGCCCGGTCACCACCCCCAGGGTGATGCCGATGACGACCTCGAAGACGATCGCGACGACGGTCAGCCGGACGGTGACGGGGAACGCCGTGGCCATCAGCTCGGTGACCGGCCGCCCGTTGAACGCCGTGCCGAAGTCGCCGGTGAAGACGTTCCCCATGTAGGTCGCGTACTGCTGCCACAGGGGCTTGTCGAGGCCGAACTCCCGCTTGAGCTGGGCGGCGGTAGCGGTGTCGCAGGCGCGCTCGCCGCACAGGCCGGCGATGGGGTCGCCCATCACGTTGACCATGAGGAAGATCAGCAGGGTGGCCCCGATGAACACCGGGATCATCTGGAGCAGCCGCCGCGCGACGTAGCGTCCCATGGCGGTTCAGCCGACCCTGATCTCGTCGTAGACGGGGACGCTGAAGGGGTTGAGCCTCACGGCGTGCAGCCGGTCGGAGTAGCCCGCGCTGCCGTTCTGGTACCACAGCGGGATGGCGGCCATGTTGTCGCGGACGACGCCCTCGGCCTGTTGGAAGAGGGCGATGGCCGCCGCCTGGTCGGTCTCGGCGTTGGCCCGGTCGACGAGCCGGTCGAACTCCTTGTTCGACCACGTGCCGTCGTTGGAGGAGGCGCCCGTGTAGTACAGCGGCTGGAGGAAGTTCTGGATCAGCGGGTAGTCCATCTGCCAGCCGGCCCGGAACGGACCCGTCATCGTGTGCCGGGTGATCTGGTTGCGGAAGTCGGCGAAGGTGCCGACCGGGTTGCCCACGCAGGCGTGGTCGTCGCCGAGGGCGTTGTTGATGGAGTTGCACACGGCGTCCACCCACTCCCTGTGCGAGCCCGTGTCCGCGTTGTACGTGATCCGCACCTGGCCGCCGGGCAGTCCACCGCCCGCCTGGACGAGCTTCCTGGCCTCGGCGGGGTGGTACTCGCAGGCCCGGCCGCACAGCCCCGCCTTGTAGCCGCCGTCGGTGCCGAGGACCGGGGAGGTCCAGTCGGTGGCCGGGGTGCGGGTGCCGCGGAACAGGGTCCGCGTGATCTGGGCGCGGTTGATGGCCATCGACAGCCCGGTGCGCACCTTGCGCGCCCCCTCGGTGTTCCAGGCCTTGTCGTAGAACGGGAACGCCAGGGTCTGCAGGATGCCGGCCGGGGTGTTGATGTAGCGGCCGTCCAGGTCGGAGCGGACGTTCTTGAGCTGGCCGGCGGGGATGTCGTCGACCAGGTCGAGGTTGCCGGCCAGCACGTCGGTGTAGGCGGTGTTGCTGTCGGTGTAGACCAGCAGGGTCACGCCGTCGTTGCGCGCCTTGTCGGGGCCCGGGTAGCCGTCCCACTTCTTCAGGTACATCTGGGCGCCCTTGGTGTAGGACTCGACGGTGTACGGACCGTTGCCGACGGGCTTGTCCAGCCAGGCCTCGTGGTGGGTGAAGAAGGTGCGGGGCAGCGGGGCGAAGGCGGCGTAGCCGAGGGTGTCGGGGAAGGAGGAGAACTTCTGGTTCAGCCGGACGGTGAAGGTCCGCGGGCCGGTGACCTTCAGGCCGGAGAGGGTGTCGGCGGTCTGCCCGCCGCTGTCGGGGTGGACCTTGTCGTAGCCCTCGATGTAGCCGAAGAAGTACGCGTTCTTCTGGTTGTTGCGCAGGCTCGCGCCGTAGTTCCAGGCATCCACGAAGGAACGGGCGGTGACGGGTTCGCCGTTGCTGAACCGCCAGCCGGGTCTGACGGTGATGGTGTAGGTGCGCGAGTCGCTCGTCTCGATCTTCTCGGCGAGCATGTTCTGGGCCCTGCCGGTCCTCGGGTCGTACCGCTTCAGCCCGCGGAAGATCATGTCGAGCACCTTGCCGCCCTGCACCTCGTTGGTGTTGGCGGGCTCCAGCGGGTTCTGCGGGTCGCCCCAGGACGAGCTGAGCACCCGGCCCCCGGCGACGCCCGCACCGCTCCCGCAGGCGGCGAGCGGCAGCACGGCCGCCACCACGCCCAGGGCCCACGTCACGCGTGCGCGTGCCCGCATGGGCGCCTCCTCGGGTGGTGCGGTGTGCGGTCGGGCCGGGCCGCGGGGCTGGCGGACCCGAGGACATATCAGCGCACCAACCGCATATCACACACCCGCCACACCGGCGGCGGCCCGACTCCAGCCGGACGGCTCAGCCGCCCGTTTCCGCCGCCACCACCTCGACCTCGAACCCGTCGGCGTCGGCGAGAAAGCCCGCGTAGTGCCGCGGGCCGCCGGCATGGGGGTACCGGTCGGCGAAGAGCGCGGTCCAACCGTGCTCGGGCGCGTCCCGCATCAACGCGTCCACCTCCGCGCGGCCACCCGCGTGGAAGGCCAGGTGGTTGAGCCCCGGACGCATCCGGTCGTGGCCGCTCTCGCGCATCGCCGGGGACTGCTCGACGACGATGTACGTCGCGCCCAGCCGCCAACTGCGGCCGTGCTCCCACTCCTGGTACGGGCGGTAGCCGAGGCGGCCCAGCAGCCATCCCCACGCGCGGGTCGCGCGGGCCAGGTCGGGAACCCAGAGTTCGATGTGGTGCAGCATGCGGCTCTCCCCTCACCCGTCCGCAAAACGCCGGTTCCCGGCGCCTTCGGGGACGCCGGGAACCGATGGATGTGCCTGATGGGTCACGCCGCGTTGACGACGTCCTTCTCCTCGGCGAAGTGGCACGCCGACTCATGGGCCGCCGGGGTGTCCGAGCTCTGGAAGCGCTCGGGCACGGCCAGCAGCGGGACCTCCTGGGCGCACTTGTCCTGCGCCTTCCAGCAGCGGGTGCGGAAGCGGCAGCCCGAGGGCGGGTTGGCCGGGGAGGGCACGTCACCGGCGAGGATGATCCGCTCGCGGTGCTCGCGGGCGTCCGGGTCCGGCACGGGGACCGCCGACAGCAGCGCCTGGGTGTAGGGGTGGGTCGGGTGGTCGTAGATCTGCTCGTCGGTGCCGATCTCGGCCATCCTGCCGAGGTACATCACGCCCACGCGGTCGGAGATGTGCCGGACGATGGACAGGTCGTGCGCGATGAAGATGTAGGAGAGGTTGAACTCGTCCTGCAGGCGCTCCATCAGGTTGATCACCTGGGCCTGGACCGACACGTCCAGGGCCGACACCGGCTCGTCGCAGATGATGATCTCCGGGTTCAGCGCGAGGCCGCGGGCGATGCCGATGCGCTGACGCTGACCGCCGGAGAACTGGTGCGGGTAGCGGTTGATGTACTCCGGGTTCAGGCCGACGACGTCCAGCAGCTCCTGCACCCTGCGGCGCCGGTCGCCCTTCGGGGCCGCCTCCGGGTGGATCTCGAAGGGCTCCCCGATGATGTCGCCCACCGTCATACGCGGGTTGAGCGAGGTGTACGGGTCCTGGAACACCATCTGGATGTTCCGGCGGACCGCCTTCAGCGCACGCCCGGACAGCCGGGTGATGTCCTGGCCCTTGTAGAAGATCTCGCCGGCGGTCGCCTGCTCCAGGTTCATCAGCAGCTTCGCCACCGTGGACTTGCCGCAGCCGGACTCGCCGACGATGCCCAGGGTCTCGCCCTGGTACAGGTCGAAGGAGACGCCGTCGACGGCCTTGACCGCGCCGATCTGCCGCTTGAAGAGGATGCCCTGGGTGAGCGGGAAGTGCTTCACCAGGTTGCGCACCTGGAGGATCGGCTCGCCCCGTTCGGCCGGTGCCTCGATCGCCGCGACGGCCTCGGTCTCGGATGCCGCGTCGACGGTCTCCACCTTGGAGACGTTCGGCATGGCGTCGTCCTTCGGCTCGTCGTCCTTCGCGAGCTTCGTGGGCTCAGCCATGGATCGTCTCCTTCCAGAAGTGGCATGCGGAGTGGCGGCCCGGGAGCTCCGAGCCGTCGCGTTCGGTCACCGGCACCAGCGGCGGTACGTCGGTGCGGCAGATGTCCTGGGCCACGCTGCACCGCGGGTTGAACGCGCAGCCCTGCGGGATCGCCTGGAGGTTGGGCGGCAGACCCTTGATGGCGTACAGCTCCTGGCCCTTCTGGTCCAGGCGGGGGATCGAGTCCAGCAGTCCCTTGGTGTACGGGTGCGCGGGACGCTTGTACAGCTCGTGCACCGGCGCCGTCTCCACGATCCGGCCCGCGTACATCACCGCGATCTTGTCGGCGACGTCCGCCACCACACCCAGGTCGTGGGTGATCAGGATCAGCCCCATGTTGTACTCGCGCTGGAGTTCCGCGAGCAGGTCCATGACCTGGGCCTGGACCGTCACGTCGAGAGCCGTGGTCGGCTCGTCGGCGATGATCAGGTCCGGCTCCAGGGCCAGCGCCATGGCGATCATGATGCGCTGGCGCATACCGCCGGAGAACTGGTGCGGGTAGTCACCGACGCGCTCCCTGGCCGCCGGAATGCGCACCCGGTCCATCAGCTCGATCGCCTTGGCCTTGGCGTCCTTGCGGGACAGACCCTGGTGCGCCCGGAACATCTCGCCGAGCTGGAAGCCCACGGAGAGCACCGGGTTGAGCGAGGACAGGGCGTCCTGGAAGATCATCGCCATCTTGGCGCCGCGCAGCTTGCGCCGCTCGCTCTCCGGCAGGCGCAGGATGTCCTGGCCCTGGAAGAAGATCTCGCCCTTGGCGATCCGTCCGGGCGGACTGTCCAGGATGCCCATGATCGCCTGCGCGGTGACGGACTTGCCGGAGCCCGACTCGCCGAGCACGGCGAGCGTCTCGCCCGCGTTGACGCTGTAGTTGACGCCGTTGACCGCCTTGGTCACGGAGTCACGGACCTTGAACTCCACGTGCAGATCGCGGACTTCGAGGAGCGGCGCGGTGCCGTCCGCCCCGGCGTTGCTGGGGGCCATCTCCAGGCTGGTCATGCCGTCACCTTCATCGTGCTTGGCCATAGGGGTTCGACTCACGGCGGTGCCTCACCGGAGCTTCGGGTCGAGCGCGTCGCGCAGACCGTTGCCCAGCAGGATGAAGCCCAGCGCGGTGATGACGATCGCGAGGCTCGGGTAGGTCCACATGAAGTCCTTGACGCCCATGAAGTTGCGGCCTGCGGAGATCATGTTGCCCCACTCGGCCACCTCGGGGTCCACGCCGACGCCGAGGTACGACAGCGACGCCTCCGCCACGATCGCGATACCGACGTTGCTGGTGCCGTACACCAGGACCGAGGTCAGCGAGTTGGGCAGGATGTGCTTGCGGATGATCCGGCCCTGACCGGCGCCGAGCGCCTTGGCGGCGTGGACGTAGTCCATCTCGCGCACCGACAGGACCTGGCTGCGCAGCAGACGGGCGAAGGTCGCCCAGGAGAAGATGCCCAGCGACAGCACGACGGGCAGCACGCCGCGGCCCATCAGCAGGATGATGACGATGGCGCCGATGAGCAGCGGGAAGGCGAAGAAGACGTCGGCGACGCGCATGATCACCGTGTCGACCCAGCGGCCGTAGTAACCGGCCAGGGCGCCCAGCACGACGCCGATCACCAGGGCGACCAGGATCGAGGCCAGGCCCACGATCACCGCGATGCGGCTGCCGTAGATGAGGCGGGACAGCTGGTCGCGGCCGAGCGCGTCGGTGCCCAGCCAGTGGGCGCTGCCCGGGGACTGCAGCGTCTGCGTCAGGTCCTGCTTGAGCGGGTCGTGCGGGGCCAGGATCGGCGCGAAGATCGCGACCAGCACCAGCACGGTGATGATCGCCAGACCCACCACGGCCAGCTTGTTGGCGAAGAAGCGGTGCCGGATGTCGGTCCACTGGCTGACCCTGGCGACGCTGGGTTCGGCGCCCGGGGCCGCCGGGACGGGACCGGCCGCCGTCGGCTCGCCCGTACCCGAGACGAGTTCGGTCATTGTGTGACTCCTAGAGGGGAACGACCCTGCGGGTCAGGCAAGGCGGATACGCGGGTCGAGGGCGGCGTACAGCAGGTCGACGATCAGGTTCAGCAGGACGAACACCGCCACACCGATCGTCACCACTCCCACGATGATGGGGTTGTTGTTCTGCTGGATCGCCTGGATCAGCGCGAGACCGATGCCGTTCCAGTTGAAGATCGTCTCCGTGATGATGGCGCCACCGAGCAGCGTGCCGAAGGAGATGCCCAGGTAGGTGATCACCGGGATGACCGAGTTGCGCATGATGTGCCGGGCGAGGACTCTCCGGCGCGAGAGGCCCTTGGCGATGGCCGTCTTGACGTAGTCGGCTCGCAGCACCTCCAGCATGGTGCTGCGCGCGAGCTGGGCCACGAGGGCCGCGTCGATGATGGCGAGGGTGAAGGCGGGCAGCACGATGCCCTTGAGGCTGTCGCCGGCGATGAGCGGGAACCAGTCCAGCTCGATGACGAAGACGCGCTGCATGATCATGCCGAGCACGATCGATGGAACGCCGATCGCCAGGGTCGTGATGAAGGTGGCCGACACGTCCCAGATGGAATATCTGCGCATGGCGGCCAGCACGCCGACCGAGATGCCGATGACGATGTCGATCACGATCGCCGCGACCGCCAGCTTCGCCGTGTTCTCGAGCTTCGGGCCCAGGATCTCGGTGACCGGCCGGCCCTGCGTGTAGTCCGTGCCGAGGTCTCCGGTGACCAGCTTCCCGACGTAGTTGCCGTACTGGACGACCAGCGGCTTGTCGAGCCCGTACTGCTTGTGCAGCTGCTCGATGACGGCGGGGTCGCGCGCCTTGTCGCTGCCCGCGATCTGGCCCACCGGGTCACCGGGGAGCACGAACAGGCAGGCGAACAAAATCATCGTCGCGCCGAGCACGACCACGACCAACTGGCCCAGCCTGCGGACCACATACCTTCCCATGACTGCCTCTCTGCCTCGCTGCCTCTTCCTCAGCAGCTCCCGCCCCGGAATGTGGGGGTGGGGTGGGGGCGGGGCGGCGGATCACACCGCCCCGACGGTCGTCGAGGGTCGTGGTGGCCGAACGACTGCTCGGTCACCACGACCCCCGGTTGCCGGATTCCGCGTCGCGCGGTGACCCGTTACTTCAGGCTGATCTCAGGCAGGTTCGGGTCCTCGTGGAAGTCCATCTTGATGTCGGCGAACTTCTTGGTGTTGGCCAGACGCAGCTGGGTGCGGTTCCACAGCGGGATCAGGGCCATGTCGTCCATGGCGACCTTCTCCGCCTCCTTGTAGATCGCGTTGCGGCCGGCCTCGTCGCTGGTGGCGCGGGCCTTGGCGAGCAGGTCGTCGAACTTCTTGTTGCTGTAACGGCCACGGTTGTCACCGGTGACCTTGCCGTTCTCGTCCTTGTTGATGGACGCGGTGTCCAGCAGCGGGTACAGGAAGTTGTCCGGCGTCGGGTAGTCGGCGCCCCAGGCGAAGCGGTACATGCCCGTCGCGCCCGGCTTCTGCTGGTCGGCGAGCAGCTCGGCGAACGGCTTGCCGGTGGACTTCACCTTGACGCCGAGGACGCTCTCGACCTGCTGCTTGACGGCCTGGACCCACTCCTCGTGGCCGGCGCCGGTGTTGTACGCGATCTGGATCGTGCTGCCGGGCTTGAGGCCGGCCTCCTGCGCGAGCTGCTTGGCCTTGGCCTTGTCCTGCTTGATGCAGGAGGTGCACAGGTCCTTCTGGTACACGTCGGTGAAGACGGGCGGCAGGATCGTCGTCGACTTGGTCTGCATGCCCTGGAAGACGCCCTTGATGATGGCGTCGCGGTCGATCGCGTAGGAGATCGCCTCACGGGCCTTGACGGTCTTGAGCGGACCGTTGTCGGTGATCGGGAGGAGGTAGTTCATCCCGTTCGTGTCCTCGTCGATCCACTCACCCTGCGGCTCGTACTTGGCCTTGGCGGCCGGGAGCTGCGGGGTGGGCATGCGGGCCCAGTCGTACTGGCCCGACTCGAAGCCCTGGTACTCGAGGGTGACGCCGTTGGCGGAGTTGAGGATGTCGATCTGCACCTTGTCCAGGTGGGCCTTCTTCAGGCCGTAGTCGTCGTTGCGGACGAGCGTGATCGACTTGTTGTGCTCCCACTTGCCCTGCATCTTGAACGGGCCGTTGCCGACGGGGGCCTCGTTGTACGCCTTGTTGTGGGCGTCGCCCGCGGCCTTCGGGACGGGGCTGAAGACCGTGTGCGAGGTCTTGATGTAGAACTCGAAGTCCGGGGCGCTCAGCTTGACCTGGATGGTGCTCGGGTCCGGCGCGCTGAGGCCGGACATCGTCTTCGCCTTGCCGGACTGGACGTCGTCGAAGCCCTCGATGCCGGCCATGTGGTAGGCCACGTCGGACGCGGCCGACTTCACCGCGACACGGTTCCAGCCACGGATGAACGCCTCGGCGTCCACCGCCTCACCGTTGGTGAACTTGGTGCCCTTCTTGATGGTGAAGGTCCACGTCTTGCCGTCGGAGCTGACCTTCTTCGAGGTGGCCAGCGCCGGGACGACCTTGCCGTCCGCGGTCGGGTCGTACAGGCCGGTGAAAAGGTTGTCCGTGACCAGGATGCCCTCGGACTCCTGGGCGTTGTACGGGTCGATGGCCACCGGTTCGGTGATGCCCATCCGGAAGGTGCCGCCGTCCTTGCCGGAGCCCTTGCCGCTGCCGCCACCGCCATTGTCGTCGCTGCTTCCGCAGGCAGTCGCAGCCAGGGCTATGACAATTGCACCCGCGACCCACTTGGCGCTACTGGCACCACGCATGGGTTCCTCCTCTGAGTCCTTGTGTTCACCGCAAGAGGGAGCACACGACATTCCACGTACACACAGAACGGGGAAAATCTAGTGCGCCCAACGCTCGTGAGTCGGCGCCTCCTGCAGCGCGTGACTCGTCGACCCGAGCTCTACGCGCCTAACTATCTGCCATTGGCTCACCGACAGACCACAGCCATTTGGTCTCGGTTCGATCACACCTGCCGCCTACTTCTTCCAAAATCCGGACAAAGGGTTTGGTGAAAGATCCCTGCGAAACGGACTTGTTACACAACTATCGGGCAGGCGTGTCCGCATAGCGGACAGGCGGGAGCCGGAAAACAGTTGCGCGAAACGGCGGAGCATGCCTCGACGCCGTGCGGCCTTCTGACACATCGGCCAGACCGGCACGAGGGGTCCGATAAGCCACACATTCCAGCCACCTTAACAACCCGTCACCGTCTGCCGGGACCGGAGTGAGGGACCTGAACGCGTTCATAGGGAAAACCCTCTACGGCCCTGACGACGCCCGGCCGCCTCAGGCCGAAAACGACACGGGGCCCGCCCGGTGGTTCCGGGCAGGCCCCGACGCGTCCGTCACGTTCGTCGGCCACGTCTGTCACACGCGTCACATTCGTCGGCCCACGTCCATGACGTCCGTCATGTCTGTCAGGTCGGTCACAACCGCCGGCTCACCTCAGCCGTGCTTGGCCCTGCTGGCGGCACGGGCACGGTCGCGCTGGTCGAGGACGACCTTGCGGATGCGGACCGCCTCCGGGGTCACCTCGACGCACTCGTCGTCACGGCAGAACTCCAGGGACTGCTCCAGGGAGAGCTTGCGCGGCGGGACGATCGACTCGGCCACGTCGGCCGTCGAGGACCGCATGTTGGTGAGCTTCTTCTCCTTGGTGATGTTGACGTCCATGTCGTCGGAGCGGGAGTTCTCGCCGACGATCATGCCCTCGTACACCTCGGTGCCCGGCTCCACGAAGAGCACGCCGCGCTCCTGGAGGTTGGTCATCGCGAAGGCGGTGACGGCGCCGGACCGGTCGGCGACCAGGGAGCCGTTGTTGCGGGTCGTCAGGGTGCCGAACCAGGGCTCGAAGCCCTCGTGGATGGAGTGGCCGATACCCGTGCCGCGGGTCTGGGTCAGGAACTCGGTACGGAAGCCGATCAGACCGCGGGAGGGGACGACGAACTCCATGCGGACCCAGCCGGAGCCGTGGTTGGACATGTTGTCCATCCGGCCCTTGCGGATGCCCATGAGCTGTGTGACCGCGCCCATGTGCTCCTCGGGCACGTCGATCGTCATCCGCTCGACCGGCTCGTGAACCTTGCCGTCGATCTCCTTGGTGACCACCCGCGGCTTGCCGACGGTCAGCTCGTAGCCCTCGCGGCGCATGGTCTCGACCAGGATGGCCAGCGCGAGCTCACCGCGGCCCTGGACCTCCCAGGCGTCGGGGCGGTCGGTGTCGAGGACGCGGAGGGAGACGTTGCCGATCAGCTCGCGGTCCAGGCGGTCCTTGACCTGGCGGGCGGTGACCTTGCGGTCCTTGACGGCCGCCTTGGCGTCGGCACCCTTGCCGGTGCCGCCACGGCCCACCAGCGGGGAGGTGTTGGTGCCGATGACCATGGAGATCGCGGGCTCGTCGACCGTGATCAGCGGCAGCGCGACCGGGTTCTCCGGGTCGGCCAGGGTCTCGCCGATCATGATGTCGGGGATGCCGGCGACGGCGCAGATGTCACCCGGGCCGGCCTTCTCGGCCGGCTTGCGGGTGAGCGCCTCGGTCATCATCAGCTCGGAGATGCGGACGTTGCTGACGGAGCCGTCGCGCTTGATCCACGCGACCGTCTGGCCCTTGCGCAGTTCGCCCTGCTCCACGCGCAGCAGCGCGATGCGGCCGAGGAAGTTGTCGGCGTCCAGGTTGGTGACGTGCGCCTGGAGCGGGGCGTCCTCCTCGTAGGTGGGGGCCGGGATGTGCTCCAGGATGGTGGAGAAGAAAGGCTCCAGGCTGTCGGAGTCGGCCGGGACCGTGCCGTTCTCCGGCTTGGTCAGGGACGCGATGCCGTCACGGCCGCAGGCGTAGACGATCGGGAACTCGATCTGCTCCTCGTCGGCGTCCAGGTCGAGGAAGAGGTCGTAGGTCTCGTTGACGACCTCGTCGATCCTGGAGTCCGGGCGGTCCGTCTTGTTGATGCACAGGATGACGGGCAGGCGCTGCTGGAGCGCCTTGCGCAGCACGAAGCGGGTCTGCGGCAGCGGGCCCTCGGAGGCGTCCACCAGCAGCACGACGCCGTCGACCATCGACAGACCGCGCTCGACCTCGCCGCCGAAGTCGGCGTGGCCGGGGGTGTCGATGATGTTGATCGTGATGGGGTCCCCGCCGTCCTTGGGGTGGTACTTCACCGCCGTGTTCTTGGCGAGGATCGTGATGCCCTTCTCACGCTCCAGGTCGTTCGAGTCCATCATGCGGTCGTCGACCTGGTCGAGCTGGTGGGCGGCGAAGGCACCGGCCTGCTTCAGCATGCCGTCGACGATGGTGGTCTTGCCGTGGTCGACGTGGGCGACGATGGCGACGTTGCGGATGTCGTGACGCGTAGTGGACGCGGCCATATTGAGGCGTACTCCCGGAGTGTGCGGACGGCTGCGCGTACGTCCTCGGTACGCGCGCCCTGCCGGGCTGAACACGCCACGGCCTCACCCCATGGTACGGGGCCGCTGAAGCAGCGGCCCCGCGAGGACCTCAGGACGACGGGCTGGGCGAGAGCTTCGCCCCCTTCTTCAGGAAGCCCATGTCCTCGTACACCGGTGTCTGGAAACCGAAGGCGCCGACGTTGACGAGGGTGCGGCGGGTGGCGACGAGCTGGGGCCGCTGGTAGAGCGGGATGGAGCCGGCGGTGGCCCAGATCCGGGCGTCGGCCTTGCGGACCAGGTCCTTCTCCTCGCCCTCGTCCAGGGTGGCGATGGCCTGGGCGAAGAGCTGGTCGACCTGGTCGGTGCCGACGCGGGTGTAGTTCTGCTGGACGTTCAGGGAGCCGTCGGCGGCCGGGACGGGCTTGGCGTAGACCGGGCGGGCGTCGGTGGCGGGGTAGGCGGAGCTGGGCCAGGAGTACAGGGCGAGGTCGTACTGTCCGGCGGCGATGTGATCGCGGAAGTAGCTGTCGTCGGGGACCTTGGTGATCTCGGTGGCGATGCCGACCGCGCCGAGCATGGTCGTGATCCGGTCGGCGACCTTGCTCAGGGTGTCGGAGCCGGGGCCCGAGGGCAGCACGAAGCGCAGCGTGAGCGGCTTGCCGTTCTTGGCGACCCGCGGCGCGGCCGCGGCGCCGGCGGGCGCGGCCGTGCCCCTGGGGGCGTAGGCGCCGGCGGCTCCCTGCTGCGGGTGTTCCTGCGGGTACTGCCGGCCGTCCTGGGCGAGCTGCGGGGTGCCGCGACCGTCCGCGCCGCGGGCCTTCTCCTTGTCCTCCCGGTCCTGCTTGTCCTGCGCGTCGTCCGGCTTGTGGTCGTCGACGCCGACGATGTACGTGCTGTCGTCGCCCTTGTCGTCGCCGGGGGACTTGCCCGGCCCGGGTGCGGCCTTCTCGCCCTCGGCGCCGGCGGCCTTCTCCCCCTTCTTCTGTTCCTTCGCGGCGCCGGGCACCCAGCCCGCGTCCGCGAGCAGTGCCTTGGCCTGCTCGGTGTCCTGCCCGCCGAGCGCGTCGCTGTTGTCGGCGTAGTCCTCCTGCCCGGACAGCGCGAGGTGGCTGCCGACCGGAACCGCGGGCAGGCTGAGCGGCTTCAGGACGGTCTCGGCGAGTTTCTCGCGGTCGAGGGCGTGGGCCACCGCGTGCCGGACCCGCTCGTCGGCGAGGGGCCCGTCGGCGCCGTTGAGGGCGAGCTGGGTGAAGGCGGGCGCCAGGGACTTGCGCACCACGACGGCCTGCTGCTGTTTCAGGGTGGTGCCCAGGGCGTCGCCGGGGTCGATGTCGGCCACGTCCACGGTGCCGTCGGCGAGCGCGGCGGCCCGCTTGTCGCGGGGCACCTCGTGCAGCACGATCTCGTTCAGTTTGGCCCGGTGGCCCCACCAGCGCGGGTTGCGGGTGAGGACGACGTCCTTGTTCTTGGTGTCGATCTTCTGTACGGCGAACGGGCCCGCGCTGACCTTGAGCTGCTTTCGGGCGCCGTCGTTGAAGGAGTTCGCGGTGGCGGTGACGTCCTTGGGGTACAGCGGGGAGAACAGCGACCTCCAGTCCGCGTAGGGGCGGGCGAAGGTGACCCTGACCTCCAGGTCGTTGGCGCCGCGCTCGACCTTCTCGATCCGGTCGTAGCCGGCGTTGCGGGCGGTCCAGTAGGCGGAGTCCTTGCCGGACAGGGCGCGCCACTGGGCGGCGAAGTCGTCGGCGCCGATCTCGCGGCCGTCGCTCCAGACCGCCCGCTGGTTCAGCTTGTAGACGACGACCTGTTTGGGTTCGGTGTCGACCACCTTGGCGGAGTCGAGGTAGTCGGCGTCGCGCTGGGGGCGCCCGTTCGCGTCGATGCGGAACATGGCGGGCAGCACGGCCTGGGCGATCCGGGTGGTGCTCGCGTCGGCGTCGGCCTGGAAGGTGTTCAGGGTCTGCGGCATCGCGTCCACGGCCCAGCGCAGGGTGCCGCCGTCGGCGACCTGGGCGCGGCCGACGGCCGCGATGTCCTGCTTGGCCAGCGGCTTGCTGTCCTCGTCGTCGGAGCCGCAGCCGGCCAGCAGGGGCACCGCGAGGACGCCTGCGGTCAGGAAGGCCACCGAGCGCGTCACCGCGCGCGGCCCGACACCGTCGTACGACATCTGTACTACCTCCGGTGAGCCGCTCCCGCCGTGGACACGGGTGGCGACACGGTAGGGACATATGCAGGGATTGTTCACATATGGCTGTATTTTGGTGCTGATCAGATCTATGGCCCCACTGAAGAGGAAAGGGTTCGTCTGCCGGAGGCGACACGACGGCGGAGGCCTTCAAGGTCACCCGTGCGGAGCAGCGCGCCTCCGGCGCGCATACAGCGCGTGCGGGTGCGCGGGTTGGCGTGCGCAGGGATGTGCGATCCGCCAATCGCTGCACATGCCTTCCCACCGACAGGTGTGACGCGCAACACTCGCAGGCGCATGAACGTTGCCGCCTAGGGCTCGACAGCCCAATGGAAGTGAGGTCACGTCATGTCCGTGCACGACGACCTGGCGTCGGTCCAGCGCAGTCTCGACGAACTGCTGCGGTCGGTGGGCCGGCTGGAGCAGCACCTGCGCGGCTCCCTGGAGATGCGCCGCGTCCGCACCGACGCCGATCACCTGCGGGAGAGCGTCGCCCTGCTGCGCGAGGCCTCCCAGGGTCCCGCCACGGCCGAGCGCCGCCCCCTCGTCACCATCCCCGACACGCCCTACGACATGTCCCTGTGGACGGACTCGGACGACGAGGGACTCGGCGCCCGCGACCGCCACGCCCCCTGACCCGACCGGAGTCCTTACGTGGCCACTGGTACGGAACCTCCCGGTACCGACACCCCTCCCCCGACCCGACCGGCCGGCGGCGGCGTCCGCGCCCCGGCGCGCGCCGCGATCACCGCGCCGCACCTGCGGACCGACCGCTGGTGGCTGGCGCCCGCCGTCACCGCGGCCGGCCTGTTCGCCTTCGTCGTGTACTCGACATGGCGGGCCTTCGCCAACGCCCACTACTACGCGGCCCCGTACGTCTCGCCGTTCTACTCGCCCTGCCTGGCGGAGAACTGCCGGACCATGCGCATGGGCCCGAACGCCGACCTCTTCGGCAGCTGGTGGGCGATCTCTCCGGCGATCATCATCCTGATCTTCCCGCTGGGCTTCCGCCTGACCTGCTACTACTACCGCAAGGCGTACTACCGCAGCTTCTGGGCGTCCCCGCCGGCCTGCGCGGTCGCCGAACCGCACCGGAAGTACACCGGTGAGACGCGCTTCCCGCTGATCCTCCAGAACGTCCACCGGTACTTCTTCTACGCGGCGCTGCTGGTGGCAGGCGTGCTGACCTACGACACCGTGCTGGCCTTCCGGGACGAGCAGTACCGCTGGGGCCACATGGGCCTGGGCACGGTCGTCTTCCTGGTCAACATCGCGCTGATCTGGGCGTACACGATCTCCTGCCACTCCTGCCGGCACATCGTCGGCGGCAAGCTCAAACACTTCTCGAAGCATCCCGTGCGTTACCGGGCCTGGCAGTTCGTCGGCCGGCTCAACGCCCGGCACATGCTGCTGGCCTGGGCGTCGCTGGTGAGCGTGGCGCTCGCCGACTTCTACGTCTATCTGGTCGCCTCGGGCGCCTTCGACGATCCGCGCTTCTTCTAGAGACCCAGTGAGGAACTGACTGATGTCCGTGGTCGACCGGCAGGAGTGGGACGTCGTCGTGGTCGGTGCCGGAGGCGCCGGACTGCGCGCCGCCATCGAGGCCCGCGAGCGCGGTGCCCGTACGGCGGTGATCTGCAAGTCGCTGTTCGGCAAGGCGCACACCGTGATGGCCGAGGGCGGCATCGCGGCGGCGATGGGCAACGTCAACGAGCACGACAACTGGCAGGTGCACTTCCGCGACACCATGCGCGGCGGCAAGTTCCTCAACCAGTGGCGCATGGCCGAACTGCACGCCAAGGAAGCGCCGGACCGGGTGTGGGAACTGGAGACCTGGGGCGCGCTGTTCGACCGCACGAAGGACGGGAAGATCTCGCAGCGCAACTTCGGCGGCCACGAGTACCCGCGCCTGGCGCACGTCGGCGACCGCACCGGCCTGGAGCTGATCCGCACGCTCCAGCAGAAGATCGTCTCGCTCCAGCAGGAGGACCACCGGGAGACCGGGGACTACGAGTCCCGGCTGAAGGTCTTCCAGGAGTGCACCGTCACCCGGATCCTCAAGGACGGCGAGCGAAGCGAGATGGGGGTCCCCCCGGCCGAAGGCCGGGGGAGGGTGAGCGGGGTCTTCGCCTACGAACGCGAGACGGGCCGTTTCTTCGTGCTCCAGGCGCCCTCGGTCGTGATCGCGACCGGCGGCATCGGCAAGTCGTTCAAGGTCACGTCGAACTCGTGGGAGTACACCGGCGACGGGCACGCGCTGGCGCTGCTGGCCGGGGCCCCGCTGCTGAACATGGAGTTCGTGCAGTTCCACCCCACCGGCATGATCTGGCCGCCGTCGGTGAAGGGCATCCTCGTCACCGAGTCGGTGCGCGGCGACGGCGGGGTGCTGCGCAACTCCGAGGGCAAGCGGTTCATGTTCGACTACGTCCCCGACGTCTTCAAGGAGAAGTACGCCGAGACGGAGGACGAGGCCGACCGCTGGTACGAGGACCCCGACCACAACCGGCGCCCGCCGGAACTGCTCCCCCGCGACGAGGTGGCCCGCGCCATCAACGCGGAGGTGAAGGAGGGCCGCGGCTCCCCGCACGGCGGGGTGTTCCTGGACGTCTCCACCCGCATGCCGGCCGAGGTCGTGCGCCGCCGGCTGCCGTCCATGTACCACCAGTTCAAGGAGCTGGCCGACGTCGACATCACGGCGGAGCCGATGGAGGTCGGGCCGACCTGCCACTACGTGATGGGCGGCATCGCGGTCGACTCCGACACGGCGGCGGCGCGCGGGGTGCCGGGCCTGTTCGCGGCGGGCGAGGTGGCCGGCGGCATGCACGGCTCCAACCGCCTCGGCGGCAACTCGCTCTCGGACCTGCTGGTCTTCGGCCGCCGGGCGGGCTGGCACGCGGCCGAGTACGCGCAGGGGCTGGCCCAGGACCGGCCGTCCGTGGCCGACACCCAGGTCGACCTGGCGGCGGCCGAGGCGCTGCGGCCGTTCTCCGCGGAGGCGGAGGACGTGACCGGCCCGCCGGAGAACCCGTACACCCTCCACCAGGAACTCCAGCAGACCATGAACGACCTGGTCGGCATCATCCGCCGCGAGGGCGAGATGGAGCAGGCCCTGAAGAAACTCGCCGAGCTGCGGGTACGGGCCCGCCGGGCCGGGGTGGAGGGGCACCGGCAGTTCAACCCCGGCTGGCACCTGGCCCTCGACCTGCGCAACATGCTGCTGGTCAGCGAGTGCGTGGCACGGGCCGCACTGGAGCGCGCCGAGTCGCGCGGCGGCCACACCCGCGAGGACCATCCGTCGATGGACCGCGCCTGGCGGCGGATCAACCTGCTGTGCCGGCTCAGTGACCCGACCGGCTCCCTGGCGGCGACGGACCCCGTCCGCGGCCAGATCTCCCTCGCGTCCGAGACCACCGAACCCGTCCGCCCCGACCTGCTCGCCCTCTTCGAGAAGGAGGAGCTGGTCAAGTACCTCGCCGAAGAGGAGCTGTACTGATGAGCAGCTACGAGGCCCGCTTCAAGGTGTGGCGGGGCGACGCGCGGGGCGGCGGCCTCGAGGACTTCACGGTCGAGGTCAACGACGGCGAGGTGGTGCTCGACATCATCCACCGCCTCCAGGCCACCCAGGTGCCCGACCTAGCGGTGCGCTGGAACTGCAAGGCCGGCAAGTGCGGTTCCTGCTCGGCGGAGATCAACGGCCGCCCGCGGCTGATGTGCATGACCCGGATGTCGGTCTTCACCCGTGAGGAGACGATCACCGTCACTCCGCTGCGGACCTTCCCGGTGACGCGGGACCTGGTGACCGACGTCGGCTTCAACTACACCAAGGCGCGCGAGGTGCCCGCCTTCGTGCCGCCCGCCGGTGTCGGTCCGGGCGAGTACCGCATGATGCAGGAGGACGTGGACCGCTCGCAGGAGTTCCGCAAGTGCATCGAGTGCTTCCTGTGCCAGGACGTCTGCCATGTGGTGCGCGACCACGAGGAGAACAAGGAGGCGTACGCCGGTCCGCGCTTCCTGATGCGGATCGCCGAGCTCGACATGCATCCGCTGGACGCGGCGGCCGAGACGGGCCTGGACCGCAAGCGCACGGCCCAGGACGACCACGGCCTCGGCTACTGCAACATCACCAAGTGCTGCACCGAGGTGTGCCCCGAAGGCATCAAGATCACCGACAACGCCCTCATCCCGCTGAAGGAACGCACGGTGGACCGCAAGTACGACCCGCTGGTGTGGCTGGGCTCGAAGATCGGAAGGCGGTCGTCGCCGGCGTAGCCACCGTGCTCACGGACGGACCCAGCCCTCGCGGTACGCGGTCCAGTCGTCCTCCGTGGCGGCGAAGTCGACGTACAGGGCGACGCCGAAGCGTTCGCGGTCCGGGTCCGTGCGCGACAGCCCGAGGCGGACGCCCCGGACGGCGGCCGGGACGGTCTCGGCGTGCGCCCAGTGGCCGAAGCGGTTCTCGTGGTAGAAGGGCAGGCCCATCAGCAGGTCGGTGGTGGGCGGGGTGACCTCGAGGGCGAGCGAGGTCTGCTGGGCGACATAGCCGCCGTACAGGCTCTGCAGCGGCTGCATGGTGTCGTACGACATCACGGCGATCTGGTCGACGCGGCGGGCGACCTCACCGAAGTAGGCCTGCGACCACCACTTGGGGTGGTTGGTGAGCGTGCCCCAGACGGAGTGGAACGCCGGGAGCGGGTCGATCTGGTGGGCGGCGACGGACAGCTTCGCGTGCCGGGCGCGGGTGACGGCGCGCAGATCGTCGAGGAGGCCGAGGTAGTTCCGGTCGCCGGAGTGCAGCGGCTCCAGGTCGAAGTGGACGCCGTCGAAACCGGCGGCCAGGATCGCACGGGTCGAGGTGATCACCGCGGCACGCGTCCGCGCCCGCTCCAGCCGCATGCCGTCCGGGGTTTCGGTGGCCAGCACGTCCCCCAGCCAGGCCTGCACCCGCACGCCGGGCAGCGCGCGATGGACGGCGCCGATCAGCCGGCCCGCGTTGCGGTAGGCAGAGGGCGGCAGCGTGCCGTCGTGCTCCAGCGGGCCGGCGTGCACGTACAGGTCCCGGATGCCGGTCCCGCGCAACCGCTCGGCGAGCGCCGCCACATCGGCGTCCTTCTTCCGCCCGTCCACCCAGGCGTGCCCCAGCCAGATCGCGTCCTGCCCCCTGGTGTGCGCCCCGTCGGCCGGATCCCCCATGTAGTTCACCCGTAGGGCCGTCTCGGCGGCGAGCAGGGGAAGGAGCAGGGCGAGCACCAGGACGAGGGCGCCACGGCGGAACCGGCGCAGGCGACGGCGGGCGGGGGTTTCCGCCTTCTTGCCGGGTCGCGGCTGCTGGTCCAGGTCGCTTCGCGGCTGCTGGTCATCGCCGGATCCCGGCCGGGGCTCGGCGCCGGTTGCCGACTGCGGGCCGCCGGTTCCAGGCTGCGGCCCGGCGCCGGTCTCCTGCTTCGTGCGCGGCTCCACGTCGGCCGCGTCCGTCACCACGTCGGCCTTGTCCGTCTCCACCTCGGCGGTGTTCTGCTCCGTCTTCTCCGTGTCCGGCTCGGCAGTCGGTCCTCTGTCGGTGGCGTGTTCCATGCCTGTGTCCCCTCCCGCGTCACGCTGTCTCGGCCGCCCCACCGGTGACGCAGCCCCGCTCGCGTGCCCGTGCGTGCGGTCATACGCTCCCAAATGTGACGTCACCCCAGCTCCGCGCGGTCCCGCCCCGGCGCGCGGCCGCGCGCCGGCCCGGGCGGGTGGCGCGCGCCGTGCTGGGCGGCGCCGCGGGAGCCGTGTGGCTGGTGCTTCCGGTGACGACGATCAACGGTGGTGGCGCGGTTGCGCTCCCCCGGGCCGGTCCCGTGGCCGCCACCCCCGCACCACGGCAGGACGAGTCGTCGACCTCCGACCTCGTCCTGCCGCTCGTCGCCGTGGGGACGGCCGTCGTGCTCGCCGGATACGGCTATGTACGGCGCACCCGGCGGGCCAGGACCCGTACGACGCCCGGCGGTGGTGCGGGCGGCGGGCCGGCCCCGCCGCCCGGCCCGTCGCCGGCCGTCGCGCTGGAGGAGCGGGCCCGCGAGGCGCTCGTTCTGGCCGACGACTGCGTGCTCACCTCCCACGAGGAACTCGGCTTCGCCGAGGACCGGTTCGGTGCGGCGGCCGTCGCCCCGTTCGCCCGGGCCGTACGGGCCGCGGAGGCGGAGTTGGCGGCCGCCTTCGCAATGCGCCGGCGCTACCACCACGGTCTCCCGGCGGACGCCGCGGGCCGGCGGCAGGCGTTGGCCGGAATGATCGGGCGCTGCGAGGAGGCGGGCCGGCTGCTGGACGCGGCGGCCGACGGCTTCGTCGAGCTGCGCGGCCTTCGGCAGGACGCGGCTGAGGCGCTGGAGGTCGCGGAGGCGCGGTTCCGGAAGCTGACCAGGCGCACGGCCGCGGCCGGAACGGCGCTCGCCGCGCTCGGCGAGCGGTACGGTCCGCAGGCCGTCGCATCCGTCACGGGATACGTCGAACAGGCCAAGGACCGGCTGGTGTTCGCCACGTCCCGGCTCAACCGTGCGCGTCAGGCAGGCGACTTGGGCTCCCCGACGGACGCCGTCGCGCATCTGCGAGGCGCCGAGGGGGCCGTCGCCCAGGCCGGGGTGCTCGTCGGGGCCGTGGAGCGGCTCGCCACGGAACTGTCGTCCGCCGCCCGCCTCGTACCGGCGGCGCTGACGGGCGCGGAGGCCCACCTCACACGGTTCCGGCCCGGCACCGAGGCCGGCGCCGACCGGTTGGGCGGGGGTACGGGCCGCACGACGGTGACGGCACCGGCGCCGGAGGCGGCGCCCGGGAAGCCGGTGGCCGTCGGCCCGCCCGGCACCGTGTGGGACCCGGGTGCCGCCGGAAGTCCTGCCTCCGCCGGGCCGGCCGGTGCCGCGGTGCCGCCGGCCTCCGACAGGGCTCCGGCCGTCGTGCCGGGGGACGCCGGCGGTGCGGGTGCGGGGGTGTACGAGGCGCCGCGGACGCCGACGGCACCGGGGGTCTCGGCGGGGGCCTCCGAGGTGGTTCCCGTCGACCTTCCCGTCGGGGAGTTGCGGGCCCGGCTCGGGAACGCCGACCGGGTGCTGGCCGGTGTGCGGGAGGAGCTGGTCGCGGGGCCGTACGATCCGCTGGACGCCCTGCGGCGGATCGTCCGGGCGGTCGCGCCGGTGCCGGTGGGCGGCGGGCGGCCCGGGGTGCTCTCGGCCGCCGCACGGCTCGTGGCGCGCAGCGCCACCGCGGGCGCCGCGGACTTCGTCGTCACGCACCGGGCCGCCGTCGGGGTCGCCGCCCGCACCCACCTCGCGGAGGCGCGGCGCCTCCTGGACTTGCATCCCGAGGCCGCCGACTCACTGGCCCGGCGCGCCCGTGACCTCGCCGAGCAGGACGTCCGTACGCACGGCAACCCGTATCCCGAAGCGGACCGCCCCATGCCCGGCGTCGTGGGAGCCATGCTCGGCGGACTCCTGCAGCCCACGCTCTCCCCGCCCGGCATCCCGTTCGACTTCGGCGGCCCCGGCACGCGGACGCGGCACGCCGCCACTTTCTCCTGACGTTCCGTGACGTCACTCGTCCGGTGACGCGACGTGACGCGCGTCGGTCCGGCCGGACAGAGCGGAGCGCGCGCCAGACGGGGGATGGTCCGCAGTCGAGCGCGCCTGTCGGCTGCCGGTACTGGCGCCACGGCCGGAATGCCGAAGCAGGCGGCGGCGACCGCGGTGGGACCGTGGGGGCGACGGCGAGGGCGGAATCCACGGCGAACACGTCACTCAGGCAAGGACTTCGACAACGATCGTCCGAGGGGACACCGAGGAGGAGCTCACCCACGCTCGAGCTCGCCCGGGGACCCGCATCGCGGCAACGCCCTCCCGCGCCCTGGCAGTCGCCCGCACCCGACTCCGCTCCCCGATCCGGTCGGATTCGCACGGGAGCTCCTGGTCATCCCGCCTCTGCCGTCCGGGTACGGTGGGCGAAACCCGCACCCACCATGGCGGCCACCCCCACGGCGAGCCCCGTGACAGCCAGGGCGTGCCCCGAATCGACTGGCGGCGCCGGGAAGGTCACCCGGCTGAGGAACAGCGTGCCGGGCAGCGAGATACCCACCACCTGGCCGAGCTGAATGATCGTGATCATGACGCCGCTGGCGTCCGCGGCGTCCGCGGCCTTCACCCCGCTCAGTCCTCGGGTGAACAGCGGACTGTAGGTGCATCCGCAGGCCAGGGCGAGCAGTACCAGCACCAGGAATGCCGCCACCCCCACATCGTGACCGCTGCGCAGGATCAGCCCCGCCGCGACATAGGTGAGTCCGATGACGACCAGGGCCAGCGTCGGCAGGGGTCGGTGCAGCGTGCGCGGCAGTCGATGCCAGGTGAGGCCGGCGACACCGAAGCCGACGGTGAAGAGGGAGAACAGCCCACTGCGCGTCGCGCTGTAACCCAGCCCCTCCTGCATGTGCAGAGCGAAGGCGAACGTGAAACCGGAGAATGAGGCCCATTGCAGGAAGAGCGCGGCAGCGGCAGGGACCAGCCCCTGGGATCGCAGTACCCGGGTGGGAATCAGCGGACTCCCACCGCCCTTCGCGACCTGCCGTTCCACCTGCACGAAAGCGGCGAGTGCCAGCACGCCGGCGATCAGCGATGCCCAGGTCCAGGCGGGCCAGCCCACCTCGTGGCCGAGCACCAGCGGCACCACGAACAGGCCTATCGCCGCCGCGAGCATCAATAGCCCTCGCATGTCCAGCTCCCGGTCACGGTTGCCCCCCGTGGCCGGGACCAGGCGCCGGCCGGCGATCAGCAGGGCGACGCCGATGGGCACGTTGACCAGGAAGACGGGTCGCCAGCCGCTGCCGGCGATGTCGGCGCTGACCAGCAGCCCGCCGAGCAACTGCCCGAGCACGGTGCCCGCCGCGATCACGGCGGTGTACATGCTCAGCGCCCGCGCTCGGGAAGTGCCGGTGAAGGTCTGCTGGATCAGGGACATCACCTGCGGCACCATGACAGCCGCGCTGAGGCCCTGTGCCATCCGGAAGCCGATGAGGCTACCGGTGTCCGGCGCGAGACCACAGGCCAGCGAGAACAAGGTGAATCCGGCCAGTCCGAGCTGGAAGGCCCGGCCATAGCCATGCCGCTGCCCCAAGCGGGCGCCCGTGATCAGGAGAACCGCGTAGGCAACGACATATCCAGCGACCACCATCTGCAGTCCGGCACCCGAGGCGTGCAGGTCCCTCTGGATGGTCGCTGTCGCCACGTTCACGATGGTCACGTCGAGCGAAGCCATGAACTCGCCGGCCAGAATCACGGCGAGCAACAAGCCGGGCCTCGCCGGTGGCGAGCCGAAGACGCCCGAGCGCGGTCGGCCGGAAAGGGCGGGAGCGAGGACCTGAGCACCTGACATGGGTCCGGCTTGCGTGTTCTTTGACGGACGAAGTCCGAGTTTCACTGAAGTCTCCGATGAATCTGTGCTTTTGAAGGCGGTCACCGGACCCGGGCGGAGCCTCGGATACGAGAGAAGTGCCGGAGTCGTGCGCAGGTAGTAGGCGTCGGCCCCAGTGCGACCGGCACACCGGTCAGGCGCGCGACGATCAGCAGAGGGTGAGCAGCCATCACGGCCCTTCCGGCCGGATCCTTGCCGCCGGTGCCTCGCTCGCCGGAGCTCGCCTGCGCCGGCACAGCAGGCGTGGCAGCCACTCGATCAAAAGCGCGGCGAGCGGGCCCTCCGAACGTGCGGCGCCCGGATGAGCGAGGCCGGCGCCGGCCGGCGCCCGCAGGGACAGCGCCGGGAAGCAAAGAGACCGCCACCGGTCCCTCGATGCCTGGTGGCTTCGGTCACCGCTCCATCATGCGCATCTGCGCTTCGTCGTGGGTGGCGCCGACGGCGGGGGGGAGGTTGTCGAGCTTCTCGATCTGTTCCGTGGTGAGTTCCACGGCATCGGCGGCCGTGTTCTCCTCGACGCGGACCGCACGCTTGGTACCGGGGATGGGTGCGATGTCGTCCCCCCGGGTGAGCAGCCAGGCGAGAGCGATCTGCGCCGGAGTGGCTCCCGCCTCGGCGGCGATGACTTGGATCTCGTCGGCGATGCGGAGGTTGCGCTGGAAGTTCTCGCCGCTGAAGCGAGGATTGTTCTTACGCAAGTCCGTGTCGTCGAAGCCGCTGGTGGAGCGGATCTGCCCGGTGAGAAAGCCGCGTCCCAGAGGCGAATAGGGCACAAAGCCTATGTTCAGTTCACGCAGCAGAGGCAGCACTCGTGCCTCCGACTGCCGGGCCCACAGCGAGTACTCCGACTGGACGGCAGCGATGGGGTGCACGGCGTGGGCACGGCGAATCGTCTCCAGCCCGGCCTCCGACAGACCGATGTGGCGGACCTTGCCCCCTTCGACCAGTTCGGCCAGCGCCCCGACCGTGTCCTCGATGGGCGTGTTCGGGTCGACCCGGTGCTGGTAGTACAGATCGATGTAGTCGGTGCCCAGCCGCTTGAGCGAGCCCTCCACGGCGGTCCGGATGCTGGCCGGGCTGCTGTCGAGTTGCCCGGACGGCCGGCCGGTGTGGGAGATCATGCCGAACTTCGTCGCCACCACGGCCTGGTCACGGCGTCCCTTCAGTGCCTTGCCCAGGAGTTCCTCGTTGACGTAGGGGCCGTAGACCTCTGCGGTGTCGAGGAACGTGACACCCAGTTCCAGGGCCCGGTGGATGGCGCGGATGGACTCGGCGTCGTCCGTGTTGGCGCCGGTGTAGGCGTAGGACATGGACACCAGGCCCAGTCCGATACGGGAGACGTCCAGTTCCCCCAGCTTGATATGTTTCATCGCACTTCTCTCTTCTCTGATCATCTGAATGGCTGTCCGAATCACTGGGCGCTGTGCCGCTTCCGCGACTCATCGCCTTGTCGGTCATTCGCCCCGAGCAGTGGCTGGTCGTGCGAGCGGGGTGGACCGGGCAACAGGGGCGGGCCCTGATGCGCGCCCGAGAGTCCGAGAGCTGCGGCGCGGGTGGCGGCCGCCGCCACGTCGGAGCAGGGCCTGCGACCGGTCGTCGCCGACGGTCAGGCGTCCAGGAGACGCCAGGCAGGGCCATCGCCGTCCCGCCGGACCCGTCCGAACACCGCGTCCGCGAAGTGGATGCCGAAGCCGATCGTGCCGGGCTCTTCCAACGCGGCGACGAGACGGCGGCGATAGTCCGCTGCCGGGACGGGGTCGCCGTCGAAGGCCAAGGACCATTCGGGGTGCTCGACCTGGATCGGTGAGAGCATGGCGTCCCCGAAGGCGACCATCCGCTGCCCGCCCGATGTGATGACGTACTCGGCATGTCCGGGCGTGTGTCCGGCTCCGATCCGCATCCGTACTCCCGGGAAGATCTCCCGCCCGTCCGACACGGTGCGGACGCGCGGCGCCAGTCCAGCCATCTCCCTGCTCATGCCCTGCGCCTCCAACACACCGCGCTGGGCCCATTCCGGTTCGGAGATCAGATAGTCGGCATGGGCGAATGCAGGCCGGTCACCGTCCGGGGCGGGATTCCAGGCCCAGCCGATGTGGTCCTGGTGCAGGTGGGTGAAGGCCACCGCCTCGATGTCCTCGGGCCTGCGGCCGAGGACGGCCAGGCTGTCCAGAAGAGCACCCCCGTGCATCGTGGCGACCGGACCGTCCGAGGCGTGCGCGTCGTACGGCCCGATCCCCACGTCGATCAACAGTGCCCGGTCGCCGTTCTCCACCAGAAGGCCACCGATGCTCACCACCAGGTTGCCGGACTCGTCCAGGAACTCCGGCCGAGCGCCCCACACCTCGCTCGTGCTGTCGGGAAGCAAGTCGCGCGGCCTGAGCCGCGCCACGCCGTCCGGTACGTACGTCACCCGCAGGTCGCCCAGCCGTACCGAGCGGACACCCGCCGGCCTCTTCAGCCGCTCACCCAGGTCAGCCGTGGGATACGCCATGGTCCCTCTCCTTCTTCGGTGCCCGATCGTCCTCGTGTCGCTCGGACGAGACGACGCAACCGTAAGCATCAAACTAGAACAATGCAAGCTTGAAGAATTCTAACTTGATGCATTTGGTAGAGTGGTACGCATGACGAAGTCCCCGGAGCCGCAGGCCGTTGCTGAGCGAAGGGTGTGTGGCCTCGTGAAGGGGCTGGCTCAGCAGATCGACGATCATGTGCGCGTGCGCGCCGTCACCCTGGGCCTCACCGTGCCCCAGGTCACCGCGCTCCGGGAGATGACCGGTCCGATGACCATGCGCGAGCTCGCCGAGCGCATGGGGTGCGAGCCCTCCAACACCACTTTTGTCATCGACAAGCTCGAAAAGCAGGGTCTGGTCCAACGACGCGCGCACCCCACCGACCGCCGCGCCAAGCAACTCGTCCTCACCGCGGAGGGCACTTCCCGCCGCGAACAGGTCCTCGACGTCCTCTCCCAGGACTCACCCCTGGACGGCCTGGACCCTGAGCAGCAGCGCGTCCTTCGAGACCTGCTTGAGAAGGTCGTCGTCCGTCCCTGAGCCGACGCTGGTCACAAAGGTCCGGTCGCTGTGCGTTGCCCAGCGTGTCCCGGGCGCGGCAAGCCGTGTACGCCGTACCCCCTGCTGGGCGGGAGTCGCGCGTCTTCTCCACACCCCTCACGTCACTGTGGCCGTCACTGTGCCAGGGGGCGGGCCGCCGATCCTGTGTCGTGACCTGAAGAGCGTCTCGGCCGGGGACCGGGTCCTGGGCCGGTCGCCGAGCCGCCGCCGGCCGGCCGTGGCGGCACGAGTCCGCGACTCGAAGGCCTCGGCCGGGGTCACCCTCACCTCCCCCGCCGGTGCCTTCAGCACTTCCGTCGGCGCCCTCCAGAACGTACCCGAACCGTCAGAACAGGCTCAGCAGCGCCTCCGCCGGGTCGGCGAGGGTGTTCTCGCCGTCCGGGAGCGGGAGTTCGAACCAGACCGTCTTGCCGCGCGGGGTCCGCCGGGAGCCCCAGGCGGCGCTGAGCAGGCCGACGAGTTGCAGGCCCCGGCCGCCCTCGTCGGTGTCGCGGGCGCGGCGGCGGCGCGGCTGGACGAGCCCGGAGTCCCACACCTCGCACACCAGCGTGCGGTCCAGCAGCAGCCGGAGCCTGATCTCCCCCTCGCCGTAGCGCAGGGCGTTGGTGACCAGTTCGCTGACGAGGAGTTCGGTAGTGTCGACCAGGGGTTCCAGGTCCCAGGCGAGCAGTTGGGCGCGGGCGTTCTCGCGGGCGCGGCCCACGCTGCGCGGCTCGCGGGGCAGGGTCCAGTCACCGACGGACTCGGCCGGCAGGCCCTGGACGCGGGCCATCAGCAGCGCGATGTCGTCCTCGCCGTGGTGGCTGCCGAGCGTGTTGAGGACGTGGTCGCAGACGTCCTCCAGGGGACGGCCCGGGTCCGTGAGCGCCCCCACGAAGGCCTGGAGGCCCTCGTCGAGCGGGTGGTCGCGGGACTCGACCAGGCCGTCGGTGTAGAGGGCCAGCAGGGCGCCCTCGGGGAGTTCGACCTCGACCTCCTCGAAGGGCTCCCCGCCGACACCGAGCGGCATGCCGGGCGGCACGTCCAGCATCAGCGCGGGCTCACCGGGTTCCACCAGGACCGGCGGGAGGTGGCCCGCGTTGGCGAAGGTGCAGCGCCGGGTGACGGAGTCGTAGACGGCGTAGATACAGGTGGCGAGATAGACCTCGGAGAGGTCGGCCTCGCGGGGGCGGCGGGCGGCGCGGGTGGCCTGCTGGACGCCTCCGGGCGCGCCGAGGCCGCGCGCGATCTCGTCCAACTGGGAGAGCACTTCGGCCGGTTCGAGGTCGAGCAGAGCCAGGGTGCGGACGGCGGTGCGCAGTTCACCCATGGCCACGGCGGCGCGCAGGCCGCGGCCCATGACGTCGCCGACGACCAGTGCGGTGCGGTGGCCGGGGAGTTCGATGACGTCGAACCAGTCGCCGCCGACCTCGCTGGGCCGGCCGGTGGCCGCGTTGCCGGGCAGATAACGGCAGGCGATGTCCAGTCCGGAGGCCTCCGGGTCGCCGGGCGGGAGCAGGGAGCGCTGCAGTATGAGCGCGCGTTCGTGTTCGCGCCGGTAGAGGCGGGCGTTGTCGATGCAGACGGCGGCGCGGGCGGCGAGTTCGACGGCGAGGGCGCGGTCGCGGTCGCCGAACGGCTCGCTGCCCTTGGTCCGGGCGAACTGCGCGAGGCCCACGACGGTGTCGTGGGCGACCATCGGGACGGCCAGCGTGGAGTGCACCAGGCCGCCCTCCTCGCCGGCCACGATCTGCGGGCGGGCGGTGCGCAGGGCGTCGGCGCACCGGGAGTTGAAGGGGAAGTGGTGGACGGCACCGACCTCGACGGGCTCGCCGGTGCCGGCGGTCAGTGGGGCTCCGGAGACGGCGCTGGCGAAGGCGACGCGGCGCAGTTCGGCGCTGCCGTCGGCGAGGCCGGACGGGGTCTCGTCGCCGGCCAGCAGACCCTGGTAGAGGTCGACGGTGGCGAGGTCGCAGAAGCCGGGGACGACGACGTCGAGGAGTTCGCGGGCGGTGGTCTCCAGGTCGAGGGAGTTGCCGATGCGGGCGCCCGCCTCGTTGAGCAGGGCGAGATTGCGCCGTGCGGCGGCGGCCTCGCGGGCGGCGGCGCGGCGGGCGGTGATGTCGGTTCCGAGCCAGGCGATGCCGATGGGGCGGCCGCTGCCGCTGTGCACGCGGTAGAGGTTGATGGACCAGTGCCGGCGTTCGTCGGAGCCGGGGACGAAGCCGGTGACGTGCATGTCCGTGATGGACTCGCCGTTCTCCAGCACCCGGCGCAGGGTCGCCGTCACCCGGTCGGCCTCGGCCCGGGGCAGGTAGTCGTGCACGCCCCTGCCGCGGTGGTCGTCGGGTTTGCCGCCGAAGATGGAGGCGAAGCGCTCGTTGGCGCGGCGCACCCGCAGGTCGGTGTCGATGAGCAGGAAGCCGAACGGGGATTGGCCGAAAATCGCCTGGGATGCGGCGAGGTCGGTCTCCATCCTCCGCAGGATGCGCACGTCGACGACGATGCAGACGGCGGCCTTGTCGCCCTCGGCGGTGCGGGTCGGCATGACGTACACCTCGGCGAGTCCGCTCGGGCCGCGTTCGGGGCGTACGACGGTCCCGCCGTCGGCCGGGGCCGGCAGTCGGAAGGGGACGACACCGGTCCACTCCCGGCCGTCGAGGATCTCGGCCATCTTGCGCTGGCCCTGTTCCCGTTGGTCGGGGTCGATGAACGCCTCGATGGGATCCATGCCGACCGCCTGCTCGGCGGGGATGCCGAACAACTGCTCGGCGCGCAGGCTCCACTGGTCGACATGACCGTCGGGACCGATGGAGAAGGACGCGACTTTGATGTAGTCGTAGATGGAGCCGGGCGGGCTGCTCTGCCACATCGCGTCCGCGGGTGGCGCCATCTCGTCGGTGGCACCGCCGTTCGCGGCCCCCGCCCTCGCGCCGTCCGACGGGTCCTCGGACTCCGTGGCCTTCGCTGGTATCTCGCTCACGCGAACCGTCCCCTCCAGCTCACCGCGTCCGGCACCGGTCACCGGGGGCGGCTGCCCGCAGTATCCAGCACTACGGCGCCGCGCAACACGGTGTTCACGATCACAGGACCATCCCGATGCTTTTCGGTCCGGCCTGTGACAACACCATGAGTCTTCTAACCAGGCGGCACCCCGTCGAACCCCGTTGCGGCGAGCGTCCGTGCCGGGCGGGCGGACACCCGTGGCGAACACCGGCTCAAACACCGGCACAACGGGTCGTCACGGACGTCCGTCAACGGCTCCCGCGGGCACCGCGAGTTCGAACCAGACCGTCTTTCCGGTGTCGTCCGGCCGGGTCCCCCAGCGACGGGAGGCGGACGCGACCAGTTGCAGCCCACGCCCGCCCTCGTCCTCGGGGCGGACCGGACGCGCCCGGGGCGGGTCGGGCAGCGGGTCGGAGACCTCGACGAGCAGCACGTGGGGCAGGCCCGGCGGGCGCACCAGCCGCACGCCGATGGGACCGCGGGCGTGTCGCAGCGAGTTCGTGACCAGTTCGCTCACCAGCAGGGCCGCGGTGTCCTGGACGCTGTCCAGCTCCCAGCTGCGCAGCTGCCCCCGGACAGCGGTACGAGCCGTGCGCACCACACCGGGTTCCGCGGGAAAGGTCCACTCGGCACAGTCGCCTTCGGTGTCGATCACACCGATCACTTCCCAGCCCAGTGAGCTCGCATGTCCGGTTTCATGTGGTTAATGGGGACATACCCGGTATCCGGTGCCCAGTACCGCCCCCGGCGGCAGCCTGCTCGGCGGTTCAGGCGTCCGGCGCGGCGGCGCTCAGGCGCGGAGGGCGGCCCGTACGGCGGGGACGTCCTGGTCCAGCCACGGCACGGTCCAGATGTCGGACGGCGTGAGCCAGCGCAGTTCGTCGTGGTCCTCGAGGGGGGCAGGGGCGGCGGAACCAGGGCGCAGACGTGCGGTCCACACGTGGAGTTCGTAGGGCGGTCTCAGCGGCCAGCTGCCCGGGACCCGCGCGACGGCCTCGGCCTCGACGCCCAGTTCTTCCCGCAGTTCACGCACGAGTGCGGCCTCGGGCCGCTCACCGGGCTCGACCTTGCCGCCGGGCAGTTCCCAGCGGCCGGCCAGCTCCGGGGGTGCGCTGCGGCGGGCCGCGAGCAGGCGGCCGCCGTCGAACAGGGCGGCACCCACCACCACGATCCGTTCGGTCATGCGCCGGAGCCTACGGGAGCCGGCCGGGGCCGGCGTGGGCCGGTGGCGGCCCACGGTGTCCGGTGGCGGGTCAGTCGTCGGTGGTGTCCGTGGGATTGGCGCCGTCCCCCACGCGTTCGACCCAGTAGAGCTGGCGGTGGCCACGGCTGTCGAGGCTGTCGGCGATCTTCTGCGCCTCGGCGCGGGTGGCGTACCTGCCGACGCGGTAGCGATTGCCGTTGTCGTCCTGGCGGACGACGAGCCAGGGAAGAGTGATCGTGCCGTCGTTCATTCCCGCCCCACTGCTCCTTCCCGCCCCTACGGGCTTGCGCCCGCGTCCGGCTCGCGGCCCCCGCCGCGCCCCGCCGCCGGGGAAACCGCAATACGCATATGCCCGAGCCTACGCCCTACCTTCACACAGCGAATACGCCTTTTCACAAAGAGGTAGGCAACCGGCCAGTACGCAGGGGGCGCACGCTGCCGAACACGCCGCCCGCGGACCTGGCCAGGCACGGTCAGCGACGCCTGGCCCGCTGGGAGGGCGACGCGGACGACCTGCGAGAACGGCCGGAATCCAGCGCCCGACGGACGCGGCGCGCGGCGGCGCGGGGGGCGCGGGTGAGTGCGGGCCCCGCCGAGGAGCGCACGACCGCGCGGCCCTGACCGCCTGTCGTGGACCGGCTCTCCCCGCGCGGGCCGGCGTCCCGCGTGTGCCGGTGTGCGGTGCGGCCTTCCCGATGGGTTACTTCACCGGGAGGTGGTAGGCGACTCGGTAGCGGTCGGCGGGGATCACGACGTCCGCCGTCTCGACGGCGCGGCCGGAGGCGTAGAAGGTGCGCTGGATCACCATCACGACGTGGCCCGGGACTCCGCCCAGGGTGAGCAGTTCCTCGGCGAGGCCGGGGCGGGCGCCGACCTCCTCGGTGACGTTGTCGACGATGACGTCGATGGCGCGCAGACGCTCGACGACGCCCATGCCGCCGAGCGGTCCCTCCTCGGGGAGCATCACAGGCGTGCGGCCGGTGAGGGCGAGCGGCTCCCAGGAGGTGGAGAGCATCATCGCCTCCCCCGCGTCCCGGAAGACGTACTTGGTGCACATCACACGGTCACCGGGCGCGATCCCGAGCCGTTCGGCGATCGCGCCGCTCGCCTCGGTCTGCGCGCTGCGCGACTCCCAGGTGCCCCGCGCCTCGGCGGCCGCCTGCTCCTGGCGGAACGGAGTGGCACCGGCGGCCGGCCGGAAGCCGGAGCGGGCCACCCGGCGCGGCACGGGCCGCTCGCGCACATACGTCCCCGAACCGGAGCGGCCCTCGACCAGCCCCTCGGCCATCAGCACCTTGCGGGCCTCCAGGGCGACCGTGTCCGAGACGCCGTACTCCTCGCGGATCCTCGCCTGCGAGGGCAGCCTGGCGTGCGGTGGCAGCTGACCGTCGACGATCTTCTTGCGGAGGTCACCCGCGACACGCAGATACGCCGGCTGCTCACCGAAAGTCACTGGCCACTCCCATCAGGTTGTACAGACAGCAACAGCGTGGCAACCGTGGGTTGTGACGTGCAAGCGAAGGCCAGAGAATCACTCGATGTGATGACTTGTGGAGCCGCGACGCATCATCCAGGCACTTCCTCCCCGCTCCGGACGTCGTCACACCTGCCCGCCCATGCGAGCTGCCACGCCCGCGCCCCGACCGCCCTCACCGAAACTTCGAGCGATGACGCAGACCCGGCCCCTAGCCTTGCGCACAGTCACGGCTGACGTGACGGATCGCCGGGGAGGCGGAGGTACCCGCATGCAGGTGTCGGAGGCGACCGTCCGGGCGGTCAACGGGCTGACGGCCCGCTGGGCGGACCGAGCGGGCGACGGCGACGGCGACGGCGACGGCGACGGCGGCACGGTGTTCTCCGCCGCCGGGGTGTGGCCGCTGCTGGCGTTCCTGGCCGACGGCGCCGGGGGCGCGGCGCGCACGGAGCTCGCCGCCGCCGTGGGCCTGCCGGCCGATCAGGCCGCGGCCCACGCACGGGAGTTGCTCCGCGCGCTCGACAGCCTGCGCGGAGCGGCGTCGGCCCTCGGACTGTGGACGAAGCGCACCCTGGAGCTGCGGGAGCCGTGGGCGGCCGGGCTGCCGGCCGGGACGCACGGCGTGCTCACCGGGGACCCGGCGGCAGACCGCCAGGCCCTGGACACCTGGGCGCACAAGCGGACCGGCGGCCTGATCGACGCCATGCCGGTCCCGGTGACGCAGGACACCGAACTGGTGCTGGCCGGCGCGCTGACCGTGCGCACCCAGTGGCTGAGCCGCTTCCACGAGGGGGTGCTGGAGCCCGAGGCCGGACCGTGGCGGGGCCGGGCGCTGCGCGGTCTGTTCAGGTCGAGCACGCTGCTGGACCGGATCGGGGTGGTGGACACGCCGGAGGGGCACGTCACCGAGCTGAAGGTGCTCGGGAACACCGCCGTCGACGTCCATCTGCTGCTGGGCGAGGAGCACATGACGCCGGGCCAGGTGCTGCGCGCGGGCATCGGCGTCCTTGAGCGCAGGCACCCGGTCGTGCCCGGGCCGCGGCTCCCGTTCGGTGACGCGGGACCCGGGCTGCGGGTGCGCAGGGTGCGCAACACCCGGCCGGCGCCGCCCACCCTGCACGTGAGGACTCCGGCGTACGACCTGTCCGCGCACCACGACCTGCTGGCCCTGCACCGGCTGTTCGGGCTGACCACGGCACGGGACGACTCGGCCGGGCACTTCCCCGGCATCAGCGACTTCCCGCTGGCCGTCGGGGCGGCCGCGCAGATGGCGGTCGCGACGTTCGGCCCGCTGGGGTTCCGCGCGGGAGCGGTGTCCGCGTTCGGCATGATGGCGGGCGCCGGCATGCCCCGGCTCCGCTACCTGACCACCTCCGTCGACGCCGCCTTCGACCGCCCCTTCGGCTTCCTCGCCCTGCACCGCCACACCCGCCTGGTGCTCGCCGCGGGCTGGGTCACCGACCCGGAGCCCTACCCCGAGGAGCCGTGGGAGGACCGAGCGCACGACGGGTGACGGCCGGGGAGCCGGGTGTGCCGCCCGGCCGTCCTGCCAGGGCGGCGGCCGGCCCGCACCTTTAACCTGCGCACATGACACCTCTGCCGGACCGATACTGCCCCGCCGACGGCAACCGCGTCCCCGGTGACTCGCTCGCCTGGTGCTGCCCGTCCTGCCGCGGCCCTCTGGACCTCGACTTCGCCCCCACCCCCGCGCCCCTGAAGTCCCTCACCGGGCGCGTGAACTCGCTGTGGCGGTACGCCGAGACACTGCCGCTGTCGTCGCCCACCGTCTCCCTGGGCGAGGGCCGCACCCCGCTCGTGGAGCTGGCCGACGGGGTGTCGGCGAAGCTCGACTACCTGATGCCGACGCTGTCGTTCAAGGACCGGGGCGCGGTGCTGCTGGCCGAGCTGGCGCTGCGGGCCGGGCCTCGCCGGGTGGTCGCGGACAGCAGCGGCAACGCGGGCACGGCGATCGCCGCCTACTGCGCCCGCGGACGGCTGCCGTGCACGGTGTACGTCCCGCTGGGCACCTCCGCGAAGAAGCTGGAGCAGATCGAGGCGCACGGCGCCCGGGTGGAGATGGTCGACGGCGACCGGGAGGCGGCGGGCGCGGCGGCCCGGCGCGCGGCGGACGAGCCGGACACCTTCTACGCCTCGCACGTGTACAACCCGTACTTCCTGCACGGCACCAAGACGTACGTGCACGAGTTGTGGGAGGACCTCGGCGGGCGGCTGCCCGACGTCCTGGTCCTGCCGGTGGGCAACGGCACGCTGCTGCTCGGCGCGGCGCTGGCGGTCGCCGAGCTGTACGGGGCCGGACTGCTGGACCGGCGTCCGGCGCTGTGGGCGGTGCAGGCGGCGGCCGTGGCCCCGCTCGCCCAGGCCTGGGAGGAGGGGGCGGAGGAGCTGACCGGGCCGACGGTCGTCGCCCCCACGCACGCGGAGGGCATCGCCATCGCCCGGCCGCCCCGGGCCCGTCAGATCCTGCGTGCGGTACGGGAGTCGGGCGGCACCTTCCTGACCGTCACCGAGGACCAGATCCGCCACGCCCAGCTGGATCTGGCCTCGCGCGGCCTGTACGTCGAGTCGACGGGCGTGGCCTGCTGGGCGGCCGTACGGGAGGGCACGCTCGCCGGCAGGTCGGCGGTGGTGCCGTTGTGCGGGGCGGGTCTGAAGTCGGGGCTCGCACGGGAGTGACCGCGCACCGGGGCGGGATTCCCGCGCCGGCGTGACGGCCCTCCGGGTGCGCGGCGGCGGGGCCCGGGCTCAGTCGTCGAAGGCGGTGGCGCGGGCACGCTTCTCCCAGGCGCCGATGTCGCCGCGCACCCGGTCGAGGTGGTCGAGGACGGCGCCGACCGCGTCGTCGCCGAGGGGCAGCCGCAGCGGGGTGTCGTCCGCCTCCAGGGCGGCCAGGATCAGAGCCGCCGCCTTCGCGGGGTCACCGGGCTGGGTGCCGTCGCCGCCGGAGACGAACGCGCGGGTCTCGCCCACCTCGGCGTACAGCCCGCTGTCCGCGCTCACCCCGGCCCGCCCGGTGCCGAACGCGCCGAGGAGGTCGTGGACGTCGCCTTCGTGTGGCTGCCGCTGCCCGACCCCGGGCGCTACGGCTGGACGGTGGTCGCCGAGGAACCGCGGCTGGTCGCGCTGCCCGAGACGCATCCGCTGGCCGCCCGTGCGGAGGTGGACTTCGCGGACCTGGCCGGGCTGCCGTTCCTGGCCCTGCCGCGGGCCGCCGGAGCGCTCCGTGACCACTGGCTCGCCCTGGACGCCCGCGGCGGTGTCCCGCCCATGATCGGCGCGGAGGTGGCGAGCACCGAGGAGACGTACGAGGCGCTCGTCGCGGGGCTCGGGGTGTGCCTCGTCGCGGCCGGCAACGCGCCGCTGATCAGCCTGGGCGGGGTGACCACCCGGCCGGTGCGCGGCATCAGGCCCAGCCGCTACGCGCTCGCCTGGCGCCGCGAGGACGCCGACCGTCCGCTGGTGCGCGCCTACGCGCGGGCCGGCCGGCCGGCCGCGGAGGGCGGCCGGGGCACCGTTCCCGAAGGCGGCTGACACACCGTCCCCGGGGCGGCCGGGACCGCGTCCCGGGGGCGTGGGTCACGCCGCCTCGGGACGGGGCTCGTCGTCGACCAGCAGGTCGCGGGTGCAGTCGCGGATCAGGGTGTGGAAGGAGAAGCGGGCCGGGGTGTCCTCACGGATCAGGTTGTTCTCGATCAGCACGTCGAAGTGGCGTTCCACGTCGCCGGCCGGCAGGCCGGTCACGGCGGCCGCGTGCGCGACGTCGTAGGACGGGGACGGGTGGCGGCTGATGAGACGGCTGAACCGGCGCTCGGAGGGGTTCAGGTGCTGGTAGGACGTGCGCAGCATGGACATCAGATCGCGGTCGGCGCTGTGCAGGCAGCTCGCCCGTTGCGGGGCGCCGGCCAGGCGGTCCACGAGGTCGGCGACCGCCCAGGTGGGGCGTGAGCGCAGCCGGGTCGCGGCGATGCGGACGGCCAGCGGCAGGTGGCCGCAGAGTTCGACGGCCCGCGCCACCTGCTCGGGTTCGCGGGCCGCGCGCCGCTCCCCCACGACCCGGGTGAACAGCGCGGCGGCGTCCTCGGCCGGCAGCACGTCCAGCCACAGCGGCACGGCCCCGTCCAGCGCGCTGAGCTTGCGGCGGCTGGTGACCAGTACCAGCGTGCCGCCGGCGCCCGGCAGCAGGGGGGTGACCTGGGCGGTGTCGGCCGCGTCGTCGAGGACCACCAGACAGCGCTGGCCCGCGAGCCGCGACCGCCACAGGGCGCTGCGCTCCTCCAGGCTGCGCGGGATCGCCTCCGGCGCCACGCCACTGGCCTGGAGCAGGGTGGCCAGGGCTTCTTCGGGCGGCAGCGGCGGCCGGTCGGCACTGTAGCCGTGCAGGGCGATGAAGTACTGGCCGTCCGGATGGTCGGCGGCGACGCGGTGGGCGACGCGCACGGCGAGGGTGGTCTTGCCGACGCCGCCCATGCCGTCGACGGCGATCATCAACGGGGAGTCCGCTTGCTCCTGGACGGCCAGGCCCAGCAGGGAGTTCAGTTCGGCGGCGCGGCCGGTGAAGTCGGTGAGGTCGTGGGGCAGGTAGTTCCGGCGGTTGCCGGGCGGTGAGCCGGGTGCGGTCGCCGGTCCGGACATGGACGCGGACGCGGGCGCGGACGGGGGGTGTACCGCGTCGTCGCGTCCCGCCGGCCGGCCGGGTCCGCCCGGGGCGCGGGTGCCGCGCGGCGCGCGGCCCTCCGGTGCGGGGCCGCGGGCCGCGGGGGAGTCGGCGAGGATCTCGGCGTGCAGGGTGCGCAGGTACTGGCTGGGCTCCAGACCGAGTTCCTCCGCCAGGAACCGCCGGCCCTCGTCGTAGACGGCGAGCGCGTCGGCCTGCCGTCCACTGCGGAACAGGGCGAGCATCAGGCTGCCGCGCAGGGAGTCCCTGAGCGGGTACTCCGCGAGCAGCGCGTGCAACTCGCCGACCAGCGAGCTGGTCTCGCCGGTCCTCAGACGCAGCGTCATCAGGTCCTCCAGCGCGGTCAGCCGCTGCTCGTGGAGCTTGACCGCGGCGGAGGTGACGCTGGGGCAGTGGATGCCGGCGAAGGCGTCGCCGCGCCAGAGGTCCACCGCCGACTGGAGCAGGCGGACGGCGTCGGCGTGGCGGCCCTCGCGTTCGGCCGTGGCGGCGCCGCGCACCCAGGTGACGAAGCGGTGGGCGTCCACGGCGTCGTCGGGGACCATGAGCCGGTACCCGACGTCCATCGTGACCAGACTGGTCTCGTCGGCCGCGGAGAGGATGCGGCGAAGATCACGGATGGCGTTGTGGACCTGGGGACGTGCGGAGGACGGCGGGTCCTCCCACAACTCGTCCACCAGCACGTCCACCGGGACCACCCGGTTGGCGTGCAGGAGCAGCAGTGCCAGGAGCTTCTGCTGGCGCATGCCCCTGACGCGGACGAGTTCGCCCGACTGGCGGGTCTCCAGAGAACCCAGGACAAGGAATTCCATTTCTTCTGTTCCCCCGATGTGCGGGTCGGTCGATCTCCCGGGAACGGGGGCTGGTCGTTCCCCCGGTGTGCGAGCCGTTCGGCACGGCCTGCTCGGGACGCGGTCACCGTCCCCAGGTGACGTCGTCCGTCGTGTCCACGACGGTGGTCGTGCCCGTTCCCTGTGCGGTCCCGACAACTCCCGGAATGTGCTGCACCTGGTGCGCTGCGGTCACCGAAAGCGTCAGTCCGCCGGCGGCGAGAAGCACGGAGGCGACGAATTTGGAGACACGGGTAGCCGGCACGGAATTACTCCTTCAAAAAGTGGGTGGATTCCCGGTGACGAAGCACCGGGGCGATCGGCGGCCGGTCGTTTCCGCCGATGCCTCCACTCTGCTCGAGCGCCGGTCGAGAAGGAACGGAAATCGGGTGGACGGAAGCTGCACTGTCCTAAGCCGTCCACCGCGACCTGCGGAGATGTACGCGGCTCAGTCGTCCCACCAGGGACCGGGCACCAGCACGGCCTCAGCTTGCCGGATGCGCAATTCCCGCAGTTCGGGGTGCCCGGAAACGGCCTGTCCGGCCAGGTGGGCCGCGGTCTTCTCGGCGGCCGCGAGGTCCTCGGCGAGCAGGAAGAAGCCCAGTGTGATGTCCCCCGGAGGGCCCTGATGCACCGTGATGTGCTCGAGGCCGTCGGCCTTTTCGGCGTACGACCCGACGATCGTGGCCAGGTCGGGCCCTCCGGCAGCGCCGCCGGGGCCCTCGAGGCGCACATGAATGAGATACATGCCTTCATTCTTCGGCGCGGAAATCGAGCCGGGGAGCGGCTCCCGGTGGACGGTTTGTGCCATGGCATGAACCGTCATCGGTGAAGTGGTCCGCACCGGTCATACATTGGCGCGGATGGGCGGACGCACGTACGTGAGTACGGCGACGGACGGGCCGGAGGCGCCGGCCGCTCCGGTCCGGACCGCACCGGGACCGGAGCGGGGATCGGGACCAAGAAGATTCAATGCGCAACTACTCCTCGGTCGGCGTTCGCCGTGAGTGGTCGTCCATGCGCGCGACGCGCCCTGCTGTCGCCGTTGGTTGAATGTTCGTCAAATTGGCAGGAACCGTCCTGGTTGCCGTCTCAGGAGCAACAGGAGTTCAACATCAGTAAGCTCTGGTGCACAAAGTTTCGAACTCGGTGAGTTTGATGCTGACCAGGGGGAATGCATCATGTTGGACGTCCTGGGACTGGACACCGTTGCCGAAGCCATCTACCGGGGAATGCTGACCAGCCCTCATGACGGCGTGACGGCGCTGGCCACCCGGCTGTGCCTGACGGAGGATCAGGTAAGAAGAGGGCTGGACCGGCTCAGTGAGCTGGCGCTGATACAGCCCGCGGTACGAGAAGGAGGCGAGGAAACCGGGTTCCGGGCGATCGGCCCGGAGACCGCGATGGAGGTGCTGTTGGCCCGCCAGCAGGCGGAACTGGCGGCCCAGCAGATGCGGGTGGAGGCCTCCCGGGCGGCCGCCGCGCAGCTGATCGCCGAGTGTTCGGCGCTGCGTCCGCGCGCCGTCGACCAGGCCGCCGAGCAACTGATCGGCCCGGAGGCGATCCGGGAGCGGCTGGCCGAACTGGCCCGGTCCGCGCGGACGGAGGTGACCACCTTCGCGCCGGGCGGCGCGCACTCGGCCGAGGACCTGGCGGCCAGCCGGGAACCCAACGCCGACCTCCTCGGACGCGGGGTGCGGATGCGGACCGTCTACCTCGACAGCGTGCGCAACCACGCGCCCACGCTGGAGCACGTCAGCTGGCTGCACCAGCACGGCGGGCAGGTCCGCACGGTGCCCGACCTGCCGATCCGGATGATCATTTTCGACCGGCGCAAGGCGGTGCTGCCCATCGACACCTCCGACGCCCGGGCCGGCGGGGTGGTGCTGAGCGGCGCCGGGACGGTCGCGGCGCTGTGCGCGCTGTTCGAGAGCGTGTGGCAGACCGCGGTCCCCCTGGGCACCACGCCCAAGTCCGACGCGAAGGACATGCCCCCGCAGGAGCGCGCGGTGCTGAAGATGCTCGCCCAGGGCTACACCGACGAGGCCATCGCCAAGCGTCTCGGCGTCTCGCCGCGCACGGCCCGCCGGGTCGCCGCCAACCTGATGGAACGCCTGGACGCCCGCAGCCGCTTCGAGGCCGGGGTCCACGCCGTCCAGGACGGCTGGCTCCCCTCGACCCGCTGACCGCGGACGTCCCCGCGCCCGAGGGCTGTCCCGTGATCCGCGCCCGCCGGGGATCACGGGACAGCCCTCGGCCTCCGTCACCCCTTCTCCCCGCTCCGGCGGGCTTCGCGGCGGTCCGCCGCGAGCAGCGCCAGGGCGGGGAGCAGTGTGACGGCGTACACGACGAGCAGCCGGCCGAAGGAGTGGGCGAAGGCGCCGGGCACCAGCCCGTGGCGCTGCCGCGCCGCCGCGTCCAGGATCACCGTCACCACGGCGAGGGCGACGGCGCCGCCGATCCGCTGGACCAGGTTGAGCTGCGCGGAGGCGTCCGGGATGGACTGCGGCCGGATCGACTGGAACGCCCTGGTCATCGCCGGGACGATGGTCAGTCCTGTGCCCAGCCCGCGCACCGCGAGGCTCACACACAGCAGCACGTAGGAGGTGTCCGCCGACAGCCGGGTCAGCGGCACGGTGGCGAGCATGGTCAGCGCGATGCCGACGACGACGGTGCCGCCCCCGCCCAGCCGCTTCATCAGGACCTTGCACAGCCAGGCCGCGGAGACCACGCCGATGCCGCCCGTGGACATCAGCAGGCCGGTCGTCACGGCGCTCTCGCCGCGCGCGGACTCGAAGTAGAGCGGGATCAGCATCATCGGCGAGTAGAGGACGAAGCCCAGGCAGAAGATGTTGACGGCCGCCGTGCGGTACACACGGTGGCCGAACAGGCGCAGGTCCAGCAGCGGGAAGCGGGCGCGCAGCTGGCGTACGACGAACACGGCGCCGCTCAGCACGGCGAGGGCGAGCGGCACCAGCAGGGAGGCCCTCAGGCGCAGGCCGGCGCCGGAGAAGGCGTGGATGGCGAGGACGGTGCTCACCGTGCAGGCCGCCGAGGACAGCAGGCCCACCACGTCCAGCGGCTTGGCTCCCTCGGCGGCCGGGGCGCCGCCCCGCACCGCGCGCAGGGTGACGGCCAGCAGGGCGGCGCACAGCGGCACGTTCACCGCGTACACCGCGGCCCAGCCGCCGGCCTCCACCAGGAGCCCGCCGATCGTCGGGCCGAGCAGCGGGCTGATCAGCATGACGCTGCCGTTCAGCGCCTGCACCCGGCCCAGCTGCTCCCGCGGTACGCCGCTGGTGAGCAGGATGGTGGACACGGGCGTGAGCACGCCGGCCGCCGCCCCGGACACCCCGCGCGCCGCGATGAGTTCCGGCAGGGTCTGGCTGAACGCGCAGGCCGCCGAGCCCAGCGCGAACAGCGTGGTCGCGCCGGCGAAGACCCGTTTGACGCCGAACCGGGTGGCGAGCCAGCCGGCGGCCGGCATCAGCGCGGCCAGCGCGATCAGGTACGTGGTCACCACCCACTGCACCTGGTTGATGTCCCCGAACCGTGCGGTGGTGTCCTCCAGGGACACGTTGACGATGGTGGTGTCGAGCAGCGCGAGGAAACCGCCGGTGATGGCCACGGCGATCGTCAGGACGGTGGGGCCGGAAGGTCTCTTCGCAGCGTCCGCTGCGGGCGGCGAGGACTCGGGACGAGCCTCCTCGCCGGTGTGTCGGTCGGTCAGCGACATGTGGGCGTCCTTGAAGGAGTCGAAGTGCGGAAAGCGGGTCGGAAGGGGATCGGGAAGCGACCGGGGCGGTTCAGTCCGCCGCCGTGAGTGCGTCCGCGACGGTGTCCAGGAGCCGCTCGCCCGCCTCGTGGGCACCGGGGCGGTTGCGGCAGGAGAGCGTCAGTTCGGTCTCGTCGCCGATCCGGCAGGCGCTCAGGAACATCTCGGCGTAGGGCACGAGCATCGGCAGGGTGGAGAACGCGGTGGGGCGAAAGCCGTCGGTGCGCAGTTCGTCCGTGTCGATCCGCCCGTGGTCGGTGATGATCGCCGTGCAGGGGAAGCGGCTGCCGTCCAGCTCCTGAGCTTCGCGCAGGGTGTTGGCGAAGGGGTTCTGACGCAGGAAGTCCCGGCTGAGGGCGGCCACTTCCTGCTTGCGCAGCAGGGCGCGCATGATGCGGCCGTGCAGCGCCTTCCACTCCTCGTCCCGCCGGAAGTCCAGCACCAGCTGGGAGGTCAGGTTGGCGGTGGAGCGCACCGAGCGGTCGTGCCGGCGCAGGTCGACCGGGACGACCAGGCGGCCGGTGTCGCCCGCCAGGTGTCCGGAGAGAGCGGCGGCCACGCGGGCGGTGACCGCGGAGGCGTGGGCCGGCACCCGGCGCCGCAACCACAGCGGGGTGCCGTCGGCCTCTCCGGTGCCGAGGATCGCCGGCAGGCCGGGGATCCGGGCCGGCGGCCGGGCGGGCGGCACGTCCCCCGCCGCCGTACGGAAGTGGGTGTCGTCGACCACCGCGTCGGCGCCGGCCGGCTGCTCGCCGCGCAGCACGCGGAACACGTCGGCGAGCCACTGCCGCAGGCCCCGGCCGTCGGTGACGATGTGGCTGGCCCGCACCACCAGCCGGGTCGCCGGTCCCCGCGAGGCGTGCCCGACCTCGCACACGGGTCCGGTCACCACGTCCAGGTCGCGGTGGAAGAAGGGGTGCTCGTAGCCGGGCGTCCAGGGCAGTTCCGCCACCGGCGGGAGCGGGCCGTCCGCCCGCCAGGCGGCGGCCCGGCGCCGTACCGCCATCCCCGGGCTCGCGAGGGTGGCGGCCCGCACGGCCTCCCGCAGGCCGTCCGGGTCGAGGGAGCCCTCCCCCTCGACCACCATCTGGATCAGCTGCGGGGTGCCGGTCGCCGCCGCGTTCAGATAGCCGCGTTCGATCTGCGAGATACGGCGGGTGTACGGCCGTGCCGTCGTGGCTGTCGCTGTCATGCCGCCTCCAGGGTCAGGGCGTCGGTGCCGTCCGTCCGCCGAAGGAAGCGCACCGGGACGGGCTCGTCGGCGGCCAGCGCGAGGTGCAGCGCGGGACCGGCCGTGGCGGAACGGACGTGGTAGGTCGGGACGTTGGTGGGCCGCCAGCCCGGCCGCCAGGACGGCAGCCGGACTCCGGCGAAGGTCTCCTTCGTCACGTGCGAGGCCTTGATCAGCGCCTCGCACTCGGCGAAGTCCCGGATGGCGGCCGGTTCCGTCCGGCCGAGCAGCTCACCGAGCCACCGCATGGCGTACGGCCGGTCCCGCTCGTCCTGGAGGTCCACGCCGACCTTCGGTCCGGTCGACAGGGCGACGGCGCTGTACGCGGCGCAGTGGGCGACCGAGACGTTCAGCCCGTGTTCCGGAACGCTCCACCTCTTGTGCGGGTCGCGGGCGAGGTCCCGGGCGGTGAGGTCCAGGCCGTGCACCGCCCGGACGGCCTCGATGATCAGCGAACGGCCGGAGCGGCTGAGGCGGTGGCCCATGCGGTCGCGGGGCAGGCGGGAGTGGTGGGTGACCAGACAGTCGATCACCGCCGTGTCACCCGCGACGCCACCGCCCCGGCCCGCCGCGCCGACGTCCCTGCCGCCCCGCAGCACCGGGGCCGGCACGAGACCCATCAACGTGCCCACCGCTCACTCCCCCGTGTCGAACACGGCCGCCGCGTAGCTGCCGCCGTAGGCGAAGCTGGACAGCAGCAGCCGGCCCCGAGGGGTCTCGCCGCTCAGGGCGGCGACCAGGCCGAGGGCGCCCGCGCTGCCGTACGTCTCGCCCAGCAGCGCCTTCGGGGCCAGCACCGGGCGGCCGTCCAGGCCCGCCAGGCGCAGCGCCCGCGCCTGGGCCGAGTCGACCAGGCCGTAGCCGGAGGCCGCGGAGACGACGGTGTCGATGCCGTCCGGGCCGGTTCCCGCCTCGGCCATGGCGGCGCGCAGGGACCGCGCCCAGGCCTCGCCGTCGCGGCCGATGCGGCCGATGCCCGCCGGTTCGCCGGAGGCGCCGTAGCCGCGGACCCGGGCGAGGACGTCCGCGCCGCGGCCGGCGGCCGACTCCCGGCTCTCCAGCAGGACGGCCGCCGCGCCTTCGCTGAGCACCGTTCCGGTGCGGCCGCCGGGGACGATCCGGGCGGTGCGGGCGTAGCCGGGCAGTCCGGCCTGGGTGGCCAGGGCCTGCTCGGGGAACTCGTCGGCGATCACCACCATGATGCGGTCGGCGGCGCCGCGCGCGATGACCCGGGCCGCCAGCTGGAGGGCGAGGACCGAGCTGGTGCCGCCGTTGGCGATGGTGGCGGTGTAGCCGCGGTAGCGGTGCAGCATCGCCACATGGCCGGCGGCCGCGTTGACGACGGTGTTGGCGAACAGGGCCGGGTTGGCGCCGTTGATGCCCTGCTTCAGGACGCCCTTGTGGAACTGGAGGACGGAGGTCACCGGGCCGTAGCCGGTCGCGAAGACGATCCCCGTGCCCTCGGCCTCCGCCCGCGAGGGCTTGCCGTGCCGCCCGTACAGGTCGGCGACCGCGGCGGCGGCCAGCAGGCTGAGCGGGTCCATGCGGCGGGCGCGGCTGGGGTTGATGCCGCGGGAGGCGGCCTTGACGTCGATCCGGCCGACGGGCACCTCCCCGACGCCCTCGACCTCCTCCGCCCCGGTGAAGCAGGGCCGGTCCTCGGCGAGCGCCGCGAGCAGCTCGCCCGTGTTGCGGGCGGCCCCCGCCAGGCCCGCGACACCGGTCACCACCACGTCGTGGACGGACTCGGTGCGCCGGGACGCCGAGCCCGGGCGGCCCGGACGGTGGAGCACCACGGAGGCGTTGTTGCCGCCGAAGGCGAAGGAGTTGGACAGCACCACCTCGGGCGCGGCCGGGCGCCCGGTGTCCGGGACGATGTCCAGGCCGAACGGCTGCTCCACGCCCCGGGTGTTGATGGTCGGCGGCAGCGTGCCGCGGTCGATGGCGAGGGTGCTGACCACCGCCTCCACGGCGCCGGCCGCACCGAGCGTGTGACCGATGATCGACTTGGTGGAGCTGGCCGGCGGGACCGCGGTGCCGAACAGCAGCTTGACGGCCTTGGGTTCGGAGGCGTCGTTGGCGGGGGTGCCGGTGCCGTGCAGATTGAGATAGTCGACGTCGCCGGGGCCCAGGCCCGCGGTGTCCAGGGCCTGCGCCATGGCGGCGCAGGCGCCCTTGCCGCTGGGGTCCGGGGCGGTCTGGTGGTAGCCGTCGCAGGACAGGCCGTACCCGCCCAGCTCGGCCAGGGGCCGGGCGCCGCGCGCGGCGGCCCGCTCCGCCGGCTCCAGGACCATGAACCCGGCGCCCTCGCCGAGCGTCAGCCCGCTGGAGGCCGACATCGGCGAGCAGGGCTCGGCGTCCAGCGCGCCCAGGGCGCTGAAGCCGTACGCCGACAGGGAGGCGAGCGGGTCGACGCCGCCGCAGATGACGTAGTCGACGTCCTCCTTCCACAGCAGCTCGGCCGCGTAGCCGAGGGCCACGGCGCTGGCGGCGCAGGCGTTGGAGAGGACCACGCGCGGGCCCCGCAGGTCGAACTCGGCCGCGATGTAGTCGCCGACGCAGGGCAGCTGGGACGCCGCCGCGGCCCGGGCGTCCAGCCTGCCCTCGTGCACCAGGCCGGCGTGGACGCCCTCCAGGGTGGGCATGGCGCCGAGGCTGGAGCCGACCACGACCGCGACCCGGTCCCGGTCGACGGTGTCCAGGTCGAGGCCGCTGGTGCGCAGCGCCTCCCGGATGGCCGTGGCCGCGAGGGCGTAGCAGCGGTCCACGTCGGCGGGCTGCTCGGCGGTGACCATGCCCGCCCACTCGGTCAGCAGCTCGGAGGTGTCGAAGAGGGTGTTGGTGCGGATGCCGGAGGTGCCGGCGGTGATGGACGACCAGCCCTTCTCGACGTCGTCCCCGGCCCCGGTGATCAGCCCCAGACCGGTGAGGGCGATTCTCGGTGTGATCATCAGGAGATCCTCGTGGTGAGCGAACGGGCGATGACGCGGGGCAGGGTGACCGTGCGCAGCGGGCGCTCGGCGCCCTGCTCGTCGCCGGCGGCCAGCTCCAGGCCGGGGACCCAGAAGGGGGCGTCCAGGAGCGCGAGGACCAGCTCCTCCTCGGGGTTGGCGGCGGGCGCCTGCCACAGGACGGTGCCGACCTCCTGGCCGGCGGCGGTCACCTTCGCGCCGGCGGCGAACCGGCTCTCGGCGGGGGCGGCCAGCGCGGTCAGCCGGGCCGTGGCGGTGGTCGGCCGCTCCAGGCCGTCGGAGCCGTGGAACTCGCCGATGCGGTTCCAGTCGATCATCCAGGCGAGGTCGGCCTCGCCCACCGTCAGGCCGGTGAAGCCCGCTGCGTAGACGGCCATCCCGGCCTCGGCCTGCACCCGGGCCAGGCCCTCGGGGCCGACCGGCGCGCCGCCCTGCTCGGCGACCGCGGTGAGCACGGCCTCGTGGGCGGCGTCGGGGGCATTGGTCAGCAGCAGGTAGCCGTACTCGCCGGTGGTGCCGACGCGCGCCAGGTGGGCGAGGGCGGCCGGCTCCTCGGGCAGCGCGGACTCGGTGACGGCGTGCAGGGTCAGGCCGGAGATGTCGAAGTCGACGAAGTGCGCGGCCACGGACCAGGCGGTCGGGCCCTCGAAGGCGCTGGCGCCCCAGCCCTCCGGCTCGACCTCGACGGTGACGTCCTCGGGGACGTCCAGCTGCTCGAAGTAGGCGCGCAGTTCGGCGGCGGTGACCTGGGTGCGCGGCAGCAGCCAGGCGTCGTCGCCGATCTCGAAGTGCAGCAGGATCGCGAACGGGGTGCCGTCGGCGTTCAGCGCCAGCGCCTCGCGGACGGTGTCCGGCTCGACGAACTCGCCGGACTTGGCCAGGAACTGGTCGAGCAGGGTGATCCGCTCGTCGCCGGAGACACGGACCAGGGGTGCGGTGATCCGGTAGGCGCCGACGGTGGTGCGGACGGTGGTGTAGTCGTCCGTCTCGGTGCGCAGCGGGGCGGTGGTCATGACGAGTGGTTCCTTCCGGTGTGTGTCTCGGTTCGTGCGGTTGTCGGAGAGTGCGGTGTTCACAGGGCGGGTTCGCGGTGGACGGACAGCTGCCAGGTGTGCTCCCGGCGCGCCGGGGCCACGCAGCCGACGAGGAGGCCGGAGGGGGTGGTCCGCAGGACGATCTCCGCCTCGGCCGGGCCGGCCTCCGCGGCGTCCGCGGGCCGGCAGTGCAGCCAGCTGCCGTCGGAGAGGCGTACGGCGACCGCCGCGGCCCAGATCTGCCGGAACTCCGAGGAGTCGAGCTCCCACCGGGTGCCGGCGGAGTCGATCACCGCGGTGGTGCGGCGTGGGGTGTGCGGGGTGAGCCAGAGGACGGCCTCCTCGTGGGAGCCGGGCGCCCGGATGTCGACGCGGACCGGTTCGCCGGTGTCCTCGGGCGCGGTCAGCTCGAAGCCGATCCCCTCCCGCGGGCCGTACAGGGCGAGCGGGTGCTTCTCCTCCCAGGCGGCGGTGGAACGCACGCCCCAGCCGAGGCCGCCGGCGCGGCCGAAGCGGCTGTGCTCGGCGGTGACCCACATCCCGGCGCTCCAGCGGGGGTTGTTGCCGAACGTCCGGGTGCGCGGGAACGGGCTGCGCAGGACCTTGCTCGTGCCCTCCTTCCAGACGGTGACGCCCGCGGCGGACGCGTCGAGCTGGATCCGGCGGGGGCCCGCCACCGGTGGCACCGCCACGGGGGCGGCGCCGCGGGTGTCCCGGCGGTGGAACTGGGTGCGCAGCCGGGCCACCCCGTCCGGGCCGGCCGCCAGGCCCCGCTCCAGCAGGGTGCTGTGGATCAGCCGGACGGGTTCGCGGACCGGCACCCGGACGTCCCAGTCGACTCCGTGCCACGCCAGGTCGCCGCCCGGCGGGACGGTGTGCGCGGCGGCGACGACCTCGGAGGCGTCACGGACGCCGAGGCCGAGCCCGATCGGGCGGGCCGGGCCGCCGTCCTGGACGAAGGCGCCCTGGCGCAGTCCCACGGTCTGGAAGATCCGGCCGGGCCTGCGGGTGAAGGCGAAGTCCTGGCCGAGCACCCCGTCGGTGAGCGTGATCGTGCCGGTGACCTCGTCGTCCCCGCACCGCTCGGTGACCCGTACCCCGTGCGCGACGGGGACGAGTTCCAGGTCGCGCGGTTCGCCCTCGCGCCAGCCGGCCGGACGGTCGGCGCGGCAGCTGGGCCAGGTGGAGACGAACACCGGACCGTGGTGGCCGTCGGCCAGCACGCGCACGGTCCCGTCGTCGCCGTCGACCTCCACGGCCAGCCCGTCGGAGGCGAACCGGTAGGGCTCGGCCCGGCGCGGGGCGCGGACCCGGTAGGGGGGTTCCACGAGGCTGAGCGCGCGGCTCGTCCCGTCGGGTCCGGTGACCTCCGCCCGCCGTACGGCGCCGCGGTCGACGTCGACGCTCGCGGTGAGCCGGAACTCCCCCAGCGCCAGGCAGTAGTCGACCGTGCGGACGCCGTCGACGAGGCGGACGTCGGAGCGCAGTTCGTCGTCGCGGGACTCGGTGACGGTGGCGAAGCTGTTCAGGCCGCCGAGGGCCGCCCGGACCTCGGGGTCGAGGTCGGCGAAGACGCTGCGCAGGATCAGCGGGATGTAGTTGTGCAGTTCGACGTTGCCGTCCTCGCCGGGCACGGTCTGCCCGACGGAGACGCAGCCGACCCGCCGGTACAGGCGGAACGCCACGGTGTTGGCCGGGTTGACGGTGAGCCGCAGCACCAGGCAGCCGGACTGCACCATCCACTCCACGGCCTCGGTGAACAGCCGTCCGGTGATCACGCCGTTGCGGTAGGCCGGGGCGACGAAGAACATGTCGGCGATCAGCTCACCGGCGCGGGCGGAGCGCCGGCCGGTGTTGTGGAACAGGCCGAAGGTGCCCACCACTTTCCCGCCGTCCACCGCCACCAGGAACGTGCCGGTGTCCCGCTCGGCCAGCTCGCGCTCCAGTTCCGCGCCGGTGATGCCTCCGGCCACCGGGTTGGGGTTGTCGCGGTGGCGGTTGTAGAGCTCCGCGATGTCATGCGCGTCGCCCTGCTGGTACGGGCGGATCGTGATGGGCATACCCCACCTCCTTCTCTTCGGGTCGGATGCGTACGGGGCCCGGGGCCGGATCCGTACGCGTACGGGCTGATGCGGGTGGCGTGGCTAGCCCTTGCGGCCCGTGGTGACGATGAGCGAGCCGGCGGCCGCCAGTTCGTTGCCGACGCTCGCGCGGACCGAGACCTGGCGCAGACCGCCCAGGCGCTGGCCGAGCTTGGCGTCGAGGGTGAGCTGGTCGCCGGGGACCACCAGCCGGGAGAACTTCATCGAGCTGATCGAGCCGAGGTAGCCGACGCTCGCGGAGGGGTCGGCGTCGCCGGGCGGCTCCGGAGCTTCGATCAGCTCGGCGACGTAGACGACGGCGACCAGCTGGGCCATCGCCTCGACGATCATCACGCCGGGCATGATCGAGTGGTCGGGGTAGTGGCCGGCGAAGAACGGCTCGTTGACGGAGACGCTCTTCACTCCGCGGCCCGAGACGCCCGGCACGACGTCGTAGGCGCGGTCGATCATCAGCATCGGCCAGCGGTGCGGCAGCATCCGCTTGATGTCGTCGGAGGAGTACGCGAACTTCTTCTTCGCGCTCCTGACCGGCGCCTCGGAGGTGACGGTCATGCTCACACCTCGCGGGCTTCGACGAAGTCGACCAGGGCGTTGATGGAGCCGAAGGCCTCGAAGTCGTCGTCGCTGATCAGCACGTCGTACTCGTTGTTGACCATGACGACGATCTCCAGGGTGTCCAGGGAGTCCATCTCCAGGCCGCGGCCGAACAGCGGCTGGTTGTCGGAGACGACGGCCGGCTCCACGTCCAGGCCGAGCCGGTCGATGATCATCGACTTGACCTTCATGTTCTTCTCCAGGCGCGCCTCGGCCTGGCCGCGGATGTCCTCGAAGGTGGCGACGGACATGGTGTTCCTTTCGATGAAAGATCGGATGTGTGGTGAAAACTGGCTAGTTGGGGATCATTCCGCCGTCGACGGTGAGTACCTTGCCGGTGATGTAGGAGGCGGCGGGGCTCGCCATGAACGACACCGCCTGGGCGACCTCCGCGGGGGTGCCCGTGCGTCCCATCGGGATGGTCTGGAGGGCCTCCTTCATCTGCGCGGGCGGCACCTTCTTGACCATGTCGGTGTCGATGAAGCCGGGCGCCACGACGTTGACGCGGATGCCGCGCGGGGCGACCTCGTACGACAGGGTCTTGGCCAGCGAGATCACCCCGCCCTTGCTGGCGGCGTAGTTGGCCTGGCCGGCCCGGCCCGCGATGCCGCTGGTGGAGGCGATGAGGACGATCGCGCCGCCGCTCGCGTACATCTGCTTGGTGGCCTCGCGGGCCGTGTAGAAGGTGCCGGTCAGGTTGGTGCCGATGACCTCCTGCCACTTGGTGGCGCTCATGGCGGCCAGGTGTCCGTCGGCGGTCACCCCGGAGTTGAGGACCGCCACGTCCAGGGAGCGCCACGTGGTCCTCAGCTCCCTGTACATGGCGGCCACCTGGGCCTCGTCGGAGATGTCGGCCTTCAGCAGCAGGGCCTCGCGGCCCAGGGCGCGGATCCGCCCGGCGACCTCCTCGGCCCTGGCGGAGCTGGCGCGGTAGTTGAGGGCGACGTCGCAGCCGTGTTCGGCGAGCGCGATCGCGACGGCGGCGCCGATGCCCCGGGAGGCGCCGGTGACCAGGGCCTTGGTGCCCTCGGCGAACAGAGTTCCCGGTGCGCTCATGCCGCGCTCCCCAGCATCGCGGCGGTGACCCGGTGGCTGCCCGGGTCGAACCCGGCGGCCTCGGCCCCCAGCCCGGCCTCGGTGGCGGCCTTGAGGACGGCCTGCGCGACCGCGAGGTCCAGGACGCCCAGGCCGAACGGCGAGAAGATCACCGTGCGATCGGTGGCCGGCGGCTCGGTGCAGCCCAGCACCGAGGCGATCTCGGCGTGCACGAACTCCCGGTGGCCGACCTCCTGTTCGGCCTTGTGCAGGGAGGTCTGCTCACGGATGGCGTGCTCGATGTCGTCGACGACGTTGTAGGCGTCCAGGACCGAGCCGGTGCTCAGGTCGCGCAGGGACAGGTGGAGGACGACCTGGCCGGCGGGCCGCTCGGGGTGGTCGGCCAGGTCCAGCCAGTACGTCGAGTCGGTGGTCGCGATGGACACGGTCTCGGCGGCGAGGGCGTCGCCGACGTCCCCGGTGCGGAAGGTGATCTTCGGGTATTCGGACTCCAGTTCGGCGGCGAGGACCTCGGCACGGCCCGGTACGACGTCCTGGAGCACGACCGTCTCCAGGTCCGGATGGGTCAGGGCGAGAAAGACGAGGACCCGCTGGTTGATGGTGCCGCAGCCGATCAGGCCGGCGGTGCGTACCCGGCGCTCGCCGTGCAGGGCGCCGGCGGCGAGGGCGGCGCTCGCGGCGGTGCGGGAGGCGGAGATCTGGCTGCCCTCCAGCAGGGCCTTGGGGTAACCGGTGTTCAGGTCGTTGAGGATCTGCACCGAGGAGGCCCGCTGGAGGCCCTGCTCGACGTTGGCCGGGAAGGACGAGATCCACTTCAGTCCCATCACCGGCTCCGGGCCGCCCAGGTAGGCGGGCAGGGAGATGATGCGGGAGCCGGCGGGCCGCGGCGGGCGCAGGAAGCTGGAGAACGGCACCTGCGAATGTCCCTGTCCGTGCAGCACGTAGGCGCTGCGCACGGCGTCGAGGACGGCGGGTTCGAGACCCTTCAGGGCGGCGTTGACGTCGTCCCGTCCGAGGATCTTCACGGCTCACTCCTTTCGTGGTCGGGGTTCGGCTGAGGTCGGGGTTCCTGGAAACGTGTCTCGACCCAGGTGTCGGAGTAGATGGTGTCGAGGTAGCGGTCGCCGCCGTCCGGGAGCACCGCGACGCAGATCGCGCCCGGCTCCAGCCAGTCGGCGGCGCCCTGCAGGGCGGCGATCACGGCGCCGGAGGAGCCGCCGGCCAGGATGGACTCCTGGGCGAGCAGCCGCCGGCAGCCGCGGACGCAGTCGAGGTCGGTGACCTTCACGACCCGGTCGGCCAGGCCCGGCCGCAGCAGCGGCGGTACGACGGCCGCACCGTGCCCCGGGATGGTGCGCCGGTGCCCGCGTTCCCACGGTTCGGGCGGACCGAAGATCACGCTGCCCACCGCGTCCACGGCGACCACCCGGGTGGCCAGCCCGCTCTCCTGGATGTACTCGGCGCAGCCGCGCAGGGTGCCGGTGGTGCCGGCGGCGAGGAACAGGTAGTCGGGGCCGCCGGGCAGCGCCTCGCAGATCTCGCGCATGGTGTGGTGGTGGGCGCGGGCGTTGTACTCGTTGGCGTACTGGTTGGGCCAGTAGGCGTCCGGGACGCTCTCCAGCAGGGCCCGCACCCGGTTGATCCGGGAGGGGAGGTACTCGCCGGTGGCGGGGTCGCGGTCGACGACCTCGACCGTCGCACCGTAGGCCCGCATGATCGCGGCGTTCTGCGCGGTGGTGCGCGGGTCGACGACGCAGATCAGCCTGAGCCGGTAGAAGTTGCACAGCTGCGCGAGGGCGATGCCGAGGTTGCCCGAGGAGGACTCCACGACGGTGGAGACCCCGGGAACGAGCTTGCCGGCGTTGATGGCGTGCTCGATCATCGACTTGGCAGCGCGGTCCTTGATGGAGCCGCCCGGGTTGAAGCGCTCGCACTTGGCGTACACCTGGAACCGCGTGGGCGGGAAGAGCCGGTCGAGTGCGACGAGCGGGGTCGAGCCGATGGTGGCGACGATGTCGGGGTCCCGGGTCCGGGTGGCACCGAGCACCGGCGCCGACGCGTCGGAGGCGAGGACGGTCATTCCGGCACCTTTCTGCTGATCTGGAGCCGCAGCTCGCTGACGTAGCGCTCGCCGTCGGCGTCGGTCAGCCACGAGTCGTCCGGGGCCGGCAGCGGTTCGCTGAGAGTCACGGCGGCGTCGGGGTCGAGCCGGCGGGCGGCGCGGGCGAGGCCGGCGAAGGCGAGGACGAGGGTCGGACTGGTGAAGTCCACCAGCGACGGCTTGGTCTCCTCGGGGAACTTCACGAAGAGCAGGTCGGGCAGGCCCTGTTCGGTCACCCAGCGGCGCACCGCGAGGTAGTCGCGCGCCCGGTCGGCCTTCTCCGGCAGGGCGATCCCGGTCACCGGCAGCCGCCAGGTCTCCCGGAACAGGACCAGGTCGTCCAGGCTGACGCGCGGGGCGTGCGCCCGGTCGAGCCCGACCTTGAAGGCGTCGGCGGCGATGATGGAGACCGGCACCGCGAGCAGTTCGGCGAGCGACCAGGCACGGCCGTCGGGGGTGGTCGCGGTGACCGTGCCGTCCGTCTCGGCGAGCGCGATCGCCGCCGCCGGATCGACGCGGGTCCGGTCGTCGTACGGCGCTCGGGTGAACCCGATCAGCCGGTCCCCCGCGCCGATCGGCGCCGGCACCATCCGGCCGCTGTTGCGCTTCCACTCCACCGGCAGCAGCGGCACGAGCCGTGGGGCGTCGATCGCCGCGTTGACCTTGTCCCGCAGCGAGCCGGCGTCGGTGGTCCAGTCGAGGAAGGGCAGGTCCAGCGTGGCCAGGCAGGCGTGCAGTTCACCGAGGACGACGGTGTGCTCGCCGGCGTTGACGGCCTCCGGGGAGGACGCCACCACCTGGAGGTCCGGGCTGTGGACGGCGAGGTGCGGGGAGCGCACGGGCCCGGTGGCGAAGACCGCGCGGGCCCGCTCCTCGATGTCCGCCACCCGCAGCCGCGCCGGGACGGAGGCGTCGGCCGCCGGGTCCAGGTCGAGCACCTCCCGCCACTTCTCGGCCAGTTCGCGGGTCGCGGTGTGCACCGGGGCGGCGTCGGCGCCCCAGAACAGGCCGAGCACCTGTGTCCAGACGTCGGCCAGGGTCACGTCACCGCGGCGCTCGGCGGCCTTGCGCACGAAGCGGGCGACCTCCGCCTCCACCAGCTCGGCGAGCCGGTTGCCGAACCAGTCGGCCGCGTCCGCGACCAGGGCCAGCGGCCGGGCGACGGCGTCGAGGAAGTCCCGTCCCAGGTCCATCCGGACGTCGCGCAGCGCGTCCTGGTAGCACAGGGTGCGCCCGGCGTACGCCTTGCCCTCCTCCCGTGAGGCCTCCTGTCCGGTGGTGCGGACGAAGAAGTCGTCGAGCCGGTCCAGGGCGGTCACCAGCTGCTCCGCGCTGTCCGCGCGGTCGATGTCCTCGCGCAGCCGGTCGAGTTCGGTCAGGACCGCCTGGCAGCGGACGAACAGCTCCGGGTCGCCGATGGCGGCCACCCGGCGCCGCAGGATCTCCTCGGCGCGCACGTCGACGGGGATGTTGGCGTCCCAGGTGAGGACCCGCTGCCTCAGCAGCCGGGTGAGGACCTTCTCCACCCGTTGCCGGGCGGTCGCCGGGTCCCAGCCGGCGGTCGCGGCGAGGGCGTCGGCGATGGCCTCGCCGCCGCGGTCGCCGTCGGCCAGCCGCAGCACCTGGACGTCCTCCTCGCGCAGCCGCACCGTACGGCCGCCCTGCATGACGAGCCGGTCGCCGTCGAGGTGGACGTCGGGCCGGAGCACCGGCGGGAACCACCAGCGGGCGCCGGGCTGCGCCGTCATCCAGTCGGCGAGGGCCGCCATCGTCCAGCGTTCGAAGAACGTGCGGCTGCGCGCGGTGAGCGACGGGCCGTGATCGAGGTCGAGGGCGCGCGGCCCCCGCCCGACGGACATCCACGCCCCCGGCCCGAAGAAGCCGATGGTGTCGGCCTTGGCGCAGTACCGCAGCCAGTACATGGCCAGGGTGCGTTCGCGCTGCCGGCGCTTGGACTCCTTGCCCTTCCGGGCGGCGAGCGAGTCGAGGATCCGGTAGACGGTCCGGTTCTGCCAGGCGATGGCCGTGCGCACCCGGTCGTCGGTGGCGAGCCGGGCGAGCCGCGTGGACTCGGTCTCGGTGTCGGCGCGGTAGGCGGCGCGGAAGGCGTCCAGGGCCTCGTCGCCGCCGTCCGCCAGGGCCGCCGCGCGGGCCGCCCGCGGACCGCCGAGCAACCGCAGTCCGGAGACCGGGAAGCCCGCGCTGCGCAGCAGACCCACGCCCCACACCCGCCAGTGGCTGTCGCCCAGCCGGTACGCCGGCGCGAACGCCGACCAGTCCAGGTCCTGCCTGGTGTGCAGTGCCGTGGTCATCGGGCCGCTCCTCGCAGGGCCGGCACGGGCGCCGAGAGCGCGGCGGCCAGCCGGGACACGCCCTCGGCGATCCGCTTGCGCGGCACGTTGCTGAAGCACAGCCGCAGTCCGTCGGCGTGCTCGCCGTCGATGCCGAAGTGGCTGCCGGCCACGTAGGAGACGCCGTGTTCGGCGGCGGCCCCGGCGAAGCGGGTGGTGTCGACGCCGTCGCGGTGGCGCAGCCAGATGTAGAAGCCGCCGCCGGGCCGCTCCCACTGCCAGGGCCCGTCGGTGCCCAGCTCGGCCTCCAGGGCGTCGGCCATGAGGGCGCACCGCTCCTTGTAGCTGGCGCGGTAGGCGTCGAGCAGGTCGCCCCAGCCGGCCCTGGTGTGGAAGGCGGCGAGCGCGGCCTGGGCCAGCGCGGACGGCGACAGGGACATGATCTCGGTGGTACGGCGCAGGGTCCGCGCCAGCCGCTCGGGCGCCGCGATCCAGCCGCAGCGCAGACCCGGTGCGAACACCTTGGAGAAGGTGCCGAGGTAGACCACGCGGTCGGGGTCGAGGGCGTGCAGGGCGGTGGTGGTCGAGCCGTCGAAGGACAACAGGCCGTAGGGGTTGTCCTCGATGAGGAGGAGGTCCAGTTCGCGGGCCGCGGCGAGCAGTTCGTGCCGGCGGGCGACGGAGAGGGTGGCGCCGGTCGGGTTCTGGAAGGTGGGGTTGCAGTACAGCAGCCGTACCGTCCGGCCGGCGGCGCGCAGCCGCAGGACGGTCTCGCGCAGCGCGGCCGCGTCGAGGCCGTCGGCGTCCTCGGGGGCGGGGTGCAGGGTGAGGCCGGCGGTGCGGAAGGCCGCGGCGGCGCCCGGGTAGGCGGGGGTCTGGACGAGGACGGTCTCGCCGGGCGCCGCGACCCCGAGGCCGACGGCCATCAGGCCCATCTGGGAGCCCCCGGTGGGGACCAGCCGCTCGGCCGTGGCGGTGGTGCCCTCACGGCCCATCAGGTCGTTGATCGCCGGGACGAGGGCCCCGGCGACGTGCGGGGTGGTGTACTGCAGGGCGAGCCTGCCGCCGAGCCGGACGAGCCTCGAGAGCTGGGCGGAGATCGTCTCCAGGGGCAGCACGTCCAGGTCGGGCAGGCCGCCGGCGAACGAGATGACGTCCGCGCCCCGTTCGAACAGGCGCGGCATCTCCACCGCGGGGCGTATGTCGGTCCACATGGCGCTCAGCTCCCCGCTCTGGCCGGCAGCGCGGCGGCCAGCTGGTCCTGCACCGAGCGCCACAGGCCGGCGGAGGAGGTCAGCGAGGGGTCGCCGATCACCTCGGGGTCGATCTCGATGCCGTAGCGCTCCTCGACCGCCATCACCAGGGCGATGGTGTGCAGGGAGTCCACGCCGAGGTCCACGAGCGGGGCCTCCGGGTCGGTGACCGTCACGGCGCACACCTGCTCGACGAGCTGGTCGAACTGCGACTGGGTCGGCTGGTCAGACTGCGACTGGTTCATGGCTGGTCCTCGTCTGGGTGGGCTCTGCGATGGGAGGGGCCGGGGTGGACGGCGGGGCGGGTGGCGCGGCGTCCGCGCGGGGCGGGCCGGGCGGCTCGACCAGGAGCCGGACGGCCCCGCGGTCGGGCTTGCCGTTCTTGGTCAGGGGCACGGTGTCGATGAGGCTGATCCGGTCGGGCCTGCGGGCCCGGTCGAGCCGCAGCGCCAGGTGGGCGCGGACCTCGTCCTCGGTGAGCGTGGTGCGCACCGCCAGATGCAGCGGGCCGTCCTCCGGCTCGGGCCGCAGCGCGACCGCCGCGCTCACCCCGGGGATCCGTTCGGCGGCGTCCTCGATCTCGGTCAGGCCGAGGCGGATGCCGCGCCGTTTGATCATGTCGTCGTCGCGGCCGACGAAGTAGAGCCGGCCGTCCTCGTCGAGCCAGCCCTGATCGCCGGTGTGCAGTTCGAGCGAGCCGTCGGCGCGGCGGACGTAGCGCTGCTGCCGCTCGATCGGTACGCCCCAGTAGCCGGCCATGACGGTGGCGCCGTGGACGACGATCTCGCCGGTCCGCCGCGGGCCGAGGGTGGTGCCGTCCGGGGCGACGATGCGGACCTCGTCGCCGGGGATGGGCCGGCCGACGGAGTCGGGGTGGGCGGCGTACTCGGCGGGGTCCAGGATCGAGATGCGCTTGCACTCGGTCATGCCGTACATGGAGGCGAAGCCCGATCCGGGGAAGACGTCGAGGAGTTCGGCCATGACGGCCTTGCCCGGGCGGGCCCCGGTGTTGGTGAACAGCCGCACCTTCGTGGGCCGCCGGTGCTTGCGCTGGAGCAGGGTGAGGATCTGCGCCAGCGACGGCACCAGGGGGACGACCGTCACGCCGTGGTCCTCGATCACCCGCAACAGGCCCATGTCCCCGGCGCGTTCGGCGAGGATCAGGGTGCCGCCGGTCAGGGCGCACAGCAGCGCCTGGTAGAGGCCGTAGTCGAAGGAGAGCGGCAGCCGGCACAGCACCACGTCGTCGGCGCGGTAGCCGAGGCAGGCGTTGATGGACTCCAGCGAGGCGAGCATCTGCCGGTGCGGGCAGACGACGCCCTTGGGGCGGCCGGTGGTGCCGGAGGTGTAGATCAGCATGGCCACCGCGTCGTCGGCGACCTCCGCGGTGAAGTCGTCGGCCGGGGTCCGCTGGATCTCCTGCCAGGCACGGGCGGGTTCGGCGGTGCGCGGGGCACGGGCCCCGGCATCGGGCGGGCAGATCGCCAGGGCGGCGGAGCAGTCGTCGACGATGTGGGCGAGCTGGGTGTCCGTCAGGTCGGGGTGGACGGGGACGAAGACCGCGCCGATGCGCAGGGTGGCGTGGAAGAGGGCGAGGAAGGAGCGGTCGTTGCGGCCGGCGTGGACGACGCGGTCGCCGGCGGTGACGCCCCGGCCGCGCAGCCAGCCGACGGCCCGGTCCACGGCCGCGCCCAGTCCGGCGTAGTCCAGGGGACCCTCGCAGTCGATGACGGCCGGGTGGTCGCCGCGGTCGGCGCGGCGCTGGGCGAGCAGGTCAGACAGCGGCATGGACGGGCACCTCCTTCGGTGCGGCGGACGCGAGGGCGTCGAGGCGGGCCTGCGCCTTGCCGATGTCCCGGGCGGTGTTGAGCGGCAGGACGGCGAGTTCGGGGTGCCGGCGGCGCAGGATGTTGGTGAGGGTCTTGGCGGGCGGCAGGGACACGGTCAGCGCGGGTGCCAGCCGGGCCAGGCCCGCCAGGCACAGGTCCCAGCGCACGGGCCGTACGACCTGGTCGACCAGGCGCCGGCGGATCACCTCGGGTGTGGCGAGCACCTCGCCGTCGGCGTTGGAGAGCAGCAGGCCGTGGGGCCGGGTGAAGTCGGTGGCCTCGACGGCGGCGGCGAAGGTCCGGCGTGCCGACTCCATGTACGGGGTGTGGAAGGCGCCGGCGACCGCCAGCGGTTTGACGGTGGCTCCGGGCGGCGGCGCGGCGGCCAGCCGCGCCAGGTCCTCCTGGAGGCCGGCCGCGACGATCTGGCCGGGGCCGTTGAACGTGGCGGCGGTCAGGCCGAGTTCGCCGATCCTGGCGAGCACCGCCGTCTCCTCGCCGCCGACCACGGCCGCCATCGAGGTGGGCGCCTCGGCGCAGGCGGCGGCCATGGCGCGGCCGCGGACGGCGGCGAGCCGTACGGCGTCGGCGGGTGTGAGGACGCCGGCGTGGGCGGCGGCGGTCAGTTCGCCGACGGAGTGGCCGGCCACCACCGCGGTCTGCGCGGCCGTCGCCGGGGCGAGTGCCTCGTGCATCAGCAGGCCCTGGGCGACCAGCAGGGGCTGGGTGTGCTCGGTCCGGGCGATGGTCGCGGCCGGGGCCTTGGTGCCCAGGTGGGCCAGGTCCACGTCCGCGGCCTCGGACCAGACCCTGACGCGCTCGGCGTACACCGGGTCGCGCAGCCAGCCGGCCAGCATGCCGGGGGTCTGGGAACCCTGGCCCGGCGCAATAATTGCGAACATTTGTTCTATCCCCCTTTCGTGTCGGGTACCTGTCGCGCGGCGCTGACGCGGTGGCGGCCGGTACGGCGGTGCGGTGCGGACCGTGGAGGGAGGGGCGCTGCGTGGGGAGCCCCGGCCTTGGACGGGAAGATGTGCGGGAAGGTGGGCGGAAGGGCGGGCGTGCCGGCCCTAGCTGCGACCCGTGCTCTCGGCGAAGCGGCGGATCGCCAGGAAGGAGAAGCCCGCGAACCAGGCGACGATGTTGATCACGGCGCCGGCCAGGCTGGAGTGCTCGCCGCTGAAGGTGTAGCCGTCGGTGAGCCAGTAGCGGGCCAGGGTGGAGACGCCGTACATCGGGGTGTACCGGGAGATCTCCAGCATGGTGCCGCTGAGCGGGATGAACAGGTTGCCGAGGAAGGCCAGCGCGGTCATGGTCAGGCCCGGCATGTGCATCACCACCTCGGGCTTCATGACCAGGCCCATCGCGATGCCGAGCGCGGCGAACACCGCGGCCCCCAGCCAGGCGACGAGCAGGGAGGTCACCCACACCTCGGTGGTGGTGTGCGCCCCGGTCAGGGCACCGAGGACACCGACGATGGCGACCGGCACGGCGGCCATCACGACCGAGCAGACCACCTTGACCAGCAGATAGCCGGGCGGGGCCAGCGGGCTCAGTGCGATGGTGCGCATCCAGCCGGCCGACCGCTCCACGGAGATGGTGGCCGCGGAGCTGGTGGCGGCCATGGCGGCGCCGTACACCGCAAGGCCGATCATCATCCAGGCGGCGAAGTTGCCGTGCGGCAGCGTCCCGTGGGCGGGGGCGGTGCGGAACAGGGCGAGGTAGAGGACCGCCGGGAGCAGCAACGTGAAGATCGTGGTCTGGCGGTTGAAGCGGCGGCGCAGTTCGTAGCGGACGAACGTCGGGTTGACGCCGCTGAACGGCGACGTGCGTGCGCGGGCGACGGCGGCCGGCGCGGTGGCGGTGGTCATCGTGAGGCCTCCCGGGAGTCGCGGCCCTGGTGGGTGATGGCCATGAAGGCCTCCTCCAGGCTGCGCGGGGTGACCTCGATCTCGGTGGCCGAGGTCTGGGTGACCAGCACGCGCAGCAGGGCGTCGGAGTCGGTGGCGTCGAAGTGGTGGCGCTCGCCGCGGACCGCGCAGGAGCGGACGGCGGGCGAGGCCGCGACCGTCTGTGCCTCACGCGGGCCGATCAGGCAGGAGACGGTGCGTCCGCTCAGCGAGGCGCGAATGGACGAGGCGGAGCCGTCGGCGACGACCCGCCCCTGGTCGATCATCACCACCCGGTCGGCGAACTGGTCGGCCTCCTCCATGTAGTGGGTGGCGAACATGACGGTCATGCCGCGCCGGGCGTCCTCACGGACGGTGGCCCAGAACTCCCGGCGGGCGACGACGTCCATGCCGGCGGTCGGCTCGTCCAGCACCAGGAAGTCCGGGTCCGACAGCAACGCGACCGCGAACCGCAGCCGCTGCTGCTCGCCCCCGGAGCACTCGGCGACCCGCCGGTGGCGCAGTGCCGTGATCCCGGCCCGCGCCATGACGTGCTCGGCGTCGGCGCCCGGGTGCAGGGAGCCGAGCATCCGCACGGTCGCCTCGACGGTCAGGTCGGGCAGCAGCCCGCCGGACTGGAGCACGGCGGCGACCCGCCCGGCGCGCACCGCCTGCCGCGGCGCCTGCCCGAACAGCTCGACGTGACCGGAGTCGGGCCGGGTGAGGCCCAGCAGCATGTCGATGGTGGTCGTCTTGCCGGCGCCGTTCGGCCCGAGGAACGCCACCACCTCACCGCGACGGATCCGCAGGTCAAGCGCGTCGACGGCGGTGAACTCCTCGCCCTTGGCGTTGGTGAAGCGCTTGACGACCGTGCTGAGCACGGCGGCATCCGGGGACTTCACCTCCCTGGCTGCCGGACGGGGACGGGTTTCGATACTCATGTCAGTCCTCACCGTTTCGGAGGCCGTTTCGGAGGCCGTTGACTCGGCCGTCTCTGCCGGCCGTGTTCTTGGCGAGAACCAATCTCCCCCACCCCCCTATCGGCACGGACCGAAGCGGCTACGGGCCCGCTATCCGGGGCCTATCCGGCCCCGGCGCCACCTTCCGGTTTCCCGCCCGGACGGCGGCCGGACGGCCGGACGGCGGACGGCTTGGCCGGCCGGGCCGGCGCACGCGGACGCGGGTGACCGGGCACGGCGATTGACCGAAACGTCACGGCGGAGGAGTCCGGATGCCGCGCCCCGGCCGGCTTCCGTCCGGCCGGCCATGCGGCAGGAGAACGGGAACGCGACCGACCGGTGGACGCGTCGGGACGCCGCCGGCGCGGGAGGCGATCCGGAGGACACCGGCCGACGGTACGGAAGAGCGGGGCAGAGGACCTCGAACCCTGTGAGCGCGGTTGTGCCGGCCGGGGCGCGAGGTGGGGATGCACGGCAGCACGGCGGCCCCGGCCACCGCGCTGCCGATGTCATCAAATGTCCATGTGGTAGGTATCTCACCCCATCCATCCGCGGATCACATGGCCTTCACACGTAACATGATCGGCATCGTCCGACAGGCACTGGTCGACCGGCACGCTCGAACGGGCGGCCGCAAGCGCACGGCTGACGGGCCACGGGCGCGTTTGGGTGCTTCCCGGCAGCTCGGACCCGCCCGCTGTGCGGCGTCAGCGAGCGAACAGCAGGCGAGCCCGGAGAGACCGTTCGACCCCGGACGGGGTGCGGCAGCGTCGCCGCGGAACGTCACATGCCGACGACTGCCGCACTTACCCGAGGGATGACGATGGGCTGCTCACAACCGGAAGCACAAGCGACCACGGAGCGGGTGACCGAGTCGGCCTCGCGCCCGATGCACAAGAAGGAGGCCGAGGCCGCCCGCGTCGTCGGGGACCTCCCCGCGGCCGGCGACAGCGAGCGCCGGCCGGGACACCGCACGGCCTGCGCCGACGGCATCGGAGGGGCGGCGGCACGGCGAGCTCCCGGGGACGGCGGCCGACGCCGCGCCCACGCATCCGGCGGCCGATCCGGGATCGGACCCGTTCCCGGCGGAACCGAGCGACGTGTCCACCTTCACCTGCCCTCGTCCTCCAGATCCCCGCGCACCGACACCCCGACCGACGCCCAGCTCGTGGACATCGCGTGCGCCGGTGACATCGCCGCCGTCGGCGCGCTCATCGAACGGCACCGGGCCGGGATGCACGCCGTGGCCTTGAGCGTGCTGGGCCACCACCCCGACACCGAGGACGCGGTACAGGAGGCGTCGCTCATCGCTCTGCGGCGCATCACCGACGTGCGGCAACCCGAATCCGTGGGGGCGTGGCTGCGCATGCTCGTGCGCAACGTCTGCCGTGCGCGGCTGCGCTCGGCCGTCCCGACGACGCCGCTCCTCGAGCTGACCGAGGCCGCGGCGGAGACGGACCCCGGGAGGGTCGTGGACCGGCACGCGACGCGGGACTGGATCTGGCGCGCCATCGACGAACTCTCTCCCACCCTGCGCATGGCCGTGCTGCTGAGGCACTTCAGCCCACGCACGCCCTCTTACGAACAGATGGCCGCGTTGTGCGGCGTACCCGTCGGAACGGTGCGCAGCAGGCTGGCCGAAGGCCGCAGGAAACTGACCGAGGCGATGGCGGCGACCGCGGACTCGGTCCATGCCGACGCCCTCGCTCTGTCCCGCGCGACGGCCCAGGAGGCACGGGCGACGCTGGCCGCGGCCGAGCAGGGACGGTTCGCGAGGCTGGTGGCCGAGCGCTGGGCGCCGGACGTCGGTTACTACGTGGGGGGCAGGCGGGTGGGCGACCGGGAGTTCCTCGTCCGTGGCATGGCCTGCGACCTCGAAGCGGGGGTGCGCTCGCGCTTCGTCAGCGCCGTCACCAGCCGGGACACGACGATCTGGGAGATGGAGTTGGTGAATCCCCCCACCGAGCCGGAGCACTGCCCGCCGGCCGTTGCCTGGCTGATGTCCATGAAGAACGGCCGGGTGCACCAGGTGCGACTCTTCCACGCCCCACGGAACTGAGGCCCGCGAACAGCAATCCCCCTGTGTCGTACGTCACTCATCCGCGATCGAACTTCTCGGGTGCGGCCGCATCTTGTCGGTGTTCACAACACCACCCACACCGGAGAACTCATGCGTAACGACCCGGGCAGCCTCCTGTCACCCGGAACCCACGACATCACCGTCGACGGCCTGCATCAGCGCTACCACGTGCACGGCTCTGGCCCGGTGTGCCTCGCCGTGCCCGGCGGGCCGGGCGTGGCCTGGGACTCCCTGCGGGCGCCGGCCCTGGAGCAGTTTCTGACGATGGTGTACATCGAGCCGCTGGGGACCGGCGGTTCGCAGCGCCTCTCGACACATCCCCACGGCTACACCCGCGCCCGGTACACGCGTAGCCTGACCGGTCTGCTGGACCGGCTCCGGCTGGACCGCGTCTTCCTCCTCGGTCACTCGCACGGCGGTTTCGTCGCGCAGTACGCCGCCCTGCGCCACCCGGACCGCCTCCACGGCCTGGTGCTGTACGAGAGCGCTCCGGTGACGGGTTCCGAGCACATGGCCGAGGCGGGAGCCCGGGTCGAGGAGTTCGTCCGACGCAACGCCGGACAGGCAGGGCTGCCCGAAGCACTCGCCGGACTGCAGGCGGTCGGAAACGCCACCGAGGACGACAAGATCACCACGGCGCTGCGAGAGCTTCTGCCGCTGTACTTCGCGCACTACTGGGAGCGCGAGAACGAGTTCCGCGACCTGCGTGACACGGTCGTCTGCACCTACATCTCGCCCCTCGACGAGGACGGGCAGCCCGACGTCATCGACGACCGGGAGGCCCTGCCCGGGCTCACCGTCCCCACTCTGGTGATCGCGGGCCGCTTCGACGTGGTCTGCGGACCGCGGTGGGCGCGGGAACTCCACACCCTGATCCCCCGTTCCCGGCTGGCACTGCTGGAGAACAGCGGGCACTTCGGCCACGTGGAAGAACCCGAGAGGTTCGCGGACGCCGTACGCGACTTCATCCGGTCCACGGCGCACTGAGGCCCCGACAGGCGAGGTTCTTCCGCTGACAGGTGAGCGTCGCCGCACCGGGCCCGGCCCCGGCCGCCTCCCGGCTCTCCGGATCCCGCCGGCTTCCTGCCCGCGTACCGCTGCTGCAGTCGGCCTGCGGGACAGGGGAACGAGCGCGCACGCGCGGGACGACTCACGGGGCGGGCCGCCCGTCCCTCCCACAACACCACGCACAAGGAATTCTCATGACCTTCGACGAACCGTTCGCCCCGGTGCGGCCCGCTGCTGCGGCCGAACTCGCCTCGCTGGTGAGCGGCCCGGTTCTGCTGCCCGGCGACGACGGATACGACGCCGAATGCCAGTTGTTCAACCTGAACGTCTCTCTTGAGCCGGCACTCGTCGTCGGTGCCACCAGCGCGGCCGACATACAGGCGGCGGTCCGTTTCGCGGCCCGCCAGGGCCGGCCTGTGACCGTGAAGACGACGGGGCACCAACAGGTCGGCTCCGCCCGGGGCGGGGTCCTGATCAGTACCCGCCGCATGAAGGGGATCGCCGTCGACGCCGACCGGAGATGCGCACGGGTGGAGACCGGCGTGATCTGGCAGGAGGTGATCGACCAGGCCGCCAGGGTCGGCCTCGCCCCGATGAGCGGCTCGGCTCCGCTGGTGGGTGTGGTCGGCTACATCCTCGGAGGCGGACTCAGCCCGGTCCTCGGCCGAAGCCACGGATACGCGGCAGACCATGTCCGCTCGCTGGAGGTGGTGATCGCGGACGGCGAACTGCGCCATGTCACCGCGGACAGTGATCAGGAACTCTTCTGGGCCCTGCGCGGCGGCAAAGGCAACTTCGGCGTGGTCACCGCCGTGGAGCTCGACCTGTTCCCGTTGACCCACTTCTACGGCGGCGGCATCTACTTCCCCGGTGAACGACTCGCCGACGTGCTGCACACCTGGCGCACCTGGCAGTCGGGCATGCCCGACGGGGTGTCCTCCTCGGTGGCGGTGCAACGGCTGCCCCCGCTGCCCGAGTTGCCGGAATCCCTGCGAGGGGCGTTCGTGGTGCACGTGCGGTTCGCCCACCTCGGGCCGGTGGCCGAGGGCGAGCGGCTGATCGCACCGCTGCGCGCGGCCGCCCCGGCGCTGATCGACACCGTGGGCGAGATGCCGTACACCGCTTTGGGCTCCCTGCACATGGACCCTCCCACGCCGATGCCCTATGTCGACCGCACGACGATGCTGCGCGAGTTCCCCGCCGAGGCCGCCGACCGGCTGGTCGAACTGCTGGGTCCTGGCTCCGGCTCCCCGCTGACGAGCGTCGAGATCCGCGCGCTCGGCGGTGCACTCGATCGCGAGCCCGCGGTACCCAACGCCGTCTCCACCCGGGGGCTCCCCTTCGTCCTCTTCGGTCTCGGCGTGGGCGCCCCGGACCGGGCCGAGTTCCTCCGCGGCGAACTCGACGAGATGATGCACGCGATCGAACCCTGGGCGGCCGGGCGCAAGATGGTCAACTTCCTCTCCGTCGAGGAGGCCACCACCCCCGAGGAACTGAGTGACGTCTACGGCGCCGAGCGCTACCGGCGTCTGACCGCAGCGAAGAAGGCATACGACCCGGCCAACATCTTCCGGGTGAACCACAACATCCTGCCCGGCTGACGAAGCGGTCCTCGGCCCGTCGCACCGGCGTGCGGGCCGACCGGCGGCACCGGGCGCAGAGCCTCAGGTCGACCAGGTCGCGTCCGGTTACCACATACCCGCCAAGGCGCACCGCTTCGACGGCGCGCCTTGGCGGGAGGACCGGTGCGGTTGACGTGGAGGACTGCCTTCTCGACTCCCTGTGGGTCTGTGGCTTCGCCCCGGTTCATCCATTCCCCCATCCTGCCGCCCGCCGCCCCCTCCCCATCCGCACCGGGCTGCTATGACACGGGCGCACGCCAGCACCATCCCAGCAGGGGAATCTCGACCCAGCACAAGAAGATCGGACACCGAGAACGCTGCGCGACACTTGCGGGCGCCGGTGCGCGTTTGTGGCTCAGTCGGCGGTGCCCGGCTCCACTACCCACTCGGCCTGCAGCCCGCTCACCGAAGCAATCATGTCGAAGTCGCCGTCGTAGTGCAGGACCGTGGCTCGATGCAGCTCGGCGGTTGCCGCGATGAGGACGTCGGCCAGCGACAGCGCCCGATGAAAGCCTGCATTCAGGGCCAGCGCCTGGATCTCGAGCGCTCGCTCGAACTCTTCGTCATTGCAGGGCAGGTGGTCGAATCCACGGAGCAGGGTGCGCAGCCGCAGGGCCTCGGGCTTTCCGCGTGCCGAGTACAGAACGTCGTACTCGGTCGGGGCGCACACAGCCAGGAGTCCATCGCGGTCCAGCGCGTCCAGCCGCGCCCGCACCGCCGGTTTGCCCCGGCGGGCCAGCGCTGACTTGTCGATGAGGTAGCGCCCGCTCACGCCGCCGAGGCCCCACCTTCACGCTTGAGGGATCCGTCCGGATTCCGTGGCCCCGTCTGCAAGCGGATCTCCGCGAACACGTCCTCGAACTCGCCGTGGTCCATGGCGTCGAACAACTCCCGACGCAGCCGCAGCTTCACCCCCTCCTCCATGGCCGCCCGCACTGCGGCGGCCTTGGTCTTCACGCCGTACACGCGCATCGCCTGCTCGACGATCTCCTCGTCCAGATCGATCACAGTCCTGGCCATCAGTCATCCCTTCACAGCCCGGTGACACGACAACGATATCAAAAGAGTCTCGAAAATGACATCAGCGGCCAGCTTGACCAAGCTCGAGGTCGAAAACGGCAGGCTGTGCTCGGCCGGTTTGGACTTGGCGATCTTCCTGATCTCGCGCCGCTCAGGCAACGAGAAGGTTCTGGTACGGCCGCCCTTGTACTTCGGATACAGCGAGGCGAAGCCGTCCGCGTTGAAGTTGTGGATCACGTCGCGAACCCGGTCCGCGCTGGTGAACGCCACCGCAGCGATCTTGTCCACCGGCATACTCTGCGCGGAGAGCAGCACCGCCCGTGCCCGCCGCCAGGGTCACCACGGACCCGGTGCCCCGGCGATCGGTCTGCAACAACCGCTGCCCCTCGTCGTCATCGATCTCCCGCACGCGCACACGTTCAGCCACGTGATCATTTTGGACGCCTGAGCCTCCTCCGGCGGTCGACCGCAGCCCATGGCTTTTACGATTCGGGTCATGGCCCGTTCTGACGATGTGCTGCCCGCGTTCTGGGACGCCGACAGCAACGATGGGGTGCAGCGGCCGCTGACTGACCAGGCTGTGCGGGACGCCGAGCGACTGCTCGATGTCACGCTCCCAGCCTCGCTGATCGATCTGTTGCGCGTTCAGAACGGCGGCCAGGTGACAGGTGCTCGGAACGCTTTCCGGACAGACAGGCCGACCTCCTGGAGCGAGGACCACGTCCCGTTCGACCATGTGATGGGCATCGGCCACCGCGAAAACACAGTCTCGTTGCTCGACAGTCCCTACCTGGTCGAGGAATGGGGTCTGCCCTCGCCTGTCGTGCTCCTTTCGGGCGACGGACCCTGCTGGATCGCGCTGGACTACCGGGCGTGCGGCCGATACGGGCAGCCCTCAGTCGGATGGTTCGAAGCTGACTTCAGCGTGGAGTTGGTCCTCGCCGCGGACTTCGGATCCTTCGTCGAGGGCCTCACTTCCGCCGGCGACTTCGACTGAAGCGCCCCGCGAGACATTCGGCCGACCTCGCGAGCAGCAGGACAGTTCCCGCCAACGTCGCGGCAAGGCGAACGTTGCCTGATGCGGCACCAGCCGGTCCCGGAATCCACACATTGCGGGGCGGTGTCCCGGCCTACCCACTGCCACCTGTGAACGCGACGAAGCATCTAACTCACAGTAACGAGCCGCTCGCAGATTGAAGCGGAATGTCCGAGCCCTGACCCTGACCTGCGACGGAGCCGCACGCACCGCCCTGACCAGGCATTTCCCCGTTGACGTGCGTTGGGTCCCGACGGTCGCTTACGAGTGTCCTGCGGACTCTTTGCGGACCGCTCCCAGCCGTGCCTGCTCCTCCTCGACGATCTGGCGCGCCATCGACGTGTCCGAAACGTCAACCGCGTCCGGCGTCGACTCGGCGACCGCGCTGCGACGTGCGTAGGCGTCGAACAGACGGCTCTTGTTCTTCAGCATCTCCACCATCCGCTCGTCCACCCCGTGGGTGGCGAGCAGTCGGTGCACCCGTACCGAGCGCACCTGCCCCAAGCGGTGGGCGCGCGCCACCGCCTGGTGCTCGATGGTCGGTTTGATCTGAGGCTCACAGATGATCACGACGGACGCGGCCTGCATGTTGAGCCCCACCCCCGCCGCCTCGATCTGCGCCACCAGCACCGCGTGACCCGGCACGGCGGCGAACTCGTCCACCAGCTGCTGGCGGCGCGCGGGCGGCACGCTTCCCGAGATCGGACCGAACACCCGACCGCAGCCATCGCTCCGCGCGCCGTCCAGCGTGTCCTTCACCGTTCGAAGGACGTCCCTGAAGTTGGAGAACACCACCACCTTCAACCCGTTCTCGGCGGCGTCCTCGACGATCTCGCGCAGCCGGTTCAGCTTGGCCGACTTCTCGGGGCGCGCGTACGCCGCTCTGCGCATCGCCATGAAGTTGCCGGCGCGCACGGCCTCGCGGTAGGCGTCTTCGTCCGACGCGCTCAGCTCCTCCCACTCGTCCGTGTGCTGGAGCGCAGGCAGTTCGGTCAGAACGTCCTGCTGGTTTCGGCGCAGATAGACTGGGGCGACGGCCTTCCGGAATGCCTTGGACCCGGCCACACCGTCTCGGTCACCGACAGCCTCCGCCAGGTGCGGCTGGAGGATCTGCACGAGGCTGCGAAACTCGGCGACCCGGTTCTCCATGGGCGTGCCGGTCATGAAGAGAACGCGTTCGCAGCGCCCGGACCATTCGGTCACGGCCCGGGAGCGACGGGTCTTCGGATTCTTCACGTAGTGCGCCTCGTCCACGACCAGCATCCCCACCTCGCCACCTTCGGGGATCCTGCTGGCGCCAGCAGGATCTTCGGGGGCCGGAAAACCACGCAAGGCGTCGAAGGTAGTCACGCCTACGCCGCCCTGGCCCTTCCAGTCGGCGAACGCTTCCTGCCTGTCGGGGCCGTGAAGGGGCATCACGCGCAACGTGCTGCGGGCCTCGATCTCCCGTGTCCAGTTGATCAGGACGCTGGCCGGGCAAACGACCATGAAGTGGCTCTTCCCTTCGGCTGCCAGATGAGCCAGAGCGGCGATGGCCTGGATGGTCTTGCCGAGCCCCATCTCGTCGCCGAGGATCACCTTGCGTTGCGCCAGGGCGAAGCGAGCCCCGAAGGCTTGATAGCCGCGCAGCGACACCCGCCGGTGAGTGTCGTCAAGCATCTGGTCGCGGACCCGCTCGGCAACTTCGTCGGGCAGGAACCCCTCGGCAGAGGCAGTATCGGGTCTGCGGCCGGAGAGCTCCGCGAGCAGGCTGTAGTACTCGGCGGAACGCAGCTCGAAGTCGACCCAGGCCGCGACCTCGGTCGGGGCGCCGCGCAGCAGATCGACCGACGCCTGTGCGAGCAGCTCCGGCACACCGCCCCGCGTTGCTTCCTCGGTCAGCCCGCGGACCTCTGCGACGGCCTCCAGCGCCCGAACTCGTTTGGCCTGCCCCACCAGCAGCATCCGCAGCCGCCCGGCGGCCGGCTTGGCCTCGGCTAGCAGCGGACCGAGCCGCCGCGAGAGAGCCACGGCCGTGTCGACAGCTCGCCGCGCATCAGGGCCCGCTTCCACCAGCACATGCAGGGCCATGACGAGTGCGGTGGTGCGCGGCTCCGGCCGATCCACGTCGATGTGGACGGCGATGGTGTCCCGAACGGCGTCGGCTATCTGGCGTGCCGCCGCGATGGCTTGATCAGCGGTCCGCTGCCCCACGCCGGGAATCTGCCGCAAACGGTAGGGCCCGACGTCAAGCACCTGCCGGACCGACCGCAGCCCGCTCCTCTCGACCTCCCCGAGCCTCAGCCGACCCTCGGTGATCTCCTTCAGCCGGGCCACCGGGATGGCGTCGAGCGCCTGTTCCACCGCCGTATCGCAGATCGGCTTCAGCGCCACCCGAACTACCTCGACAGCCCGCCCGTGGTCACCGGCCACCGCCTGCGCCGCATCGTACAGCCGCGCTCCCGCGGCAACCGCCTCCCGCTCACTGCGCCCCATCCCGCCCCGGCCCCTCTCGCTGTGTCCCCGCATACTGCCACCGGTGCCCTCGGAGCCGACCGGGACCCGCAGCATTGTGTACACATGACACACTCGGTACCCTTGGGTCATGACTCAGCCACTGCCCATAGAGTCCATCCGTGACGTACGCGCTCACTTGGCCGAAGTCGTCGAGCGGGCGGACCGCGACGACGTGCCCACTGTCATCACCCGTCGCGGCAAGCAGGTTGCCGCCGTGGTCGGGATCGAGGTGCTGCGCAAGTACCAGGAGTGGGAAGAGCGCGAGATCAACCGCATCATCGACGAGCGCATGGCAAACCCGGCCGCCGGCGTCCCGATCGAGGACGTGATGAGGGAGACGCTGGCACGCAGTGAGTGACTACCGCACGGTTTTCCGGCCCGAGGCCCAGGCGGAGCTGCGCAAGATCCCGCGTGACATGGCGCTTCGCATCCTGGTCAAACTGACAGAGCTAGAGAGCGACCCCTTCGGCTTCAACACCACCGCACTCGTATCCCAGCCCGAGCGCCGCCGCCTACGGGTCGGCGACTACCGTGTCGTCTATACGATCGACAACGGGGAGCTGGTGGTGTGGGTCGTACACGTCGGACACCGTTCCACGGTCTACGACACGTAGCCGCTCCAGGTTCTGCGGACTGCTGCGGACAGCACAACGGCCTGACCTGCTTTCTCGCAGGTCAGGCCGTTTGTCCACATCCAATCAGACGTTGAAGCGGAACGTTCAAGAAGCCCCATCCTCCCCAGTGTTCCCAAGGGTTCTGCCCTCTCGACCCCGTGCTGAGTCAGCACCAAGTCAGCACCATGTCGCAAGGTCAGCACTCACGCCGCCATGGCCATGGGTGCCCCAGGGTGGAGCGCCTTCTGGATCACGTCCCGGCAGCGGTCCCACGCCTCCGGCACCAGGTGTCCGTACGTGTCGACGGTCGTCTTGATGTTCCGGTGCCCCAGCCAGCGGCTCACCTCATGGATCGGCACGCCGTTCGCCAGGGCGGTCGAGGCGAAGAAGTGGCGCAGCGAGTGCGGCGTGTACTTGGGCTTGCCGTCCAGCTTCACCACACCCGCAGCCTTCAGTGCCTTGCCCCAGTGGTAGCCGTACGTCGAGGCCGTGGGCATCTTCCCTTTGCCTCGCTCACGCGGCGCGAACAGCACCTCCAGGCCGTCGATCTCCACCGTGCCCCAGCGCTTCAGGTGGTTGCCGATCTCTTGTTCGAGGAACGGCGGGATCGGCACGTCCCGGAACTCGTCCGCGGTGCGGTGCTTCAGAGGTACGAAGCGCGTCACGCAGTCACTCTGGTTGGCCTTGGCGCTGATCTGCCGGCGCAGCCGCAGGAAGCCGTCGCGCTGGCAGTCCGCGGTCAGGCCCAGCGCCTCGCTGATACGCAGCCCAGCGCCGGCCTGGAGCCACACCGTGAGCCGGTACTGCTCGGACATGGCCGCGGCTATGGCGTACACCTCGGCCAGGGTCGGTATCTCGTCCGGGTCCACGGCCGCATCCGCCTCCTTGAGCGGCGGCACGTCGTCGCACGGGCTGAAGGGGATGCGCCGCTCTTTCACGGCCGCCGACATCATGGCCCGCAGGATGTTCATGCGGTCGTTGATGGTGGAGGCAGCAAGCCCGTCCGCAGCCAGGGACGCCTGGAACTTCTTCACGTCCGAGACCGTCAGGCCGGCGATGGTGCGCGCCCCCAGGGCAGGCTCCAGATGGTTCGAGATGAACCCCTGGTAGTTGCGGCGGGTGGACTCGTTGACCTGGTGCTGGGCCAGCCACTCCTCGGCCCACTTGCGCAGGGAGACACGGCCGAGCTGGTGGTCTATGTAGACACCTTCCCGCTTGTCGTTCTCCGCCTTGATCCCGAAGTCCTCAGCCTCCCGCTTCGTCGGGAACGACTTCTCGCGCTGACGTGCGCTGCGCCCTCCCGGCTCCCGGTAGCGGACCGTCCACAGGTGCGAGCAGCGCGACTGGTTGCGGCAGTCACACTTCTTCAGAACCTTCGCCAACGCCTATCCCCCTCAGAACCTCGATCGCCTTGTCGGTGAGCTGTCCACCGGCCTTGCCCTCGACCTTGGTCAAGAACCCCCTCTGCCGGGCCGCCCGCAGGTGACCCTTCAACGTGGCCTGCTTGGTCCCTGTCCACACCTCCAGATCGTGGATGGGGGCCCGTCGTCCGGCGTCGACGCTCCGTACGTACAGGGCTGAGAGCACCGCTAGGTACTCGTCGGAGAGCCCTCCGGGCAGGGCTGCGAGTTCTTCCCGGAGCTTCTCCACCGACGCCTTGGAGGCGGTGGCCGCCTGTGCCACCGAATCGATGTCCGCGGCGAAGGCAGCGGTATCGATCTGGCGCAGCACCGTGGTGGAGATACCGCGCGCGATCTCCTGCGGGTCGCCGTCCTCACGCGGCTCGATCCGGATCTCCTGGGGGCCGCCAGCGGCGCCGAGGAGCGGTCGCCACAGAGTTACCTTCCAGGCGCCGATGTAAAGCTCCTGCTCGATTCCCTCGCGCGGCGGAGGGCCGTCTTCTGGACCGCGTGTGATCACCATGCGGAATAACGTACGAGACCACACCAGAAACGTCAAGTCCAGACGTGACAGATCCGGAGTTGACATAGGTGAACCGATAGATCAAGATGCTCCCGTAAGCCCCGCGTCCCATCTGGAGGAATCAGCCCTTGCAGGACAAGCGACTCATGACCGTGAACGAGCTGGCCGACTACCTGGCGGTCAAGCCAGCGTGGATCTACAACAACCACCGGGCTCTCGGCATCCCCTCGCGCAAGGTCGGCGGCAGCCTGCGCTTTCGGCTCTCGGAGGTCGACAGGTGGCTCGACCGAGAGTGTCCGGTCGCTGCCTGACCAGCACGGTCATCCCCGTTCCAACCACTGAAAGGAAGGCACATGCCCCGCCATCCGGCGGGACAGCGGGCGCGGCTGCGCCCTGCTTGGCGTATCAGAAGGGAGTCCCACACCAGTGGGAGTCATCAGCGACACCGGGCGCACACTCGACCAGATCGAGGCCGTCCCCTACGAGCAAGCGTTCCTCATCAGCGACCTGCTCACCACCAACATCACGATGCTGTCCGGAGAACCCAAGGCCGGTAAGTCTCTGCTCGCCGCAGGGATGGCGACAGCCCTGATCAACGGGCACAGCGCGTTTCTCGGACTGCCCGTGTACCAGCGCCTCGATCACATCGTCTTCGGGGTAACCGACGAAGGGGCCGCCGCGGAGCTGAAGGCCCGCCTCGCCGGCACCGTGCCGGACAACAGCGTGACCGTCTTCCCCGTCGAAGACACCGGACGAGAGGGCTTCTGGCGCAGCGTCCTGGAGGACCTCGCACAGATGCGGGCCGGCCTGTTTGTCCTGGATAACGTGATCGGCGCTCTCGCCCCTGGTGAGGACATCTCCGATCCTTCCGCCGCAGCACGCTTCATGCGCAGCGTGCGCCCCATCAGCTCGGTCGGCATCCCCACCCTGCTGGTCACCCATACCCCGAAGGGCACTGCCGAGGGCATGACCGTCGCGTCCTCTCCCATCGGAGGACGACAGTTCGGCGCAGCCGCCCGGTCACTCATCACCCTTCGCAACTCCGGCAAGAAGGGACGCCGCATCCAGACGGCGATCAACCGGGCGCGCGAAGAACTCGACCTGAAGGTCGCCGTTCGCCGCGCCACCCCGGACAGCGAGGTCCCCCTGTGGGAACGCGTAGAGACACGGCCGAACGTCGTCCCCCTCCGCGAGGCGAAACTCTGGCACCTCGACCTCGCGGACCGGATCGTCCAAGAGCAGCCGGAGGAGATCTCCTTCATGGCGCTGGCACACAGGTACGCCCAGGACGTAGGCAGAAAGCCCGAAACCATCCGCCCAAAGCTCGCCGAGGTGCTGACGCACTCCGACGGCCAGTGGGTCAGGAAGCCCACAGAAGCAGCCTGACCTCTGGTGGTGGTGGCCCAGCCCCCTTATAGAGAGTGTCACCACCACCATCTACCTCGCTCCGCTCGGCAAGCCTCGCTCCGCTCTGCACTTGTGCAAGCAGAGGTGCCAGTACGTACTGATCCAGACAGGTCGGCCGCTCTCGCGGCCGTTAGCCTCAGGCTCAACGGCAGAGGAGAACAGCGCCGGCCGCAAGGCCGGCCCGGAGGGAGAAGGCCAAGAGTGGTACGGCCCCTTACGGGGCCGACAGAACGAAGCCCACTTGACCCAACGGCAAACAGATGTGGGGCGCGGCAGCGCCCCCAGAAGTCAGCCAACGGACTGGGATAGCGCGGCCCCGCAGGGGCCGACAGGAGCAAGCCTCGAACGGGCGCCATCGCGCACCGTGTGTGAAGGCGAAGTGCTTCTGCCGTTGGGCCGCTGTGTGGTCCACTGAGCAAGCCCCTAGTGGAGGCCGACGCCTACGGGTAGCAGCACGTAGGCGTCTACCGAGTCCTACGTACATCCCTGCCACCAACGATGTGGCAGGGGTCTACCGGTCGGGGTTCACTTGTCCGGGCAGTTGCGCTTGTCGTGCCCGTGCTTGTGACACACGCTGCACTCCCCAGCGTTGTGCGGGACGTCGCACGTCCGCTTGTCGTGCCCTTCCTCGCCGCACCAAGAACACCTGCGAGTCCCGCTCGCGCTCATCTTTGCCCCCTCCATACGGTCCGTGGCTCGCCGCCCCTCACGGGGAGTTTAACGCCGCGAACCCGTTAGTCCTCTGGCGTGTTGTCAGGCTGCCGCGGCTAGGGTCGCCGGGGCAGCCCACTCTGGCAAGGCGTCTTGGCCGATCCCTACGCCGGCGCCCTCCACCGTCACGCTGGGGTCCAGCTACTCCAGGATGTCCAGCTCAGGGAGGCTATCCACGATCTTCATCGTCTCCAGGCTGACCGTGACGATCCGCTTGAGCAGATCGATGATGTAGCGCGGGTCGTCGGACCAGTCGTTGGGGTCGTTGACGATCTCCGACGCCTTGTCGACCTTGACCTGGTAGCGGTCGATGATCCACTCGATCGCGGACCGGGCACCAAGCTGGTAGCGGTACGCCTCCTCAGGGATGTTGGTCAGCTTGACCCGGGTGTTGTAGACGATCGTGGACCGGTCAGCCTGGCCCTTCACCTTCGGGATCTTCATCTTGGCGACGCGGTATAGCTCGCTCGGCGGTGTCGCCGAAGCATCACCGGACACCGTCTCGACGATGCCCTTGTACGGCTGGACCTGCTCGTAGTCCATGTGCAGGTTGGCGAGCGCGCGGCCGGCAGTGGCGAAGCCGTGGAAGTCCTGAACCTTGGGGATGCGCGGCAAGGACTTCTTCAAGTCGGCAGCGAAGCGCTCCCGGTACTCCAAAGAGTGAAGCAGGGCGTAGACGTAGTAGAAGATGTCGTCCTTCGTGATGGCGGAGTCCTCGTAGGCATCGCGGTACCCCTCAAGGGCAGCGTCGGTGATGTTGTCGAGACGCTCGTAGCGCTGCTCCTCCCCGAAGTCGAAGCCGCCGTCAACCGCCAGCTCCCGGTAGGTGTAGCGCGGGAAGAAGTATCCGCCCTTGCCGAAGACATCGAGGTTGGGCACGTGCCTCACCATGAGTACGGCCGGCACAGTCGTGGCATGCACGCCGTTGCTGTAGAAGCCGAAGTTCTCGTACTCGGCCGTCGGGAACAACCTGGGCAGCTGGTACGTCATGTCGTTCAGCCGCGAGTGGAAGTACAGCTTCTGCTTGGTGAAGGGCCGGTAGGACGAGGTGACGACGCAGGCGGCGTCATAGACGTACTTCTGTCCCTTGGCAAGCCTGGTCTTGTCGGCGCGGTTCCAGCTGATCTTCTTCGGGTCAGTGTCGATCCACTGCTCCACGTCCCTCACACTGGGCACGCCCAGTCCGCTGGCCTTGCAGTGGGCGTGGAATCCCTGCACCTGGTCGTTGTAGAAGTCGATCATCGACTCCATGTTGGTGCGGACCTTCTCCTCGGAGAAGTTGTAGACCCAGGAGTCGCGCGCAGAGTTGAGGCCGCTGGAGTAGAGAGCGAACACGGACTGGCTGGCGAGGACCTTGTCCTTGTCGCCGATGGCTTGGAAAGCGGCGTAACTCTCGTCGCGCTGGTTGATCCAGTCGCCATCAGCGTTCGGTGTGATCTTCTTCCACTCCACGGTGTCCAGGCTCTGGACGCGGAGCTTGTTCAGCTTCTCTTCGCGGGTGAGGTAATCGTCGACCTCGTAGTAATGCAGATCGCAGCCGGATGCAGGGGTGCCGTTCGCGTCGCCCTTGACCAAGATCAGGATGGCGACGGTGTTCCGGCTACCCGAGCCGAAGATCTTGCCGCCTTCCTTGCGGGACTGCTCGCCAGTCGTGCGCTGGTTGCCTCGCAGGTTGTAGCAGTAGATCGCGTCAAACTCGTTGACCAGAGACTTACGCAGACCGTCCGCACTGGTGCCGTCGATGTAGCCGCCGTTGGAGACAAAGGCAACGACGCCTTCGCCCGTGATGCGGTCCGAGGCCCAGCGGATGGCTCGGATGTAGGAGTCGTACAGCTTGTTCTTGTTGCCGACCGCGGACTCGGCCACGTACGTCTCAGCGATACGGGCGTCCAGCACCTCGTACTTGAGGTTCTGGTTGTTGTCGTTGACGCTGTCCTGCCCGACCGAGTACGGCGGGTTGCCGATCACGACGGTGACGGGCTGCTCGCGCTGCCTCCTGGCCCGTTCGCTGTTGCCCTCCAGCACGTCCATGCCGTCGAGCTTCGCGGCGCCGCCCTCAGCAAGCTGGAAGGTGTCAGCCAGCACGATGCCCTCGAAGGGCACATAGGCATCCTTCTCACCGGCCAGGTCGGCGTAGGCCGCTTCGATGTTGATCGCCGTGATGTAGTACGCGAGCAGGACGATCTCGTTGGCGTGTAGCTCCTTGCCGTACTTGCGCGCCAGGTCTTCGGGCTTGATGAGGCCGGACTGGAGAAGCCGCACAGGGAAGGTGCCGGTCCCGGTGAAGGGATCGATGATGTGGACGCCCTCATCACTCAGCGAGCGGCCGAGGTGCTTGGCCACAGCCTGCTCGGTGGAGCGCAGGATGAAGTCGACGACTTCCACCGGGGTGTAGACGATGCCGAGTGCGTCGGCGGTCTTGGGCAGGGCAGTCTTGAAGAACTTGTCGTACAGCTCGACGATGACGTGCTGGCGCCCTTCGTGGTTGTCGATGCCCTCGGCGCGAACCCGGACCGAGTGGTAGAAGTCCTCCAGTGTCTTAGTCTCGGCGTCCAAGCCCTGGTCGTCGAGGACGTCGAGCATGCGCTGCATGGCCTTGGAGACCGGGTTGTGCTCGGTGAAGGCGTAGTCCTTGAAGAGCGCGTCGAACACCGGCTTGGTGATGATGTGCTGCGCCAGCATGTCGATGGCGCTGGAGTCGGTGACGCCGGGGTTTATGGTGGCGCGCAGCTCGACGACGAACTCCTGGAAAGCAGCCTGCTTCTCCGGGATGTTCAGTGCGGCCTTGATGCGGGTGACATGACGGTCGGCGATCTGGGCGATGTCCTTGGCCCAGTCCTCCCAGTAGTGGCGCTCGCCAACCTTGTCGACGATGCGAGCGTAGATCGCTTCACGCCAGTCGCTTATGGAGAACAGGGTGTCCTGAACGTGCTGGGCGTTCTGAGCTTCCTGCTCCTTTGCAGCCTTCGCGCTGTCCGCCGTGCTGGAGCCGTCCTTGTCCCCGACCTCCTCATCGCCGGCACCGATGTGGCCATGGCCGATGATGTCGGGCTTCTTCTTGTTCAGCTCGATCTGGTTGACGGTCGCGTTAAAGCGGTCGTCATGGGCGCGCAGCGCCTGGAGGACCTGCCAGACGGTCTTGAAGCGCTGGTTGTCCGCGAGGGCCTTCTCCGGTGAGACCCCGGCAGGAACGGCAACGGGCAGGATGATGTAACCGTAGTTCTTGCCCGGCGCGACACGCATGACACGTCCAACAGACTGGACGACATCGACAACGGAGTTGCGCGGGTTGAGGAACAGCACCGCGTCGAGGCTGGGGACGTCCACGCCTTCGGACAGGCAACGGGCGTTGGACAGGATGCGGGCGTTGTTCTGGCCCGGGTCCTGCTTGAGCCAGTCGAGGAGCTGGTTGCGTCGCAGGGTGTTGAACGTGCCGTCGACGTGTTCAACCTCGCAGTGCAAGACGTCATCATCAGCATCGTCATACGCATCGACGACCTCGTTGAACCGCTCCATGATGGCCTTGGAGTCGGCGATGGAGCGGGAGAACGCGACGGCCCGCTTCATCGGTGCTTCATCCTTGCCGAACCCGGAACCATCGGCGAAGGTGCCGGTGCGCTTGGCCAAGGCGTTCCAGCAACCGATGATCTTCGCTGCGTCGTCGAGCCGCAACTCGGAGTCGCCGCCGGCGAAACCTTCCTGGAGGGTCTTGGCAACCACGCCTTCGTCGATGGTGAGGATGAGGACCTTGTAGTCGGTGAGCAGGCCCTGCTCCACAGCCTTACCGAAGCCGAGGCGGTGGAACTCGGGACCGTACTGCGCCTCGTTGTCCATCGAGGCGACGGCCGCGGAGGCCCCCTTGGCTTCCTGTTTGGTGTCGTCGCTATACACGCGCGGGGTGGCGGTCATGTACAGCCGGCGGTCGGCGCCTATGAAGCTGTCATCGTGCACGCGGACGAAGGCAGACTCGTCGTGACCCGACAGAGTGACACCGGTAGTCCGATGGGCCTCGTCGCACAGGATGAGGTCGAACCGGGGCATGCCCTGCTTCTGAGCGGCGGAAATCGTGGCGATCGACTGATAGGTCGAGAACACGACCGTCAGGCCAGGGGCGGCCTCGACACTGGCCATCTGCGCCATCAGCCGGTCGGGGCTGGTGGTCGCCGGCAGGGCGAGGTCGTGGGTGGACATGTCCTTGTCGTCGCCCTGGGCCTTCTGCTTGCCGACCTGGGCATCCGAGCAGACGGCGAAGGCACGCAACGGCACCTTGGCCTCATACGACCACTCACGCAGCGACTGCGAGAGCAGGGCGATGGAGGGCACCAGGAACAGGACGGTGGTGTGCTCACCCTGCCCGGTCTCGGCCCGCTCCTGCTGAAGCCGTTCAGCGATCTTCAGGCTTGTGAAGGTCTTGCCGGTGCCGCAGGCCATGATGAGCTTGCCGCGGTCATGCTCGGCGAAACCGGCGAAGACGTCGTCGATCGCCGCCTTCTGGTGGGGGCGCGGGATCTTCTTGTCCCGCAGCGTCATCTGGACTTCGTGGTCGATGCCGGCCGCGGGCAGGTGCCACTCGACAGCACTGTTCGCGATGTCGGCCAGTCCTATCCGGGTGACGGGGACTTGCTGGTCGTCCAGCGCCTCCTCCGCGTGGACGCTCCACTTGTCCGTCGTGGAGATGATCATCCGGCGGGAGAAGACGCCTTTGCCGGAGGCCGTGAAGAAGGAGTCGATATCCTCCTTGTGAACCGTGTGCTGCGGCTCGTAGAACTTGCACTGGATGGCGCAGAAGCCACCGGTCTCACGGTCCTGCGCCACCAAGTCGATGCCGGTGTCGCGCTTGTCCTGCTCCGCTCCCGGCCAGTCGGCCCACATCCACACGCGGGTGAACTGCTCGGTCCACTGCGGATCGGTGCTGAGGTACTGGACCATGAGCTCTTCGAAGCGGGTGCCCCGGTCCCGGTTCCCGGTGGCTCCGTTACGGATCGCCCTGAGTACGTCGTGCACCGTCGTCGTGGTCTCAGCCAACGCGCTTCCCACCCCGTAGCAGCTGGTGGCGCGCGAGCCCACGCGCCGGAGAGTTTGCACCGAAAATCCCCACAACTCTACTGGTTAATACCATGATCCAAGTCCGGGACGACCCTGAAACCGTGGCGGAATCTTGGCTGCTATGACATGGCGGTGCTCGGATCTACCTCCAGGGGGTCACCCCCCACCTCCCTTGAGATGTGTAAAGAACTTGACTCCTAAGTCGACAAGGTCTTTACATATAGGCATGTTTGATGACGCCCACCTCGCTCGACGAGCGGAAGAACTTCGGGTCACTGCCGGCGATCACTACCGGAAGGCAGCCCAGTACGACGCCCGCGGCAACGAAGCCCAGGCTGAGCAGGCGCGCGAAGCAGCGGTCCGCTCCACGCAGAGGGCCGAGATACACGAACGCCTCAAGGGACGTCCCTGGTCTGCCATGGCCATGGCCTGGCTCATCGGAGCTGACCCGGAGGAGGCACGCAAGCTCCTCGATCAGGTGGAGCAAGTTCCGGCTGAGGAGTTGCTGACCCATGGGGATCGCGACCCGCACCTGGAGTACCGCATCGCTACTCTCCAAGGCCGCGCATGCGAGTGGGCGATGGCCAACGCGATGCGTAACGGCACAGCCGACAGAGTCGTGGACGAAGTGCTGCGCATGGAAGAGCTGGGAGTCGAAGTCAACATCGCTGCCCTTGCTCGCATGACAGGCATCTCTCGGCAGACGCTTCACGCCCGCCTGCGCAAGGTGCGTGCCTTCGAGTAGTCACGCCACGGGCCCTCGCGTCATGCGTCCCAACCGCACGGTGCGGGGGCTTTCGCCTGCTGTGCCAGCACGTCGTGTCCAGATGGACGGGGCGCCGCTACTCAACCCGCACAACGAGGGCGAGAGAGGTGCAGACTCGCCGAAAGCTCTGATGCCCAGTCCTGCCGGTGTGGCGCATGCACTCCAGGTCGACGGCTGCCCCGTCCTCCGAAGGCTCGGCCTTCCAGTCGCAGCTCACGCACTCCGCTTCGAACGTCACGTCGGTTCCGGGGTGCCGTGTGATCCGGTGCTCGACGTAGCGCAGGATCGCCCTGGTCACTCCTCGCCTCCGTGCGCTTCGCCGAGGTGCGCTCGCAGGGCCACGTTCACATCCGTCGCCTTGGAGTAGTCGCCCGACGAGACGGCGTTGGTTCGCCGCACCGCGAGTTCAAGACAGTGCCGACAGCCGGAGACCGGCTCAGGCTGGGCGCTGGGCAGGGGCAGGTGCACGGGTCCCGACTGGATGCTGGCGCTTGTTCGCATGGCTCTCCCGACTCCGATCTCCTCTGATCACATCGTCGGGCCGCTCACTTGGCGGGCCTAGCCTCTTTCCTGTTGCCGCAAGAACTCGTCCCGGATGCCCTCGACGAGGCTGCGCATGTCGTCGCCGTAGAGCGCCACTGCGGCGAACCTGTCGAACGTGTCGACGTACGTCTGGACGTCCCGCGGATCCCGTGTCGTCACCTCCGAGTGGAAGGTCTCGACGATGACGAGGCTGTCGTCGTGGATGCTGAAACAGGTCATGGGGAAGTCCGGCTTCCGGCCCGCTTGAGGGACGACGCCGATGGACACGGCGGGGAGCCGTGACAGGGACGCTAGCCGGTCGAGCTGTACGGCCATGACGACCGGCTCGCAGATCAGCCACCGCAGTACGTGCTCGCAGATGACGAAGTGGAACGAGCGCCCGTCCTCGTACAACGCGGCCTGCCGCTCCAGCCGGGCCGCCACCGTCCGTGCCTTGGTCTCGTCCGGCAGAGCCGGAGGCAGTGAGAACACCGCCGTGGCGTACTCAGGAGTCTGAAGAAGGCCAGGGATGAGCTGCCCCTGAAACAGCCTGAGTGCCTTCGTGTTGGCCTCGATGCCCTTGATCGTGTTCTGATGCTTCCACGCCCCCATACGGCGCAGCAGGCGCCACGCCGTGGCTTCCGTGGCCTCGACTCGGGCCGCCGCGAGGAACTGTTCCTTGGCCTCCTCGGACACCCCGAGGGCGGACAGGACGAGGTCGACGTCCTGCACCGTGGGCATGGTCCGGCCGTTCTCGATCTTCGAGAGCTTGGCTGCGGACATGGAAGCCCTACGGGCCACTGCGCTGCCGGTCAGTCCCGATGCCTCGCGCAGTGTCCGCAGTGCTCTTCCGAGGGATTCCGTGGTCAGTGGTGCCGCTCCCAGTAGGTCGCGAACGGCACGGCCCGGGAGAGAGCCAGGTCCCGGTATCCCCGGTACTCCGAGAGGCGGTCGGCGGGCAGCAGTTCACCGCCGAGGAACCGGCCCTCGGGGGTGTAGTGCATCCGGTACACGTCGCGGTCGTCGAAGAGCCAGAAGTCGTGGTCGGGCAGACCCTCCACGTCTTGTTCGGCAAGGTCGATGATGCCGATCGACTCCCCGGCCTTGATGTTGCCGGGGTAGGCCGACAGCTCGTAGCGCAGGTAGTCGGTCAGCGGGGAGCACAGGACGTGGACGCGGGACACCTGCTTGCCCTTGTCGGTCATGGACCGCACCCATGGGTTGTCGTCCCACTCCGGCCCCATGTCCTCTCCGGCCAGGAAGCGCGCGATCTCCTCGCGCTCCTCCTCCACGTCGTACTCGGCCAGCGTCTCCAGCCGGAACGCGGTCCGCTCGAACGTTTCGAAGAGGCGCCCGAAATCCTCACCGGTGAGCACGGAAGTACTCCTCCAGCACGGCCGCGGGGACCATGACCGCCGTCTCACCCTCGGGCAGGTCGAGCTGCGCCAGCCGCTCAGGGTCGTTGATCACGTAACCCTGTACGACGTAGTCCTTGCCGTCGGCCGTGCCCCACAGGGTAGGGCAAGTGCCGTTCTTGCAGTCCGGGTCTCCCGAGAGCTTCCGCAGCGGTGCGCCCACGGCTTTCCCCCTCCTGTCGACAGGCTTGGTCAAGGCGATGCTCCCGACCTGCCAACTTCCGGGTCAAGCTCCCCGGCTTTCCAGAACAGGAAACCCGGCAGGCACCCGGTCGTCAGAGATCCGGCACCTGGGAGCATCCGGGAGCAGCCCCGACCGAAGACGTTCGCAGGTCTCTGCCCTGCTCTCATAACCCGGCTGTAGCCCCAGGTCAGGACCGGTATGAACACCGTCAGCGGGTCAGCACCAAGTCAGCACGCTCCCCGGAAAAGCCCGGAATCGGCCTGAGAAAACAAGAAGGGGCCAGACCTTGCGATCTGGCCCCTGACCTGGGGTTTCATGCTCTGACCAGCGGTTCAGCCGATCAAGGAATCAGGCGTCACACGTTGAAGCGGAACTCCACCACGTCCCCGTCCTGCATCACATAGTCCTTGCCCTCCATGCGGGCCTTGCCCTTGGCACGGGCCTCGGCGACGGAGCCGGCCTCGAGGAGGTCCTCGAAGGAGATGACCTCGGCCTTGATGAAGCCCTTCTGGAAGTCGGTGTGGATCACGCCGGCGGCCTCGGGAGCGGTGGCGCCCTTCTTGATGGTCCAGGCGCGGGACTCCTTGGGGCCAGCCGTCAGGTAGGTCTGCAGGCCGAGCGTGTTGAAGCCGACGCGGGCGAGGGTGGCCAGGCCCGGCTCGTGCTGGCCGACGGACTCCAGGAGTTCCAGGGCCTCCTCCTCGTCCAGCTCGGCGAGGTCGGCCTCCAGCTTGGCGTTGAGGAAGATCGCCTCGGCGGGGGCGACCAGGGCGCGCTGCTCGTTCTTGAAGTCCTCGTCGATCAGTTCGTCCTCGTCGACGTTGAAGACGTAGAGGAAGGGCTTCGTCGTGAGCAGGTGCAGGTCGTGGAGGAGTTCCGCGCGCTCGCTGCCCTGGACGATGCCGTGCGCGAAGAGCGTGTCGCCCTTCTCCAGGATCTCCTTGGCCTCCTCGACCGCCTTGACCTTGGGGGCGATGTCCTTCTTGATGCGCGACTCCTTCTGGAGGCGCGGGAGGACCTTCTCGATGGTCTGGAGGTCGGCGAGGATCAGCTCGGTGTTGATCGTCTCGATGTCGTCCTTCGGCGAGACCTTGCCGTCGACATGGACCACGTTCTCGTCCTTGAAGGCGCGGATGACCTGGCAGATCGCGTCCGACTCGCGGATGTTGGCGAGGAACTTGTTGCCCAGGCCCTCACCCTCGCTGGCGCCGCGCACGATGCCGGCGATGTCGACGAAGTCGACGGTGGCCGGCAGGATCCGCTCCGACTTGAAGATCGAGGCGAGCTGGGCGAGACGACCGTCCGGGACGCCGACCACACCGACGTTCGGCTCGATCGTGGCGAACGGGTAGTTGGCCGCGAGCACGTCGTTCTTGGTCAGGGCGTTGAACAGGGTCGACTTGCCGACGTTCGGCAGACCGACGATTCCGATCGTGAGCGACACGTTGCGACTTCCCGTACGTGAGGAGACTGGGGGCCAGGCGGCCGATCCACCAGTCTACGGCGTGTCGCGGCCCGGCCCCTTCGACGGTTCGAACACGTGGCCAGGCCGCGCCGCGCGGCGTGTCAAACGGCCTATTCAGCACATAAGCAGACCTAGGTTGGTCCAGTGGAGCAACCCAGGACGCGATCTCAGCAGCACGGACCGCGACGCGGCGGACACCCGATGCCGCCGCAGGCGGCGCGGCAGGACGCGCCCGGGCACCGGCCCGCCGCACGGCATCCCCCCGGGGCGCGGCGTCCGCCCGGCGGGCGGCGGCCGTCCGCCGCGGCGCCCGTCTCCGCGCCCGCCGCCGCCATACGACGGTTACGGCGGTTGCCCAATCCGCGGTTCACCGGCCTGGGAGCCGGACTGTTCTGCGGGGCGCTGATGTTCCTGCTGGGCTGCCTCGACCAGCTGCTGCTGGGCGGGTCCCCGACCGGGTACGGCGTGCTGTTCCTGCCGGTGTGCGCGCTGACCGCCGTCTGGGTGCGCCGCGCCGACCTGCTGACCTCGCCGGTCGTGGTGCCCATCGGGTTCGCCGTGGGTCTGCTGCCCCTGGCCGAGGGCGACGGCTTCCCGGGCAAGCTGATGGGCCTGGTCACCGCGCTCGCCACGCAGGCACTGTGGCTGTACGGGGGGACGCTGGTCGCGGGGGTCACGGCTCTGCTCCGGCGCGCCCTGGCCGTACCCCAGCGGGCCCGGGAGCGGGCCGGGAGCCGCCCGCCGCGGTGAGGCCCCGGAGCCCTGCGCGATCCCTCCGCGGCCCCGGCCGGCCCACCGCACGGCCACGCGCCTTCCGCCGCGCGGCCGTACGCCTCACGCCTTCCGCCACCCGGCCGTCCGCCTCCCCGGCCGGCTACGCGCCCTCCGCCGCCCGCATCGCCGCCCCCACGATGCCCGCGTTGTTCTGGAGCTGGGCGGGGACGACCGGAGCTCCGACACCCTCCATGAAGGACAGGAACTTGTGGGCCTTGCGGCTGACGCCGCCACCGAGGATGAACAGCTCGGGAGAGAAGAGCATCTCCAGGTGCGCGAGGTACTTCTCGACGCGGCGGCCCCACTGCTCCCAGGACAGGTCGTGGTCGTCCTTGGCCTTGCTGGAGGCCCGCTTCTCCGCCTCGTGTCCGTCCAGCTCGAGATGGCCCAGCTCCGTGTTGGCGACGAGGGTGCCGTCGACGAAGAGTGCGCTGCCGATGCCGGTGCCGAAGGTCAGCAGGATCACGGTGCCGCGGCGCCCCTGGCCGGCGCCGAAGTGCATCTCGGCGACCCCGGCCGCGTCCGCGTCGTTGACCACGGTCACCGGCAGGCCGCCGAGCCGCTCGCCGAACAGGGCGCGCGCGTCGGTGTCGATCCAGCTCTTGTCGACGTTCGCCGCCGTGCGCACCGTGGCGCCGCCGGTGACCACGCCCGGGAACGTCAGCCCGACGGGTCCGGTCCACCCGAAGTGGTCGACGACCTGCTTGACGCCGTCGGCCACCCCGTCGGGCGTCGCCGGATGCGGGGTCAGCACCTTGAAGCGCTCCTGGGCGAGGTCGCCCTTGTCCAGGTCCACCGGGGCGCCCTTGATCCCTGACCCGCCGATGTCCACACCGAAGATCTGCATGGCTCCACGTTACGACGTGCGACCGACCGTCACGCCGTCATCAGTGGTCACGCCTGCGGCGCACCCGATCCGCCACGCTCGGCGACCAGGGCGGCGGCCTCCTCGCGCAGGTCCCGGCGGAGCTCCTTGGGCAGGGAGAAGGTGATGGACTCCTCCGCCGCCTTGACGATCTCCACATCCTCGAAGCCGCGCCGGGCCAGCCACTCCAGCACCTGCTCGACCAGGACCTCGGGCACCGACGCGCCCGACGTCACGCCGACCGTCGTCACGCCCTCCAGCCAGGCCTCGTCGATCTCGTCGGCGAAGTCGACGAGGTAGGCCTGGGCCGCGCCCGCGAGCTTGGCGACCTCCACCAGACGCTTGGAGTTGGAGGAGTTGCGGGAGCCGACCACGATGACGAGATCCGCCTCGGCGCCCATCTGCTTGACGGCGAGCTGGCGGTTCTGCGTGGCGTAGCAGATGTCGTCGCTCGGCGGGGAGACCAGCTGGGGGAACTTCTCCTTGAGGGCGTCGACCGTCTCCATGGTCTCGTCCACCGACAGCGTGGTCTGGGAGAGCCAGACGACCTTCGAAGGGTCGCGCACCTCGACCTCGGCGACGTCCTCGGGGCCGTCGACGAGCTGGATGTGGTCGGGGGCCTCGCCGGAGGTGCCGATGACCTCCTCGTGGCCCTCGTGCCCGATCAGGAGGATGTCGTAGTCGTCCTTGGCGAAGCGGACGGCTTCCTTGTGGACCTTGGTGACCAGCGGGCAGGTGGCGTCGATGGTGGCCAGACGGCCGCGCTCGGCCTCCTCGTGGACGACGGGCGCCACGCCGTGCGCGGAGAACATCACGATGTTGCCCGGCGGCACCTCCTCGGTCCGCTCGACGAAGACGGCGCCCTTCTTCTCCAGGGTCTGCACGACGTACTTGTTGTGGACGATCTCGTGCCGGACGTACACCGGAGCCCCGTACTGCTCCAGGGCCTTCTCGACGGCGATCACGGCGCGGTCCACACCCGCGCAGTAGCCCCGGGGGGCGGCGAGCAGGACACGGCGGCCAGACGTAGCAGTCATGGCACCCATCGTAAGGCCGCGCCCGGCGGCCGGAAGATCGCCGGGGGTGGCGCCGGGGGCACCGGCCCGGCGCCCCGGCGCGAGCGGCTCCCCCGCGGTGGCGCCACCACCCGCGCTGTCGGTGGCGGCGGCTACGCTCGCGGACATGGCTGTCACCACGTCCCCCGAATCCCCGCTGCCGGTCGGGGAGGTCTCGCGGCTCATCGGCGGCTGGATCGACCGGCTCGGCGCGGTGTGGGTCGAGGGCCAGATCACCCAGCTGTCGCGGCGGCCGGGGGCGGGCGTGGTGTTCCTGACGCTGCGCGACCCGTCGTACAACATCTCGGTCGGCGTGACCTGCTACCGCGAGGTGTTCGACGCGGTCGCCGACGTCGTCGGCGAGGGCGCCCGGGTCGTGGTGCACGCCAAGCCGGAGTGGTACGCCCCGCGCGGGCAGCTGTCCCTGCGGGCCGCCGAGATACGGCCGGTGGGCGTCGGAGAACTGCTGGCCCGCCTGGAGCAGCTGAAGAAGTCCCTGGCCGCCGAGGGTCTGTTCGCGCCCGAGCGCAAGAAGGCGCTGCCCTTCCTGCCGCAGCTGATCGGCCTGGTCTGCGGACGGGCCTCGGCCGCCGAGCGGGACGTGCTGGAGAACGCCCGGCACCGCTGGCCGGCCGTCCGGTTCGAGGTACGCAACGTCGCGGTCCAGGGCGTGCACGCCGTCCCGCAGGTCGTCCAGGCCGTCAAGGAGCTCGACGCGTTCGACGAGGTGGACGTGATCATCGTCGCTCGTGGCGGCGGCAGCGTGGAGGACCTGCTGCCGTTCTCCGACGAGCAGCTGGTCCGCGCGGTGGCGTCCTGCCGTACGCCGGTCGTCTCCGCGATCGGGCACGAACCGGACACCCCGTTGCTGGACTACGTCGCCGACCTGCGCGCCTCGACGCCCACCGACGCCGCCAAGAAGGTCGTGCCGGACGTCGGCGAGGAGCTCGAGCGGGTGCGGCAGCTGCGCGACCGCGCCCGGCGGTGCGTGAGCGCGGTGGTCGAGCGGGAGGAACGGGGCCTGGCCCACGCGCTGGCGCGGCCCTGCATGGAGGATCCGCACCGCATGGTCGACGAGCGGGCGGACCATGTCGCCTCGCTGCTGGACCGGAGCCGGCGCACGCTGCGGCACCTGCTGGACCGCGCCGACTCGGAGCTGACGCACACGCACGCGCGCGTGGTGGCCCTCTCCCCCGCCGCGACGCTGCGACGCGGTTACGCCGTGCTCCAGAAGGCCGACGGGCATGCGGTGCGCGACCCGGCCGAGGTGGCGGCGGACGAGCCGCTGCGGGCGCGGGTCGCCGAGGGTGAGTTCACGGTTCGGGTCGACACATAGGGTGGTCGGATGACAAGCAACACCGCGGCAGGCGGCACCGCAGCGGCGGACGGGACGCTCGGCTACGAGCAGGCACGGGACGAGCTGATCGAGGTCGTCCGGCGCCTGGAGGCGGGCGGTACGAGCCTGGAGGAGTCCCTCGCCCTGTGGGAGCGGGGCGAGGAGCTGGCCAAGGTCTGCCGGCGCTGGCTGGAGGGCGCCCGGGCGCGCCTGGACGCGGCGCTGGCCGAGGAGGCGGCCGAGGACGGGGCGGAATCCTCCGGGTGAGGTCCTCGGGGGCGGCGGGTCAGGACTTCTTCAGTTCCAGCGCCTGCGCCATCGTCGTCAGCCGGCCGAAGGAGGCCGTGCCCGCGACCACCGTCGTGGAGCCCTGGGCGTCCTCCAGCACGAGGGCGTCGTAGCGGCCGCCGGTGTACCGGGTCCAGGTGCGGCCGTCGATCTCCTGGGTGACCTTGGTGGCGTGCCCGCCCTGGCTGGCGTCGGCGATGAAGTCCTTGCGCTTCTGAGTGGACTGCTCGATCGCCACGTATTGGCCTTCTGGATCCTGGAAACCCAGGTGCCAGCGGTTGTCCTGGTCGGCCCGGTAGCGGACGGAGGTGGGTTTCCAGGTCTCGGGCAGGCCCTCGGGCGCGGCCACCGGGTACGGGGCGGCGCGGCGCGCGGTGAGCAGTTCGACGCGGTAGTCGACCCGCTTGATGTCGGGAGTGTGATCGTCGTGCGGGATGAAGAGATAGATGCTCGCGGCCGCGAGCACGATCACCCCCAGGGAGAGGATCATGCTCCGGACCGACTTCTGCTTGCCGTTCGAACCTGCCACGCCCTCTATCGTCGCAGGTGCCCGGACCGCTCATCCGTAGGGTCCCCTGCTCATTCTGTCGACTCGGCGATAGAGTCGGGGCCAACACCCTCATCCGGCCGTCGTCGTATCAGAAAGGTGCGCTCCGATGACCGAGCATCATCACTTGCCGTCCGAGCTGGAAGTTCCCGAAGAGGCTCCCGACCGCAACATCGCGCTGGAACTGGTCCGGGTCACCGAGGCCGCGGCGATGGCCGCGGGCCGCTGGGTCGGGCGCGGTGACAAGAACGGCGCCGACGGCGCTGCGGTCCGCGCCATGCGGACCCTCGTCTCCACCGTCTCGATGAACGGCGTCGTCGTCATCGGCGAGGGCGAGAAGGACGAGGCCCCGATGCTCTTCAACGGGGAGCACGTGGGCGACGGGACCGGCCCGGAGGTCGACATCGCGGTCGACCCGATCGACGGCACCACGCTGACCGCCAAGGGCATGCCGAACGCGATCGCGGTGCTGGCCGCGGCCGAACGCGGCGCGATGTTCGACCCGTCCGCCGTGTTCTACATGGACAAGCTGGTGACCGGCCCGGACGCGGCCGACTTCGTGGACATCGACGCGCCGGTGTCGGTGAACATCAAGCGCGTGGCCAAGGCCAAGCGGGGCACACCCGAGGACGTCACCGTGGTCATCCTGGACCGGCCGCGGCACCAGGGCCTCATCCAGGAGGTCCGGGATGCGGGCGCGCGCATCAAGCTGATTTCCGACGGCGACGTGGCCGGTTCGATCTACGCGCTGCGCGAGGGCGCCGGCGTCGACCTGCTGCTCGGCATCGGCGGCACGCCCGAGGGCATCATCTCCGCCTGCGCCGTGAAGTGCCTGGGCGGCACGATCCAGGGCAAGCTGTGGCCGAAGGACGACGAGGAGCGGCAGCGGGCGATCGACGCCGGGCACGACCTCGACCGCGTGCTGACCACGGACGACCTGGTCTCGGGCGAGAACGTCTTCTTCGTCGCCACCGGCATCACCGACGGCGAACTGCTGCGGGGGGTGCGCTACCGCTCGGAGACGGCGACGACGGACTCGCTCGTCATGCGGTCCAAGTCCGGCACGGTGCGGCGGATCGAGTCCGAGCACCGGCTGAGCAAGCTGCGGGCGTACAGCGCGATCGACTTCGATCGCGCGCGGTAGCGGGCGGCCGGCGTCCGGTCCGAGGGCCCGGCACAGCGGTACGGGGCGCTCCCTGTGCGGAGGGAGCGCCCCGTACGTGTTCCGAGGGACGTGTGCCGAGGAATGTGCCGCGTGCGGGAGAGCCCTGCCGGGGACCCGGCTAGCCGGCCGCCGCTATGCGGCCCGTCGCGCGGGCCGCCTTCTTCAGCTCCAGTTCGCGCCGGCGGCGCCGGGCGAGGACGACCCTGCGCTCGGCGGCGGTCAGGCCGCCCCACACGCCGTACGGCTCCGGTTGCAGCAGCGCGTGCTCGCGGCACTCGACCATCACCGGGCAGCGCGCGCAGACCCGCTTGGCCGCCTCCTCGCGCGACAGCCGCGCGGCGGTGGGCTCCTTCGAGGGTGCGAAGAACAGGCCGGCCTCGTCGCGACGGCACACCGCCTCGGTGTGCCAGGGGGCGTCTTGGTCCCTGTCCCGCACCGGCACCCGCGGGGCCGGAACGGCAGCTACCTGCAGGGACGAATGCGGCGGTTGCAGCACGGTCTTCTCCTGACGACGGCTTCGCGAGCGAGAGACGATGCGTCAAGGCCTACCCGCTGTACGCGCGCCTATGCACTCGGTTCCCGACCGTGCGGTTGGTCGAAGGTGCCCCGCGGCTGGTTCCCGACCGTCTCACAGATGCTTGCGCACGCTCCTGTCGACCTTGCGCTGCACGCGGTCGAGGATGTCGGCGACGAGCTTGCCCCGCTTGGGCCGCGCCTCGACATTGCCGAGGACGGCCCAGCCGTCGACGTAGACGACGGGTGCCTCGGACTCGGCCGAGTCCAGCGGCGCCACCTCGAAGTTGCCGAGGACGCCGCCGCCGGTGCCCCGCAGCGACACGTTCTCCGGCACGCGGATCTGGACGTCGCCGAAGACGGAGACCGCCTTGATCACGACCTGCTGGTACTCGAAGATCGCCTCGCTGAGGTCGATCTCGACGCTGCCGAAGACCGCGTACGCGTGCAGCCGCCGCCCGGCGCGCCAGCGGCCCTTGCGCATGGCCGAGCTGAACACCGCCACCACGTTCTCGTCGGCCTCGGGGGGGATCGCACCGGCGGCCGGACGATGGGGCGCGGAGGCGTACGCCGGTGCCGTACGGCCCTGGTGGGCGGCGGGCAGATCCTGGATGAAGACCTCCAGCTCGCCGACCGTCTTGGCGTTCAGCACCCCCTCGACGCGCTCGGCGTGCTCGTCGGCGCTCAGACGGCCCTCGGCGAGGGCGTCGCGCAGGATGTCGGCGATGCGGTCACGGTCGGCGTCCGAGGCGCGCAGCTCCGTGGCGGGGGCGGCGGTCTGCTTCTGAAGGTCCACGGCAGCAGCGTACCCAAACACGATAGATCGCGACACCTCCGCGCAGGAGAAGCCGCCGGGGACTCGGCCGGGCCGCCAGGGGCGGACGGTGCACTGAGCCGGACCTCACAGCCTCGCCGTCAGTGGCAGGTTCTACGCTGTTCGGTGCCCGCCGGTGTCGGCGGGCAGCCGTCTGCCGAGTGAGGAATGGGCTGCGATGCCTGAGTTCGCGTACACCGATCTGCTCCCCCAGGGTGCGGACACCACCCCGTACCGGCTGGTGACGTCCGAGGGCGTCTCCACCGTCGAGGGACCCGACGGGCGTACGTTCCTCAAGGTCGAGCCGGAGGCGCTGCGCAAGCTGGCCGAGGAGGCCATCCGCGACATCCAGCACTACCTGCGCCCGGCCCACCTCGCCCAGCTGCGCCGCATCATCGACGACCCGGAGGCCAGCGCGAACGACAAGTTCGTCGCCCTGGACCTGCTGAAGAACGCCAACATCGCCGCCGCCGGCGTGCTGCCGATGTGCCAGGACACCGGCACGGCCATCGTCATGGGCAAGCGCGGCCAGAACGTCCTCACCGAGGGCGAGGACGAGAAGGCCCTCTCCCGCGGCATCTACGACGCCTACACCAAGCTGAACCTGCGCTACTCGCAGATGGCCCCGCTGACCATGTGGGAGGAGAAGAACACCGGCTCCAACCTCCCCGCCCAGATCGAGCTGTACGCCACCGACGGCGGCGCCTACAAGTTCCTGTTCATGGCCAAGGGCGGCGGCAGCGCCAACAAGTCCTTCCTCTACCAGGAGACGAAGGCCGTCCTGAACGAGGCCTCCATGATGAGGTTCCTGGAGGAGAAGATCCGTTCGCTCGGCACGGCCGCCTGCCCGCCGTACCACCTGGCGATCGTCGTCGGCGGCACCTCGGCCGAGTACGCGCTGAAGACGGCGAAGTACGCCTCCGCGCACTACCTGGACGAGATCCCCGCGGAGGGCTCGGAGCTCGGGCACGGCTTCCGCGACAAGGACCTCGAGCAGAAGGTCTTCGAGCTGACCCAGAAGATCGGCATCGGCGCGCAGTTCGGCGGCAAGTACTTCTGCCACGACGTGCGGGTGGTCCGCCTGCCCCGGCACGGCGCGTCCTGCCCGGTCGCGATCGCGGTGTCCTGCTCCGCGGACCGCCAGGCCGTCGCCAAGATCACCGCCGAGGGCGTGTTCCTGGAGCAGCTGGAGACGGACCCGGCGCGGTTCCTCCCGGACACGACGGACGAGCAGCTGGAGTCCGAGGGCGACGTCGTCAAGATCGACCTCAACCAGCCGATGGACGCCATCCTCGCCGAGCTGACCAAGTACCCGGTCAAGACCCGCCTGTCCCTGACCGGCCCGCTGGTCGTGGCCCGCGACATCGCGCACGCCAAGATCAAGGAGCGGCTGGACGCGGGCGAGGAGATGCCGCAGTACCTGAAGGACCACCCGGTGTACTACGCGGGCCCGGCGAAGACCCCCGAGGGCTACGCGTCCGGCTCCTTCGGCCCGACCACGGCCGGCCGCATGGACTCCTACGTCGCGCAGTTCCAGGGGGCGGGCGGTTCCAAGGTGATGCTGGCCAAGGGCAACCGCAGCAAGCAGGTCACCGACGCGTGCGGCGCGCACGGCGGCTTCTACCTCGGCTCCATCGGCGGCCCCGCCGCCCGCCTCGCCCAGGACTGCATCAAGAAGGTCGAGGTCCTGGAGTACGAGGAGCTCGGCATGGAGGCCGTCTGGAAGATCGAGGTCGAGGACTTCCCGGCGTTCATCGTCGTCGACGACAAGGGCAACGACTTCTTCACTTCGCGGGAACCCGAGCAGCCGACGTTCACCACGATTCCGGTGCGGGGGCCGGGGCCGGCCTGAGGGCTGAGCACCGGCCGGGCCGAGGCCGCGCCGCGGCGTTCGAGACGCGGATGTTCCGGGAGCACGCCCGGAACATCCGCGCCGCCCCCCACGCTGTACCCGGTATGACCGAATACCGCACCGAGCACGACTCCATGGGCGAGGTCCAGGTTCCCGCCCACGCCAAGTGGCGCGCCCAGACGCAGCGTGCCGTGGAGAACTTCCCCGTCTCAGGGCAGCGCCTCGAGCGCGCGCACATCGAGGCGCTCGCCCGCATCAAGGGCGCCGCCGCCAAGGTCAACGCGGAGCTCGGCGTGCTCGACAAGGACGTCGCCCGGGCGATCCAGGAGGCGGCGGAGGAGGTCGCCGAGGGCCGGTGGGACGAGCACTTCCCGGTCGACGTGTTCCAGACGGGCTCCGGCACCTCGTCGAACATGAACACCAACGAGGTCCTGGCCACCCTCGCCTCCGAGCGTCTCGGGCGGGACGTGCACCCCAACGACCACGTCAACGCCTCCCAGTCCTCCAACGACGTCTTCCCCTCCTCCATCCACATCGCGGCCACCGCCGCCGTCACCCGGGACCTGATCCCGGCCCTGGAGCACCTGGCCGCCGCCCTCGCCCGCAAGGCCGAGGAGTTCGCGGACGTGGTGAAGTCGGGGCGCACCCATCTGATGGACGCCACGCCCGTCACCCTGGGCCAGGAGTTCGGCGGGTACGCGGCCCAGATCCGGCACGGCGTCGAGCGGCTGAAGGCCTCGCTGCCGAGGCTCGCCGAGCTGCCGCTGGGCGGCACCGCCGTGGGCACCGGCATCAACACCCCGCCGGGTTTCTCCGCCGCCGTCATCGAGGAGGTGGCCCGCGTCACCGGGCTGCCGCTCACCGAGGCCCGCGACCACTTCGAGGCGCAGGGCGCCCGGGACGGGATCGTGGAGACCAGCGGTCAGCTGCGGACCGTCGCGGTGAGCCTGACGAAGATCGCCAACGATCTGCGCTGGATGTCCTCCGGGCCGCGGACCGGTTTGGCCGAGATCAGCCTGCCGGACCTCCAGCCGGGCTCCTCGATCATGCCGGGCAAGGTGAACCCCGTCGTGCCCGAGGCGGTGCTCATGGTCTGCGCCCAGGTGATCGGCAACGACGCCACCGTCGCCACCGCCGGCGCCGCCGGCAACTTCGAGCTCAATGTCATGCTGCCGGTCATCGCCAAGAACGTCCTGGAGTCGGTCCGGCTGCTCGCGAACGTCTCACGGCTGCTGGCCGACCGGACCGTGGACGGGATCGTGGCCCACCGGGAGCGGGCGCGCGAGTACGCCGAGTCCTCGCCGTCCGTCGTCACCCCGCTGAACAGGTACATCGGGTACGAGGAGGCGGCGAAGGTGGCCAAGAGGGCGCTCGCGGAACAGAAGACGATCCGTCAGGCCGTGCTGGAGGGCGGCTACGTCGAGCGTGGCGACCTGACGGAGGAGCAGCTGGACGAGGCGCTGGACGTGCTGCGGATGACGCGCCCGTGAGCGGTCCGCGCGCGGGCGTGAACCGTGACGCTCACCGCGGCGTCGTATGCCCGTGACACCTAATATCTGCGCATGACGGACGACGGAGCGATGGAACGCGTGAAGAGCGGCGGTGCGAGGGCCCGCTGGGCGCCCGGGAGCCAGATCCTGTGGCGGTACCGGGCGAACGGCGGCACGGACTTCCACATCGCGCGTCCCGTCACCGTCGTCCACGACGACGCCGAGCTGCTGGCGGTGTGGATGGCGCCGGGCACCGAGTGCGTCAAGCCCGTGCTCGCCGACGGCACACCCGTGCATCTGGAACCGCTCGCGTCCCGCTACACCAAGCCGCGGACCGTGCAGCGCGACCGCTGGTTCGGCACGGGCGTGCTGAAGCTGGCCCGGCCCGGTGAGCCGTGGTCGGTGTGGCTGTTCTGGGAGCCGGGCTGGCAGTTCAAGAACTGGTACGTCAACCTGGAGGAACCCCTGACCCGGTGGGAGGGCGGGGTGGACTCCGAGGACCACTTTCTGGACATCTCCGTGCACCTGGACCGCAGTTGGCACTGGCGGGACGAGGACGAGTTCGCGCAGGCCCAGCGGGACGGGCTGGTCGACGCCCGGCTGGCCGAGCGGGTGCGGGCGGCCGGCCGGTCGGCGGTGGAGGTGATCCGCGCCTGGGGGCCGCCGTTCTCGGAGAACTGGCAGCACTGGCGCCCGGACCCGTCCTGGGCGGTACCGTCACTGCCGGAGGACTGGGACCGTACGCCCGCGCACGTGTCCTCATGAGACCCTTGATGCGCCCCGGGGCAGGAAACGTAGGATCGTCCTCCGCAAGGGCGCGGGGAGGCACGGAACAAGGCAACTCCCGGAGCGGGCGCCGAGTCTGACTCAATGTCACCGAGGGGCGGCAGGACGTGAGCGAGGGGTACGAGCGCACCAGGGACCGCCGGACAGGCCCTCGGGCCCGTTCGGGGGGACACGCCGCCGACGCGGGCCCTGCCCGTGCGGACCGCACGCGGTCCGCCGGTGGCACAGGAACAGCCTCTGACCACGCCGGAAATCCGTTCCTGGGGCACGTGTTCCGGGTATCGGGTCTTCGGCGGGACGAACTGCGCGCCCGGCGCGCAGCCCCGGACGGATGGATTCGACACGCGTGACGGAGCAGCCGACCTCCTTCGAACGCCCCCAGCCGGGCAGCGACCCCGCGGACGCCCGCGGGGCACTCCTGCGTACCCCCGAGCCGTCTCCGGCCTTACCGCCACAGCCGCGCCCCGCCGGCGCACCGCCCTGCCCGGCCGCGGCGCAGGGCACGCAGGGCGAGCCACCGCGCGGGACCGGGACGAACACACCGCGCGGCACCGAGGCGGCCCCGGCGGGGTACGAGCACGCGCAGCCCGTGTCCGCCGAACCCGACGTCCCCCGGCCGCGCCCCCGGCCGGAGGGCATCCCGGCGCAGCCGGACGGCGCGGGCAGCAGGAACACCGGGACCGCCGGGAGTGCGGGCGCCAACGGGACCTCCGGCACCACGGCGGCCCCCGGCGCCGACGTGCCCGCGACGCCGGGCGCCTCCGACCGGCGGGAGCGGCGCGGTCCCGGTGGGCGGGAGCGCCGCACCGGACAGGGCCTGCCGCCCGGCCGTCCGCTGCCGATGCGGCGGGACGGGGACCGGCTGCGGTTCGTGGGCGCGGCCACCCGCAGGATCGCCCGCGGCATGGACCTGGACGAGATCGTCATGGGCCTGTGCCGGGCGACGGTGCCGACGTTCTCCGACGCCATCCTCGTCTATCTGCGCGAGCCGCTGCCGGTGGGCGACGAACGGCCGGTGGGCCCGCTCGTGCTGCGGCTGCGCCGCACCGACCGGATACCGGCCGAGCGCGACCCGGAGGTCGGGTTCCCGACCGCGCCGGCGCCCGAGCAGCCGGCCGAGCTGTCCGTGGTCACCAACGAGCTGTGCGAGGTACGGCCCGGCAGCGCGCTCGGCGAGGTGCTGCGCGGCGTACGGCCGGTGTTCACGGACGCGGACCCGGCGGGCGCCGCGCTGGACGAACTCCTCGGCGAGGGCTCGGAACTGGCGGTGCCCGGCGGGCACCGCACGATCCTGGCCCCGCTGCGCGGGCGGCGCCGCGTGATCGGAGCCGCGCTGTTCCTGCGCCGCCCGGACCGCCCGGCCTTCGAACCCGACGACCTGCTGGTCGCCGCCCAGCTCGCCACGCACAGCGCGCTCGGCATCGACAAGGCCGTGCTGTACGGCCGTGAGGCCTACATCGCGGACGAGCTGCAGCGCACCATGCTGCCCGAGACGCTGCCCCGCCCGACGGGGGTGCGGCTGGCCTCACGCTATCTGCCCGCCGCCGAGACCGCGCGGGTGGGCGGCGACTGGTACGACGCGATCCCGCTGCCCGGCAGCCGGGTCGCCCTCGTCGTCGGCGACGTGATGGGCCACTCCATGACCTCGGCGGCGATCATGGGTCAGCTGCGCACCACCGCGCAGACCCTCGCGGGCCTGGACCTGCCGCCGCAGGAGGTGCTGCACCACCTGGACGAGCAGGCGCAGCGCCTGGGCACCGACCGCATGGCGACCTGTCTGTACGCCGTCTACGACCCCGTCTCGCACCGCATCACCATCGCCAACGCCGGACACCCGCCGCCCGTGCTGCTGCACCTGGGCGGCCGGGCCGAGGTGCTGCGGGTGCCGCCGGGCGCCCCGATCGGCGTCGGCGGTGTCGACTTCGAGGCGGTGGAGCTGGACGCGCCGGCCGGCGGCACGCTGCTGTTCTACACCGACGGACTGGTGGAGTCGCGGCTGCGGGACGTGTGGACCGGCATAGAGCAGCTGCGCGAGAAGCTCCAGGCGACCGCGGAGCTCACCGGCCCGGACCACCCGCCGCCCCTGGAAGCCCTGTGCGACGAGGTGCTGGACATGCTCGGCCCGGGCGACCGGGACGACGACATCGCGCTGCTCGCGGCCCGCTTCGACGGGATCGCGCCGAGCGACGTGGCGTACTGGTTCCTGGAGCCGGAGGACTCCGCCCCCGGCCGGGCCCGTCGGCTGGCCCGCGAGGCCCTGGACCGCTGGGGCCTGCAGGAGCTCACCGACTCGGTGGAGCTGCTGGTCAGCGAGGTCGTCACCAATGCCGTGCGGTACGCCTCGCGGCCGGTGACGCTGCGTCTGCTGCGCACGGACGTGCTGCGCTGCGAGGTCGGCGACGACGTCCCGCAGCTGCCCCGGCTGCGCCAGGCCCGCGCCACCGACGAGGGCGGCCGGGGCCTGTACCTGGTGAACAGGCTGGCCCGCCGCTGGGGCGCGACCCGGCTGAGCGCCGGGAAGGTGGTCTGGTTCGAGCTGAACCGGACCTGAGGGGCCGGCACAGATGCTGAGACGGTGAAGGGCGCCCGGGGGAACCGGGCGCCCTTCACCGTGTCCTACTGGGCCGGGTGTCTGCCGCTCGACTGCTGCTGGTCGTTCGGGTCGAGCGGGTTGTCGATGCCGCCGGACGGCGACTGCGACGGGGACTGGCTCGGCGACTGGCTGGGCGACTGCGACGGCGACTGCGAGGCCGGCGGCGACTGGCTCGGCGTCTTGCTGGGCGACTGGGACGGCGACTGCGAGGCCGGCGGCGAGCTGGACGCCGACTGCGAAGGCGACTGGCTCGGCGACTGGCTCTGCGAGGGCGACTTCGACGGCTTCACGGCCGCGCCCTGGGTGGTGTCCAGGTCGAACTTGCTGACGGAGTCCATCACTCCGAAGGTGTACGCGGCCCAGATCTGTGCCGGGTAGCCACCGCCGTTGATGCGGCCGCTGCCGGGGATCAGTCCCGTGGCGCCCTTGAGCGACACATGGTTGTGGGTCTTGTCGTCCTCGCCGAACAGACCGACCGAGGTGACGAGGTCGGGCGTGTATCCGGTGAACCAGGCCGACTTGTTCTCGTCGGAGGTACCGGTCTTGCCCGCGACCTGCTGGCCGTCGCGCTGCGGATTGTTGCGCACCGACACCCGCGCCGTACCGTCGTCGACCACGCCGGTGAGCACCGAGGTGACGGTGTCGGCGGCCTCGCGGCTGATCACCTGGTCGCCGATCGGGTCGTCGATCTTCACCGTGCGGGTCTTGTTCTCGGCCTGCGCGACGATGGTCGGGGTGACCTCCTTGCCGTGGTTGTCCAAGGTGGCGTAGATGCCGGCCATCTCCAGCGGGCTGGCGCCCATGGAGCCGAGCGTCTGCGCGGGCACCGCCTGCATGCCCTTGGTGTCCATGCCGAGCCGGCCGGCGACCTCCATCACCTTCTCCATGCCGACGTCCACACCCATCTGCGCGAAGACGGAGTTGACGGACTTGTTCATCGCCGTCTGAACGGTGATGTCTCCGTAGTCGACGTCGTCCTCGTTCGGCGGGTGGAAGCCGACCTTTGTGCCGTGGTCCACGGCGTCACGGCCGCTGGTGCCGTCGTAGACGGTGTTGGCGTCGATCGGCAGGCCGTCCTGCGTCTTGGCGCCCTCGTCCAGGGCGGCGGCCAGGATCACCGGCTTGAAGGTGGAGGCGGGCTGGTAGTCCTTGCGGGTGGCGTTGCTGTAGAAGTGCTTGAAGTAGTCCTGGCCGCCGTAGAGGGCGAGGATCTTGCCCGTCCTGGGGTCGACGGAGACCGCACCGGCCTGGACGTCGGCGTCGACCTTGCGCTTCTTCGGGTCCAGCTTGCCGGTCAGCTGTTCCTTGACCGTGCCCTCCAGGGCGGCCTGCTTCTTCTTGTCGATGTTCAGCGTGATGGTCCAGCCCCGGTCCACGACCTCGGCCTCCGCCTGGGACTGGGAGATGCCCTCGTCCTTCATCAGCTGCTTCTCCAGCTGCTTGTCGGCGAGGTCGATGAGGTAGCCCTTCTGGCCCTCCAGGCCGGGGGCGCCCTTGGGGTCCTTGGGGTAGGGGAACTTCATGGCCCGGCGCTTGCCGGCGTCGAGCCAGTGCTGCTCGACCATGTTGTCCAGCACGTAGTTCCAGCGCTGCTGCACCAGCTTCTTGCCGGTGGGGCTCGCCACCGCCCAGTCGTACTGGCTCGGCGCCTGGAGCAGGGCGGCCAGGTACGCGCCCTGCTCGACGGTGAGCTTGGAGGCGTCGACACGGTAGTAGGCCTGCGCGGCGGCCTGGATGCCGTAGGCGCCGCGGCCGTAGTAACTGGTGTTGATGTAGCCGGCCAGGATGTCGTCCTTGGACAGCTTCTGGTCCACCTTCAGCGAGATGACCAGTTCCTTCAGCTTGCGCGTGACGGTCTGGTCCTGGGTGAGGTAGTAGTTCTTGACGTACTGCTGGGTGATGGTCGAACCGCCCTGGGCGCCCTTGCCGGAGAGGGTGTTGAGCAGACCGCGCGCGGTGCCTCTCAGGTCGACGCCGGAGTCGTGGTAGAAGGTCTTGTTCTCCGCGGCGACGAAGCAGTGCTGGACTTCTTTGGGCACCCGGTCCAGGGACACGCTCTCGCGGTTGACCGTGCCCTTGCGCGCCAGGACCGAGCCGTCGCTGTACTTGTAGACGTTGCTCTCCTGCTGCGCGACGGCGTTGCCCTTGGGTATGTCCACCATCATGTAGAGCACGATGAAGGTGCCGATGCCGAGCAGGCAGAGCCCGAACAGGGTGCCGAGGATCTTCTTCCAGGTGAACAGCCGGCGTATGCCGCTCTTGCGGGCCTTGACCGGCCGGGCCGCCCGCCGGGCCGCGGCGCGGCCACCGTGGGCCGGGCCCGTCGCGCCGCCCCCGGCACCGACCGCCGGTGTCGCGGACGAGCGCCGGGGCGCCGCGCGGCGGCCACCGCGCTGGCGCGCTCGTCTGTCTTCCGCTCGTCCCATGCGTCCGTCTGCTCCGCTTCCGTCTCGGCTGTCACTCACGTACGTGGCCCAAGGTCAGCTCAGAAAGCTAACACCGCCCTCTGTGACAAAGGGCCCGCGATCCCGGCTTTTACGGACGTGACAATCAGCACCCGTTCCAACGGAACCGACGTCCGAGGAGGGTTCAGGGTTGCCAGGACGGGGAAAAGTGATATCACTTAGTTAGTCCATTGCTATGGATCACGACGGACGACGCCGTACGAGAACGGGGGAACCCACCATGTCCAGCTCCACCCGCGACACTTCACCCGCCACCGCCGTGCCCGACGCACCCGAGATGCCGGCACCGCAGGTCAGGGAGTTCCCGGCGCGCAGCATCCCGGGCGGTCTGGCCCTGCTGCTCGGCCTGCTCGGGCTGCTGGTCGCCGTGGCACTGGTCGCGTCCGGCGCGACCGTCGCGAACACGGGCGGCAAGGCCGCCCTGATAGTCGTCGGCATCCTCATCGGCATCGCCGCCCTGCTCGCCATGAGCGGGCTGAACATGGTCGCGCCCGGCGAGGCGCGGGTCGTCCAGCTCTTCGGGCGCTACCGGGGCACCATCCGCGAGGACGGTCTGCGCTGGGTGAACCCGTTCACCTCCCGGGAGAAGATCTCCACCCGGGTCCGCAACCACGAGACCGCCGTGCTGAAGGTCAACGACGCCTACGGCAACCCCATCGAGCTGGCCGCGGTCGTGGTGTGGAAGGTGCAGGACACCGCTCAGGCCTCCTTCGAGGTGGACAACTACCTGGAGTTCGTCTCCACCCAGACCGAGGCGGCCGTGCGGCACATCGCCATCGAGTACCCCTACGACGCCCACGACGAGAACGGCCTGTCGCTGCGCGGCAACGCCGAGGAGATCACCGAGAAGCTCGCCGTCGAGCTGCACGCCCGCGTGGCGGCGGCCGGGGTGCGGATCATCGAGTCCCGCTTCACCCACCTGGCGTACGCTCCCGAGATCGCCTCCGCGATGCTCCAGCGCCAGCAGGCGGGCGCGGTCGTCGCCGCCCGGCGGCAGATCGTGGACGGAGCGGTCGGCATGGTCGAGGCGGCGCTGAACCGGATCGCCGAACAGGGCATCGTGGAGCTCGACGAGGAACGGAAGGCGGCGATGGTGTCCAACCTGATGGTGGTGCTGTGCGGGGACCGCGCCCCGCAGCCCGTCCTCAACACGGGGACGCTCTACCAGTGACGGCACAGGAGACGGATCCGCCCGAGGGAGCGACTCCCCGGCGTCGGCCGCGGCAGCGCAAGCAGGTGCTGCTGCGGCTGGACCCGTCGGTGTACGACGCGCTCGCGCGGTGGGCGTCGGACGACCTGCGTTCGGCCAACGCCCAGATCGAGTTCCTGCTGCGCCGGGCACTGGCGGAGGCGGGCCGGCTCCCGGGTGGGGCCGGCCCGCTGCCCCGGCGGGGCCGCCCGCCGCGCGACCCCTCCGAAGCGCCGTAGCGAAACCGTGACGATCGCCTCCCACCTGCGGTCGAACAGCCCGCCTCCACGCTCCGGGATCATGTAGACACCAGGTGTATACATCCCGCGTATACACCCCGTGTACAGTGCTTGCCATGTCCATCAGTCACACCCTTTTGGGGCTCCTGGAGTCCGGCCCCCGCCACGGCTACGACCTCAAGCGGGTTTTCGACGAGAAGTTCGGTCACGACCGGCCGCTGCACTACGGCCAGGTCTACTCGACGATGTCCCGGCTGCTGAAGAACGGCCTCGTCGAAGTCGACGGAATCGAGGCCGGCGGCGGCCCCGAGCGCAAGCGCTACGCCATCACCGAGGCCGGCGTCACCGACGTCGAACAGTGGCTCGCCACCCCGGAGAAGCCCGAGCCCTACCTCCAGTCCACCCTCTACACCAAGGTGGTCCTGGCGCTGCTCACCCACCGGAACGCGGCGGACCTCCTCGACGCCCAGCGCGCCGAGCACCTGCGCGGCATGCGGATCCTGACCGACCGCAAGCGCAAGGGCGACCTCGCGGACCAGTTGATCTGCGACCACGCCCTGTTCCACATGGAAGCCGACCTGCGCTGGCTGGAACTGACCGCCGCCCGTCTGGACAAGCTCCGTGCGGCGGTGACCGCGTGACCGCTGTGGCCCCTCCCCCCGGCTCCCTGCTCACCGCCGAGAATCTGCACAAGACCTACGGCCCGACCACCGCGCTGGACGGCGCCCGGTTCTCCATCCATCCCGGCGAGATCGTCGCGGTGATGGGCCCCTCCGGCTCCGGCAAGTCCACGCTGCTGCACTGCCTCGCCGGGATCGTCGTGCCCGACTCCGGGTCCATCACCTACGACGGCCGCGAGCTGTCCGCCATGTCCGACGCCCAGCGCAGCGCGCTGCGCCGCTCCGACTTCGGGTTCGTCTTCCAGTTCGGCCAACTGGTCCCCGAGCTCACCTGCGTGGAGAACGTGGCCCTGCCGCTCCGGCTGAACGGCACCTCCCGCAAGGAGGCCGAGCAGCGCTCGCTGGCGTGCATGGAACGCCTCGAGGTCCAGGATCTGGCCAAGAAGCGGCCCGGCGAGGTGTCCGGCGGTCAGGGCCAGCGCGTGGCCGTCGCCCGCGCCCTGGTCACCAGCCCGCGCGTGCTGTTCGCCGACGAACCGACCGGCGCGCTGGACTCCCTCAACGGCGAACGCGTCATGGAACTGCTCACCGAGGCCGCCCGGTCCGCCAACGCCGCGGTGGTGCTGGTCACGCACGAGGCGAGGGTGGCCGCGTACTCCGACCGCGAGATCGTCGTACGGGACGGCAGGTCCCGGGACATGGAGCGGATCGTATGAGGACGCTCCAGTGGGCCCGCGACCTGCGCATGGGGGCCAAGTTCGCCGTCACCGGCGGGCGCGAGGGCTGGGGCCGGCTGCTGCTGACGGCCGTCGGCGTCGGCCTCGGGGTGGCGCTGCTGCTGCTGACCACCGCGATCCCGAGCGCGCTGTCGGTCCGGCACCAGCGCGAGGACGCCCGCCGGGACCTCACCTACAGCCAGACGAACCAGAAGAAGGCCGACGACACCCTGCTCATCGCCGCAGCCGACACGGCGTTCCGCGGCAAGGACGTCCGCGGACGGCTGGTGCAGCCGGAGGGCCCGCGGGCCCCCCTGCCGCCGGGCGTGGCCAAGTTCCCCGCACCGGGCGAGATGGTGGTCTCCCCCGCGCTGAAGAAGCTGCTCGCCTCCGGCGACGGCAAGCTGCTGCGCGAGCGGCTGCCCTACCGCGTGACCGGAACGATCGGCGAGCGCGGGCTCATCGGCTCGCAGGAGCTCGCCTACTACGCCGGCGGACAGAACCTGGCGAAGCAACTGGGCGGCTGGCGGGCGGCCCGGATCGGCAAATTCGGCCCGGAGCACCCGGATCCGTCGGAGAAGACGGACCCGGTCCTGGTCCTGCTGGTCCTGGTGGTCTTCGTGGTGCTGCTGATGCCCGTCGCCGTGTTCATCGCCGCGGCCGTGCGCTTCGGCGGCGAGCGGCGCGACCGCAGACTGGCCGCGCTGCGGCTGGTCGGCTCCGACGGCGGGATGACCCGCCGGATCGCGGCGGGCGAGGCCCTTGCGGGCGCTCTGCTCGGGCTGGTGTTCGGCACCGTCTTCTTCCTGATCGGCCGTCAGGCCGCCGGGACGGTGGAGGTGCTCGACATCAGCGTCTTCCCCAGCTATCTCAACCCCACGCCCGCACTGGCCGCGCTGGTCGCGGTCGCCGTGCCGGCGGCGGCGGTCCTGGTCACCCTGTTCGCGCTGCGCGGGGTCGTCATCGAACCGCTCGGAGTGGTCCGCACCGCCAAACCGGCCCGGCGCCGGCTGTGGTGGCGGCTGCTGCTGCCGCTGGGCGGGCTGGCGATGCTGTACCCGATGGTCGGCCAGGGCCGCGACAACGGGAGCTTCAACCAGTACCTGGTGATCGGCGGTGTGGTGCTGCTGCTGGTCGGCGTCACCGCGCTGCTGCCGTGGATCGTGGAGGCGGTGGTGGCCCGGCTCGGCGCGGGCGGGGTGTCGTGGCAACTGGCGGTGCGCCGGCTGCAGCTGAGCAGCGGTACCGCGGCCCGCATGGTGAACGGCATCGCGGTCGCGGTGGCCGGGGCGATCGCCCTGCAGATGCTGTTCGCGGGCGTGCAGGGCGACTACACCAAGCGCACCGGCAAGGACCTCTCGCGGGCCCAGATGCAGGTGCACGTGCCGAACGGCGACCCGCTGGCCCGGGCCGTCGACAGGTTCGCCGGCACCCAGGGGGTGCGCAAGGCCACCGGGCTGGCGTCCGGTGACTTCGGTGACCGTCCCTGGGACGACCAGGGTCCCGACAAGACGGCCCAGGTGACGGTCGGCGACTGCGCGGCCCTGCGCGAGGTGGCGAGCCTGCCGTCCTGTCACGACGGGGACGTGTTCCTGCTCCAGGGCGCCGAGTACGACGCCCACGCGCCGGAGCTCGCCAGGCCGGGACGCACGCTGTACCTCGACAGCTACAACCCCGCCGACCGGGACAAGCGCCTGACCTGGACCGTCCCGCACACCCTGAAGCGGGCCCGCTCCATGGACGACCCCACCGGGTACAGGCGCGGCGGGTTCCTGATGACGCCGGCCGCGACGCCCGCGCCGATCGCCGCCACGGTCACCGGCACGGTCTACCTGTCGCTCGACGAGTCGGTACCGGACGCCCGCGAGTACGCCCGGAACACGGCGGCGAAGATCGACCCGATGGCCGACGTGATGGTGTGGGCGGAGAGCGAGCAGTCCCAGAAGTTCACGTCGATCCGCACCGGCCTGTTCGTCGGCGCCACCTGTGTGCTGGCGCTGATCGGCGCGAGCCTGCTGGTGTCCCAGCTGGAGCAGTTGCGCGAGCGCCGGAAGCTGCTGTCGGCGCTGGTCGCCTTCGGCACCCGGCGGCGCACGCTGACCCTGTCGGTGCTGTGGCAGACGGCGGTCCCGATCGCGCTGGGCCTGCTGCTGGCCTCGGCCGTCGGGCTGACGCTGGGGGCGGTCCTGCTGAAGATGACGGCCACGACGGTGGCCGTGGACTGGCCGAGCGTGCTGTCGATGACCGGCGTCGGCGCCGGCGTGGTCCTCGCGGTCACCCTGCTCAGCCTGCCTCCGCTGCTGCGCCTGATGCGCCCGGACGGGCTGCGCACGGAGTGAGCCCCGGCGCTCGGGAAGCCTTTCCCGGGCTCGGGGATCAGGAACCGCCGTCCAGCACCCGCACGGGCAGCGCCCGGAGGTCCTCCCGCAGGGCGGCGGCCAGTTCCCGGTACTCGGCGCCGCGGGCCGCACCGGTCCGCATGGCGAGGGCGATCCGGCGGGAGGGGGCGGGATCGGCGAAGGAGCCGGTCAGCAGCTGGCTGCTGCGGGAGGTCTCGACCTTGAGGGCGGTGCGCGGCAGCAGGGTGCAGCCGAGCCCGCCGGCGACGAGCTGGACGAGCGTCGACAGGCCGGCCGCGGTGGTGGTGACCGGCGCGTCCTCGCGCCCCGCCTCCCGGCAGATGTCCAGGGCCTGGTCGCGCAGGCAGTGCCCCTCGTCCAGGAGCAGCAGGTTCAGCTCCTTCAGGGCCTCGCGCGGTATGCCCTCCCGGCCGCCGAGACGGTGGCCGAGCGGGGTGACGAGCAGGAAGTCCTCGTCGAACAACGGCAGTTCGGTGACTCCGGGCACCCCCAGCGGCACCGCGAGCAGCAGCAGGTCGAGCCGCCCGCCGGCCAGCCCCTCCAGCAGGTTCGCGGTCTGCTCCTCGTGGACCTGGAGGTCCAGGTCGGGGTAGCGGTCGTGGACCAGGCGCAGGACCGTGGGCAGCAGATACGGCGCGACGGTCGGGATGACGCCGAGTCTGAGGACGCCGGTGAAGGGCGCCCGGAGGGCCTCGGCCTCCTCCAGCAGGGCGCCGACCTCGTCGAGCACCGCCTTGCTGCGCGCGGCGAGGCGCTCGCCGGCGGGCGAGAGCAGCACCTTGCGCGTCGTACGCTCCACCAGGGTGACGCCGAGGGTATCCTCCAGCGCGGAGACGGCGCCGGAGAGCGCCGGCTGGCTCATGCCGATCGCGGCGGCGGCGTCCCGGAAGTGCAGATGCTCGGCCACGGCGGCGAAGGCGCGCAGCTGGGACAGGCTGGGCAGCTGCCTTCTGCGCCCATTACCGACAGTCACTGATAGCTACCTCCGATCAACACGACCAAGTGTAGCTATTTCCGTAATCAATCGACGGTGTGCCACCATCACCGAGGTCCAACCCCATGGGAAGCCCCGCCACAAGCGGTGTTTCCTCGCTGCAAGGAGAGCGTGTGCTCACTGTCGGTGACAAGTTCCCCGAGTTCGAACTGACTGCCTGTGTCTCGCTGGAGAAGGGCAAGGAGTTCGAGAAGATCAACCACAAGACCTATGAGGGCAAGTGGAAGGTGATCTTCGCCTGGCCCAAGGACTTCACCTTCGTGTGCCCGACCGAGATCGCCGCCTTCGGCAAGCTGAACGAGGAGTTCGCCGACCGCGACGCCCAGGTCCTCGGCTTCTCCGGTGACTCGGAGTTCGTCCACCACGCCTGGCGCAAGGACCACGACGACCTGCGTGACCTGCCCTTCCCGATGATGGCCGACTCCAAGCACGAGCTCATGCGCGACCTCGGCATCGAGGACGAGGAGGGCTTCGCCAAGCGTGCCGTCTTCATCGTCGACCAGAACAACGAGATCCAGTTCACCATGGTGACGGCGGGCTCGGTCGGCCGTAACCCCAAGGAGGTCCTGCGGGTCCTGGACGCCCTGCAGACCGACGAGCTGTGCCCGTGCAACTGGACCAAGGGCGACGAGACCCTCGACCCGGTCGCGCTGCTGGCTGGTGAGTGAGGCATGTCCCTCGACTCCCTGAAGTCCGCCCTGCCGGACTACGCCAAGGACCTGCGGCTCAACCTGGGCTCGGTCATCGGCAACAGCGACCTGCCCGCGCAGCAGCTGTGGGGCACGGTGCTGGCCACGGCGATCGCCGCGCGCTCGCCGATCGTGCTGCGCGAGCTGGCACCGGAGGCGAAGGCGAATCTGTCGCCCGAGGCGTACACCGCGGCCAAGTCCGCGGCCGCGATCATGGCGATGAACAACGTCTTCTACCGCACCCGGCACCTGCTGTCGGACCACGAGTACGGCACCCTGCGGGCCGGCCTGCGGATGAACGTCATCGGCAACCCGGGCGTCGACAAGGTCGACTTCGAGCTGTGGTCCTTCGCGGTCTCGGCCATCAACGGCTGCGGCATGTGCCTGGACTCCCATGAGCAGGTGCTGCGCAAGGCGGGCGTCGACCGTGAGGTCGTCCAGGAGGCCTTCAAGATCGCCGCGGTGGTCCAGGCCGTCGCGACGACCCTGGACGCCGAGGCGGCGCTGGCCGAGTAGTACGGCCGCCGCCCCGAGCGCCGTCGCTTCCCGGAGCCCCGTTCACCCCTGCGGTGAACGGGGCTCCGGCCGTTGGTCGGGCCCTTGCTCCGGCCGGGTGTCCGCCGGACGCGCCACGACGTCGGCCGAAGGGGTCGCGCCACGCGGCCGGGGCGAGTGGCGCAGGGCCTGTTCGTGGGAGTACGCGCGCAGGTACCCGACCACCGTGTTGGTGACCGCGACCAGCGGCACCGCCACCACCGCACCGCCGATCCCCGCGATCATGCCGCCCGCGGCGACCGACAGGACCACCGCAAGCGGATGGACCCGGACCGCCCGGCCCAGGATGAACGGCTGCAGCACATGTCCCTCGATCTGCTGCACCGCCAGCACCACGACCAGCACCATCACCGCCGTGAACACACCCTGGGTGACCAGCGCCACCACCACGGCCAGCGCGCCGGACACCACCGCGCCCACCAGCGGAACGAACGCGAACAGGAAGATGAACACCGCCAGCGGCACGGCCATCGGCACGTCCAGGAAGTAGATCCCCAGGCCGATGAAGATGGCGTCGATCAGCGCGACGATCACTGTGCCCCGCACATACGCCGTCAGCGTGCGCCAGGCGCGTGGACCGGCGCCAGCCACGCCCGGCCGGGCCGCGGCCGGCACCAGCTTCAGCGTCCACTCCCAGATCCGCCGACCGTCGTAGAGCAGGAACAGCGTGGAGAAGATGGTCAGGAGGATCCCGGTGAGCGCCTCCACGACCACCGTCACGCCCTCCAGGCCGGCCGAGGTGATCTGGTCGGTGTTGGCTCCGATGGCCTCGCGCAGGTTCTTGGCGATCTGGTTGATCTGCTTGTCGGTGACGTGGAACGGGCTGTTCAGCAGCCACTTGCGCAGCTCGTCGATGCCGTCCTGGACCTGATTGGAGAGGTTGTCGATGTTCTCCATGACCTGCCAGGTCACGAACCACCCGATCAGGCCCATGATGACGAAGCCGAGGAAGGCGGTCAGCGCGGTCGCGGGCCCGCGCGGCAACCCGTAGCGCCGTAGCCGCGCCACGGTCGGCTGCATCAGCGCCGTGATGAGCAGCGCGCCCACGAAGGCGAGGACCACCAGTTGCACGGCGCTGATGACCCGCATCAGCACCCACACCGTGCCGGCGAGCACCAGGACCCGCCAGCCGGCCTCCGCGGCCACCCGCACACCCCAGGGCACGGCCTGGGCGGGGTCGGGCCGGGCCGGCACGGCCGTCACCCGGTCGGGGACCGGCGTGCCGTCCACGGCGGGCTCCGCTGCGGGCCCGGCGTGCTCCTTCTCCACCTCGGCGCGGCGCTCGTCCAACCGCTCACCCATCTCGGTCAGCCCCGCGCCGAGCCGTCCGAGCCACCCTGGCACTCGCGACATGATCCGTCCTCTTCCCCCGTCTCTCCCCACCACTCCCCCCTGGAGTCGTCCCGTCAGACGCTACATGGCAACAGCCCCTCTCCCTAGGACGGGAAAGGGGCTGTGCGGGGTTGAGAGGCTCGGGGCGGAACCCGGGCCGCGCAGTCCGGGACCGGTGGCCGGTCTCAGTACCAGTGGTTGGCCGACCAGAACGACCAGGCCTGGCACGGGCTGCCGTAGCGGCTGTTCATGTAGTTGAGGCCCCACTTGATCTGGGTGGCCGGGTTGGTCCGCCAGTCGGCGCCGGCGGAGGCGTACTTGCCGGCCGGCAGGGCCTGGAAGAGGCCGTAGGCTCCGGAGGAGGCGTTGACCGCCCGGTAGTTCCAGCTGGACTCGTGGTTCACGATGTTGCTGAAGCACTGGAACTGTCCGCTGGGCACCATCTGACGCGCCATCGCCTGGATCTGCGCGACGGTGTAGGAGCTCTGGACGGAGAAGCTGGAGGCGTCGCGGGTCGCGCTGCGGCTGGCCGCCTTCTCCCGCTCCTCACGCTCCTTGGCTTCCTTGGCGGCCTTCTCGGCCTCGGCCTTCTTGGCGTACGCGGTCTTGGCGGCCGCCTTGCGCGCGGCCTCCTCGGCGTCCTTCTTGGCGCTCGTGTCCGCGGCGATGGCCTGGACATCGGCCTGCTGCACGAGGGAGGCCGTCTGGACCTGGGCCTGCTGACCAGCGGGTATGTCGGCGAGCAGCGTGGCGTCGGCTGCCGTCGCTTCGGCGTCGTTGTTCTGCGCGGTGCTGCCCGAGGCAACACCGACGACGCTTCCGACAGCGGTGACCGCGGTGGCCGAGGCCACTGCGAATCCCCGGACCGAGATCCGGCTCACACGGGTTCCTTCCAGCATCGCCCGCTTCGGTGACCCTGGCGGACGCAATCGTGCCCCTGGCACTGGCCTCCCAACTGCGGGGTCACGGGAGGCGCGGGCCCGGTGGGCAACTCCCGTCACGGGAGCGCCGCGTGTTGCTCGGGCGGCATACGACGAAGCTATGCAGTTGGGGGTGGTGCTCAGGTGGTGCTGCACCGCTGGGGATGCAGGTGTGTCGTATGCGGGGCCTGACAGGAGTGAGACTCTGCCGTAACCCGATACCGCAAGGCAATTCTGCGTTGCGTGTGAAAGCTCACATCCCGTTTGGAGCACGCGATTCCGTGAATGTCCCACACACGACGGCGCCGCCCGGCTAGGCTCTCGGGCTTTGCCCGAGCCGCCGGACGGCGCCAACTCCCGCACATGTGCCCGATTACGGGACAACAGTGCGAACGGGAATCAATGCATCAGATGTGCCCGTCCTCCAGCATTTCGGTCACCAGTGCGGCGATCTGCGACCGCTCGGACCGGGTCAGCGTCACATGGGCGAAGAGCGGATGCCCCTTCAGCTTCTCCACCACGGCGACCACACCGTCGTAGCGGCCGACCCGCAGGTTGTCCCGCTGTGCCACGTCGTGGGTGAGCACCACCCGTGAGCCCGCCCCGATCCGGGACAGCACGGTCAGCAGGACGTTCCGCTCCAGCGACTGGGCCTCGTCCACGATGACGAACGCGTCGTGCAGCGACCGGCCGCGGATGTGGGTGAGCGGCAGCACCTCCAGCATCCCGCGCGCGGTGACCTCCTCGATGACCTCCCGGGAGGTGACGGCCGACAGCGTGTCGAAGACCGCCTGCGCCCAGGGGCTCATCTTCTCCGCCTCGGTGCCGGGCAGATAACCGAGCTCCTGCCCGCCGACCGCGTACAGCGGGCGGAAGACCATCACCTTCTGGTGCTGACGGCGCTCCAGCACCGCCTCGAGCCCCGCGCACAGCGCCAGCGCGGACTTGCCGGTGCCGGCCCGGCCGCCCATCGAGACGATCCCGACGTCCGGGTCCAGCAGCAGGTCGAGCGCGATGCGCTGCTCGGCGCTGCGGCCCTTGATGCCGAACGCCTCCCGGTCGCCGCGCACCAGCCGGATGTCGCCCTCGGCCGTCACCCGGCCCAGGGCCTTGCCGCGCTCCGACTGGATCGTCAGGCCCGTGTGCACCGGCAGTCCGGCGGCTTCGGGGACGTGGACGTGCCCCTCCTCGAAGAGGATGTCCACCTGTTCGCCCGGCAGGGTGAGTTCGGACATGCCGGTCCAGCCGGAGTTCTCCGTGATGGCGAGTTCGGCCCGGTACTCCTCGGCGAGGAGCCCCACGGAGGACGCCTTGATGCGCAGCGGCAGGTCCTTGGAGACGACCGTGACGTCGTACCCCTCGGCCTGGAGGTTGCGGGCGACCGCGAGGATGCGCGAGTCGTTGTCCCCCAGGCGGTAGCCGGTGGGCAGCACGCTGGGGTCCGAGTGGTTGAGCTCGACCCGGACCGTTCCGCCGAGTTCCCCGATCGGGATGGGGGCGTCGAGGCGGCCGTGCCGGACCCGGTAGTCGTCCAGCAGCCGCAGGGCCTGCCGGGCGAAGTACCCGAGTTCGGGATGGTGCCGCTTGGCCTCCAGTTCCGTGACCACGACGACGGGGAGCACGACCTCGTGCTCGTCGAAGCGGGTCAGGGCGTTCGGGTCCGCCAGCAGGACGCTGGTGTCGAGAACGTAGGTGCGCCGATCTGGCTTGTGGCGCTTTGTGCTGGTCACCACGGAAGGACGTACCCCCTCGGATGAGGTCGGGGAGCGACGAGGCTGATGCCGGGCCGGGAGGGCGGGGGCATAGGGGCCGGTCGCCGACCCCCGCACACGGGGGCCGGGAACCGGCCCTGAAGCGTCCTTCTCCGTGCTGCTACCGCACGGTGCGGCTGGTGCAAAGGGCCTCCCGGGCGGACGGCTCCGCGCCGCCCGCTGAGATCCGACACCCGTGGTTCGGGTGTCGACCTGTCTGGCTTATGCCCTCGAACATGCGCCGCCATGCAAATGCATGGCACGGCACACGGATGAACCGTTCGTGACCAGCGGGTACGTCGTCGGTGGCGGGCGCCTGCGGGTCAGCCGCCGTAACGGCGGTGGCGGGCGGCGTAGTCGCGCAGCGCGCGCAGGAAGTCGACCTTGCGGAAGGCCGGCCAGAAGACCTCGCAGAAGTAGTACTCGGAGTGCGCGGTCTGCCAGAGCATGAACCCGGACAGCCGCTGCTCGCCGCTGGTGCGGATGACCAGGTCCGGGTCGGGCTGCGCCTTGGTGTACAGGTGGCGGCCGATCATGTCGACGTCGACGGCCTCGGCGAGGTCCTCCATGGACACGCCCCGCTCGTGGGCGTCGTGGAGCATGGAGCGCACCGCGTCGGCGATCTCCTGGCGGCCGCCGTAGCCGATGGCGACGTTGACGAGTATGCCGTCGACGTCGGCGGTGGCCTCCTCGGCCTCCTTCAGGGTGGCCTGCATGCCCGGCGGGAGCAGGTCCATGGTGCCGACGTGGTGCACGCGCCAGCGGCCGTCGGCGGCCAGCGAGCGGACGACGTCCTCGATGATGCCGAGGAGGGGGACGAGTTCCTCCTGGGGCCGGTCGAAGTTGTCGGTGGACAGCAGCCAGAGGGTGACGACCTCGACGTCGGTCTCGGAGCACCAGCCGAGGAACTCCTCGATGTTGTCGGCGCCGGCCCGGTGACCGTGCTCGGTGGTGGAACCCGCGGCCTTCGCCCAGCGCCGGTTGCCGTCCATGATGACGCCGATGTGCTTGGGCACCTGAGCGTGGTCCAGGTGGCCTTCCACCCGGCGCGTGTACAGCCTGACCAGCAGGCCGCGCAGCTTGTCGCGCAGGTTCACGTGTTCGTCAGCCCCTCCGTATGGATCGGACAGGCGCGACCGGGGTGTTCCCTGTCCGTGCGGCGGCCTGGTCCGTATGGCGGTCCCCGGGGGCGAAGCCTACCCCCGGCACACCCAGGGTCCCCCAAAGGGTTGTCATGCGCGCCCTGAAGCGGCGTCCGGATCCCACTTGTGGCAGAGCCGTGGCAGAACCCGTACCCGATCGCACCAGACCGGTGCCTTGTCGGGTCGAACGGGAGCCCCGTCGTCGGGACAAGAAAACGGGCCGGTCCGTGGGGGGGAGACGGACCGGCCCGAGGGGGGGTTTCCACCATAACCCTTCGTAAGTGATGCTGCGTGCATCAGCGCGCCACAACTACTCTCCGAAATCGCCCGGCGACGCGTCGAGAGCGCTGGAAGCGGCCATTCCGCGCCAGATCATGGCCGGATGACAGCGGATTCACCGGAAAACCAGGCGGGATCGGCGACATCGGGAGGGTTTGCGCCATCTGGGGACCACTCGGTGAGTCGTCCCCGCGTCCCTCCCACGGGCGACCGGGTGGCGAACGTCCGCTTGACGCCGCGGACCGCCCCTCCTCGCCCGCCCCGGGCTCGCGGAGCCGTCGCCATCAGCGGGCACCGCATCGCGCAGCCCCCTCCACTGCGCGATGCCACCCGCGCAGCTTTGCTCACGCGAATTACGTTGGTCTGAACTTACTGGAGTCATGGTCATGAGGGGAGGGGCCTGCGGTAACGATGTGGAAACTGTGGCACCCGAGTGCAGGTCGTCCGGTGCGCCACCGGCCTCACCCGGGTTTGCGCGCCTCGACGAGATGGCGGGTGCTGTGCGCCACGAACGGGCCCTCCTGCCGTATCCGCTCGTGCAGTTCCCGAAGCCGTCGCTCGTACGCCTCGACCGTGAAGCCGGGGACCATCCAGATCACCTTGCGCAGGAAGTGCACGACGGCCCCGATGTCGTGGAACTCCACGCGCAGCCGCTCGGCGCGCAGATCGACCACGTCCAGACCGGCGGCCTCCGCGTCCGCCCGCTCCCGGTCGGGGTGCCGGGCGCCACGCGACTCCTCCGGCCGCGGCCCGAGGAAGTACTCGACGAGTTCGAAGACGCTGGCGGGCCCCACGTGCTGGGCGAAGTACGTCCCGCCGGGTGCCAGGACGCGGGCGATCTCCTCCCAGTGCGGGCGGACGGGGTGCCGGCTGACGACGAGGTCGAAGGCGCCGCCCGCGAAGGGCAGCGGCGCGTCCTCGGCCGAGGTCACAACCACGACCCCGTGCGGACGCAGCACCTCGGTGGCCTTCGCCGCGTTGGGCGGCCATCCCTCGGTGGCGGCGAGCAGCGCCGGGCGGCGGGCGGCGCGGTCGAGGGCGAAGCCGAGGACCTCTCCTCCGCCGGTCTGCACGTCGAGGACGGCGTGCGCGCCGGACAGCCGGCCCGCCATCGAGACCGCGTACCCCCAGGACGGCCGCGCCTCGGTGGCCCGCCCCTCGAACCACGAGAAGTCCCATCCCTCGGTGGGCACGGAGGCCCCTTCGGCGACGAGGTCCTCGAACGAGCGGTGCTGCCGGTCTCCTGCCATACGGTGATCGTCGCAGGCGGGGACGGGGAAAGCTCCTGATTTTCACCCGGCACCGCGAGCGGGGCCTGGCACGGGACGACCCGTCACCCGAAAGACCTGTCACGGACAGGCCCCGTCACCCGCAAGACCTCTCACGAGCGGGACAGACGGTCACGGCACCAGCGGCCGTACCTCCTCGGCGGTGAAACGGATGAAGCCCTCGGGATCCGGTTCGTCCGCCGTGGGCTGGAGGATCACCGTGTCGGCACCGGCGTCGGCGAGCGCCCGGACCGCCCCGGCGACGGCCTCGGCGTCCCCGGCGGCCCCCAGGCAGGGGACGTCGGACCGGCCCTCGGCGGCCAGTTCGGCGCGCAACCGCGTCTCGGCGTCGGGGCCGGTCGCGGTGAGGAGGTAGACGACGACGCGGTGCGCGTCGGTGCGGCCGGCCGCCTGGCGCCCCTCGTCGACGAGGCGGCGGGCCCGGCGTACGCCGTCCGGGGGTGTGGCCGCGGTGAGGATCGTGCCGTCGGCCGCCTCGCCGGACAGGCGCAAGGTGCGGGGCCCGGTGGCGCCGGCGAGGACCGGGACGGCGCTCCCCGGTGGCGGCGGCCAGTCCAGGGCAACGTCGTCCAGACGGACGTAGCGCCCGTCCTTGGTGGTGACCCGCTCCCCGCGCAACAGGGCCCGCAGGGCGTCCAGGTGTTCGCGCAGCAGGGTCAGCGGGGACTCGGCCCGCGCGCCGACCTGTTCCATCCAGTCCTGGACGCCGTGCCCGACGCCGAGCGTGGCGCGGCCGGGGAAGAGCCGGTGCAGCGTGGCGGCCTCCATGGCGGTGACGGCGACGTTGCGCAGGGGCACGGGCAGCAGCCCGACCCCGACCCGCACCCGCTCCGTCCAGGCCAGCGCGGCAGCCGCCGTGGAGATCCCGCCCTCCAGGAAGCAGTCCTCCCACAGCCACAGTTCCTCCAGGCCGGTTTCGTCGGCGAGGCGGGCGATGGAGCGCAGCCGCTCGGGGGGCAGTTGGGGCCGGAAGACAGCACCGAGTCCAGTCATGACGGCCTTCTCCCCACTGGTCGCGCTCCTCACGCCCGCGCCATGCCCGTCGCGCCCGCGCACCCCGCTCCTCACGCCACCGCGAACGCGCCCAGCAGCACCCCCGTGAGCGCCCCGCCGATCATGAACGGCCCCAGGGGCATCGCGGACTTGCGCCCGGCCCGGCGCAGCAGGACCAGACCGAGCCCGTAGCAGGCGCCGTAGAGGATCCCGGCGAAGCCGCCCACGATCAGGACGGACCAGCCGTACCAGCCGAGGACCACCCCCAGTGCCAGCGCCAGTTTGACGTCGCCGAAGCCCATCCCGGCCGGGTTGACGCGGAACAGGACGAAGTACGTGGCGCCCAGGGCGAGTCCGCCGAGCAGCGCCGTCGGCCAGGACCCGGCGGCGGCGGGCAGCAGCGCGGCGACGCCCAGCAGTACGGCCGTCGCGGCGGCGAGCGGCAGCGTCAGGACGTCCGGCAGCCGGTGCACACGGTGGTCGACGAGCGCGAGCAGCACGCCGACCGGCGCGGCGAGCAGCCACACCACGGCCTCCGGCCGGGGGCCGGTCGCCGCGGCGAGCGCCGCGCAGACGAGGCCGGTCACCGCGCCGACGGCCGGCGTGCTCGGCCCGTACGCCCCGCAGCCCGCGGCGGCGGTGCAGCGGGCGGGCCCCGCCCAGCCCCCGAACGGCCCCGTGATCGCGTGCCCGTCCGGGCACTCCGCGCGCCACGCCTGCCCGGCGTCGACCGAGAACCGGTGGGCGGCGCGAGGCACCAGCAGCCCGGCGCCCGCGCCCCACAGGGCGGCGAGAACGATCAGTAGTACGCGCACGCCCGGACCCTAGCCCCGGCCCACCGGGCGCGGCATGGGCCCGTGGGCCCATGTGGGGCCCACATCCGGGCGGATACGGTCGCTTGGCGAGACCTCAGGACACGGCAAGGCACGGCAGGACACGGCAGTCGGGGAGGCGTTCCGGGGATGGGGCGACGCTGGCGGGACGGGCGGGGCGAGCTGGTGGTGCACGGGACCGCGCAGGCCGGCCGGGAGGGGACGCCACCGGTGGTGGTCCCGCTGGAGCTGGCGACCTCCTACCGGGCCCGCACCAAGGGGCTGCTCGGCCGTGACGGGGTCGACGGCGCGATCCTGCTCTCCCCCGCGGGCAGCGTGCACACCTTCGGCATGCGCATCCCCATCGACGTGGCCTACCTGGACCGCGGCCTGCGCGTCCTGACCGTCCGCACCATGCGGCCGGGCCGTCTGGGCCTGCCCCGCCTCCGCTCCCGCCACGTCCTGGAGGCGGAGGCCGGCGCCATGGCCGGGTGGGGGCTGCGGGTGGGGACGCGGGTGGAGGTGCGTGTGGCGGCGCGGGGAGCGGAGGCGGAGTGACGGCGGGGCGCCGCCGCGGCGGTTCGTGGCCGCGGCGGCCGCCGGTCACCATCCCTGCGGTGGGCCCGCGAGTGGATCATCCATGGCGGTCAGGACCCGGGCCGGTCGTACGGCGGCGGCGGCGCACGCAGCCGGGACAGGCAGAAGACGGACGACCGGCCAGGGTGGGTCAACCGTCCTCCAGTTCCACGAGCGGACGGTCGGTCACGGCCGCCGCGAGGACGAAGGGCGCGTCGCCGTCGCTCTGATCGAGGGAGACGGCGAGCCGGCGGTCGCCCCGGCCGGGTCCGGCCGGCAGCGGGCCCCACACGGCGAGGTCGCCGAGGAGGTCATGGGCACACAGCGCCTCGAAGAACGGGGGCATCGGCGCGCCCGCGACCCGGCGGAACAGCGGCACCCGCATGCCCACCCGGCGATGCGGTCCCCAGCGCCGGTCCAGCGCCCCGGCCAGCGCGGCCAGATGGGCGTGCGCCGTCTCCTCCGCCCGGTTCCACTCCGGCGCGTACACCCCGACGAGGGACGCGCTCTCCCAGAGCGGTACGAGCAGGAAACCCTCGCCCCGGGTGACGGACCACTCGCCCTTGGCCGGGTCGCCCTCGCTCGTCGTCGGTCCGCTCACGGGTATGTCCGCGGCGAGCAGGCCGTCGACGTCGCGAAGAGCTCGGTCCAGGGCGAACGGCTCACCCGCGCGGGCGGTCACAGAGTCGCCCGGTCCATGGGGCGGGGCAGGGGCCGCAGCGCGCCGGCGTCCCGCAGCCGCTCGTAGGCCCGGACCACGGGGGCCGTGTCGCCCGGGGGCGCGATGTCGAGCAGCACACCGCCCCCGCGCAGCTCCTTGCGCGGCACGGCGAGGTCCTCGGGCAGCAGGGCGGCCCGCGCCGGTGAGAGGTAGCCGGCCCACCCCACGCCCGGGTCGCCGACCTCGTGCCCGGCCTCGTCCTCCAGCGCGTCCATCACGTCGTCGTCCGTCACCTCGCCGACATCGGGCGCCCAGCTCTCGGCCACGACGGCCAGGAGTTCGGTGCCGGGCAGTTCCCCGTCCGCCGGTGCGCGGACGCCGATGACGAGCGACTGGAGGAGGAACTCCGGAGTGCCGCCCGCCAGCCCGCTCACCTCGACCTCCCAGCCGGGTGCTCCCGCGGCGACGAGCCGCAGCGCGGTGCCGTTGCCCTCCGACCAGTCGTCCGCGGCCTGAGATGCCGACAGGGCGTCGAGCAACGCGGCTTCCGTCGCGACGACTTGAGCAGCGGGTAAGCCGGCGCGGACCACGTCCCACGTCCCCGGCAGGTCCGCCCGGGCGAGCAGCCGGGACACCTGCTCCAGCGTCTCTCTCCAGCGGCCGGCCAGTTGCTCGACCGGCTCCTGCCGAGGGCCCCAGAAGGCCCGCACCAGACGTCGCATCCCCGCGCCTCCGTCGTCGCCTCTCGTGTCAGGTCCGATCGACGTCACCATAGTCGGGCCACCCGCCGCTCCCGGGCTACCCGAACGCCCCGGGCCTGCGCGTCCCGCCGACCCGCTTCTGCTCGGTGTACACGACCTTGATGTTCAGTCCCTCCTCGCGGAAGGCGCGTCGTGCGGCCTTGGCGACCTCGCGATTCGAGAAGTGCCATTCGACGGCCTTGCCGCCGGCCGCCGCCACCTGCCTCTGCGCCTCGGTGACGAATTCGGCCTTGCCGGAGGGCGTGAGTTCGCCCGGACTGCTCTTGGAGAGGTAGCCGTCGTAGCCGTTCTTCGCCTCCAGGTACGTCTGCCTGCTCGAGTCCCAGCCGTCGAACTCGACGTCGGGCACGCCTTCCTTGGGGTGCGGAACGACGTACTCCTGACCGCGGGCCGTGCCGGTGATCTGCTCCTGGTAGCGCAGCCACGACTCGTTCTTCCAGTTGGGCGCCGGGTTGCGGTCCCGGCTCGCCCAGTAGCCGTCTCCGTTGTCGGCCTCGCCGAGAGGGTGGTTTTTCAGGTTGCCCGCCCAGTCCGGCGGGTTGTAGTTGCGGGGGTCGGACGTGTCGTCGTGCTTCGGCTCGGGGTACTGCTTCTTGTTCTGCGCGGCCTTCGCGGCACGCCCGGGCTCCTCCGCCCGCTTCCTCGCGAGGTAGGCCTCGCGTTCCTTCTTGCGGGCCTCCTGGGCCGCCTTCTCGGCCTCCTCGTCGCAGCCGCCCTCGGCGAGAACGACGTACGAGGTGGAGGCGCCGGCGGCCAGGACGGTGGTACCGGTGCCGGCGGAACCGGTGAGCGGGCCGCCGGGCTCCTCGCGCGGGCCGTCGCCGTACGGGACCCCGCGCACCGGGGCGGCCAGGACGCAGCCGGACTCCCGGGCCTTGCGCTCGGCCTCGTCCGCCGCCTCGTCGGCCCGCTTGGCCGCCTTCTCGGCGCCCTCGACGTCCCCGGCCCTGGCCGCCTTCTTGGCGTCCTCGGCGGCCTTGCCCGCCTTCTCCGCGAGCGTGCCCAGCTTCCCGAGCTTGCCGAGTTTGCCCAGCTCGCCAACCTTCTCCACGATCTTGGCGCCGTCGTAGCCGGGGATGAAGAGGGAGCCGATGTTCCAGATGACGTGGGTGACGGCGCGGGTCTGCTCACCGTTGTCCCAGTCGTCGGCCACGTCGTCGCCGACGAACAGGTCGTACAGCACCGTCCCGCCGGTGCCCAGCGAGGCGCCGCCCCAGTCCAGGACGGCTCCGAAGTAGTCACCCTTCGACCACTTGTCGCGGGCTCCCTTGGAGTCGTCCCACCAGTCCTCGCCGAGCTGCTTGCCGTAGTCGCCGATGCCCCCCAGGGTGTCGAGCGGGTGACGGACCAAGCCCCAGATGCCGGTGAGGTCACCCCAGACACCGTCGACGAAGAGGCCCTCACCGACCTGCTTGACCTGGTCGCCGGCACATCCGAAGAAGGCGCCTACGCCGGAGAAGCAGCCGTCGTCCTTCTTCTCCCCTCCGCCGTCGTCCTTCTTCTCCTCCGGCGGGTCCTGCGACTCGGTGTCCTTCTTGTCGCCGTCCTCGGTGCCGTCGTCGCCGTCGTGCCCCGTGTTTCCGGTTCCGGCGGTGCCCTGGCCGCCGTCGCTGCCCCCGGGTCCGTTCCCGTTCCCGTGGTCGCCGCCGTCGGTGGTCGTGTTGCCGTTGCCGCCCGCAGGGGTGCCGCCGTTGCCGGGATCGGTGCTCCCGCCGGCCTCCGTGCCGGTGGCGTCGCCCACGTTGCCGGCGGGGGCCGGGCAGCCCGCGCCGACGACTTTGCAGACCTGGGCCTGTATGCCGCCCAGTATCTGCGTCCCCAGCCCGCTGACGACCAGCGCGGTGACGATGGCGACGACGATCGCCACCAGCCCCGCGTACTCGATCGCGGTCTGCCCCTCGTCCCGTCGCCGCCACCGGATCATCCGGGCGAGGGAGAACCCCCGGCGTCGGGCCCGCTCCGGTCCCGGGAGTGCGTACCACTCGCGGCTCTCGGACCGGAGGAGGAAACAGGTGATGAGGATCGGCAGGAAGAGCTGGACGCCGCCGTGCGCGGAGCCGCCCGCGAGGTTGACCAGCCCGCCCAGCATCAGCCAGGCCTGTACGGCGATCAACGCCCACCGCACCCAGGGCCCGCCCTCCCACGTCCGCCGCGCCAGCCACCACCCGAGGACGCCGGGCGCGGCGGCGTAGGCGGTGAGCGCGACGACCCCGCCGTCGAGCGCGTCGTACGACGAGGCGGTGAGCAACAGTCCGGTCCCGCCGAGCACCGTCGCGGCGAACAGCGTGTGCACCAGCACGAGCGCCACGGACAGCGGGCGCGGCATGTTCCGCCGCCCCCCGCCGGACGGCCACGACCCCTCGGACTCCGGCACTCCCCCGATCGAGGCCATGCTCCCTCCCCCCGTGTCGACGCACCTAGGGGGAGGCTAGGAAGCAAGTGCCCGCCCAGGATGGGCCCGTGGACCCAGACCGGCACCCAAACCGCGCACTGCCAGGTCGCCGTCACGGATTCGGGCGTCCGGGTGCGAGGTACGCCCTCGACCCCTCCCTGGGCAGCACCACCCACGTGCGCGTACCGCCTCCCGGCTCGCGGGCGTCACCGAAGCCCCAGTCGCCGCCACAGGCACGGACCACGCACGCCGGCAGGCGAAGGCACGAGCGGCGGCGCGCCTCGCATGCGGCCGCGTGGCGGGGGTGGGTGTGGCGGGGGTGCGCGTCGTAGAGGAGGACGCGGAGGGCGTCGTCCCGGTAGCGCAGACAGAAGTACACCTCCGGGGAGGTCGTGAAACGGCACGCGCACGCGGTGAGTTCGCTCGCCACCTGGACGGCGGGGTCGGTCATGTCGGCGAGGCCGTGCGCAGACAGAACCGTGCGGGTGGTCGCGCGGGCGATCGCCGGGGTGCGCGGCCCGGCGGGGAGAGTGAGGCTGTAGTGGAGGGTTTCGGGGGTCGGGGGTGTGCCGGGCCAGTCGACCGGGGTGACGGGCGGGCAGGCCGAGATCGCGGGTACGGACATGGCAACTCCCTTGGTCAGTGGGGTTGGTCGTCGCTCCGCACATGCGCACGGTGGCCTGTCACCTGGGCCTGGCTGGGCACGGGTGATGCACTTCCGTCGGGGCGGAGGGTCGTGGTCGACCTGTCACGGACAGTAGGACAAGACGGAGTACACGTACTACCAACTCCCCGAAATCGGCCCCCATCGAGTGGACCGGCCGTTGACCGGACGGGCAGACTGGCCCCCGTCAGGCGATGGTCAGGAGGGGAGCATGGCGCCCAGAAGTGCACCGACGGCGCGCCAACGGCGCCTGGGCCTCGAACTGCGCAAGCTGCGCGTCGCGGCCGGCATGACGACCGAATACGCCGCCGGACTGCTGGGTGTTCCGCGAACGAACGTCCCCAACATGGAGTCCGGCCGCTCGGGCATCAGCCCCGAACGCGTGCGGACCCTGGCGAGCAACTACGGATGCGCGGATCGATCCCTTGTCGAGGCGCTGGCCGCCATGGCCGCGGATCGCGGCAAAGGGTGGTGGGAGACATATCGCGGGCAACTGCCCGACAGTTTTCTGGACATCGCCGAGTTGGAATGGCACGCCGAGCGCTTACGGATCGCGGTGAGCGTGCACCTGCCCGGCCTGCTGCAGACCGAGAAACACGCGCACGCTGTCTTCCAGGCGGTGATTCCCGCCCTGCCGAAGGCAGACATCGAACTCCGCGTTTCGCAGCGCATGGACCGACAGCAGGTGCTCGACCGCCCGGCCCCTGCCCGGCTGGACGCCATTGTCCACGAAGCCGCGCTGCGCATGGAGTTCGGCGGAACCGCCGTCGCCCGCAGGCAACTGGAACACCTGTTGCGCACCTCCGAGCGTGACACTGTGACGCTACGGGTCATCCCCTTCAAGGCGGGAGGCTTTCCCGGAGCCGGACAGTCCGTCGTGTACGCCGAGTCGTCCGTACCCCAGCTCGACACAGTGGAACTCGACAGCACTCACGGACCAGAGTTCATCGACTCGGAGCGCCAGCTCGACAAGTACCGAGCCGTCCTCGCAGCGGCGGAGTCCGTGGCACTGCCGCCCGACGCGTCACGCGACTTCATCCGTGCCGTCGCCACCGACCTCTGAGGAGCCGTCACGCCATGTCAACCGTCACCTGGGAAGATCCCTTCTGCGGAGAAGGCGCCAACTGCTTCCGCATAGGCACCGACACCGAAGGCAACGCCTACATCGCCGTCGCCGGTCAGGAAGACCGCCCCCTGACCGACAGCAGAGACGCCCTCCGGGCCCTGATCCAGGAGATCAAGGCCGGCAAGGCCGATCACCTGCTGTGAGCCCCGTCATCGGTTCAGGTCCATGACCCCGACTCCGAGGCCGTCATAGGCTTCCGGCCGGACCGTGGCCACCAGCGCCCCGTCGGCAATCACCGGGTTCGGCCGCGCCACGTGCACGGCGGCGGCTACACCGAACGCGACCCCGTCGCGGAGCAGCTCGGCGATGGTCGTGGCCATCGCGTAGTCGTCGTCGACAACGCGGAGCACATCCAGGAGTACACCGACGTGAGCGACGATTCCCGCACGCTCGCGCTCGGCCTCCAGGAGGCACAGCACTGGTGTCCACAGCCGCACGTCATCAGTGGACGCCGCCGCGTGGATAAGGCCCGAAACCTGCTTGTCACCGCCCATCGCCAGCAGCGTGGGGGTGTCGAGGACGTAGTACTCGATCATCTGACTCAACCGGACGACTCCAACCCCCCAAGAGCAGCACGGTGGGCGGCGGTGGCCTCCCGCATTTTGCGCCGCATCTCGGCCGACTCCTCATCCGTCACATAATGCCCAAAACGCTCGGCGAGGAGGGCACGGGTACGGTCGGCTCGCTCCTTGATCTGCTCAGGAGTCAGCGTCTGAGCAGCTATCTCCTGCATGAGGGCCCGCAGGCTGGTTCCCCTCGCCTCGGCCACGGCAGCGAGCTGGTCACGGACTTCGGCGGGCACACGAATCATCACGTCGGCCATGCCATGAGTATACGTGACGTATACGCCTGGTAGGCGGACTCGCGGCCCGTGGTCGAATGATGCGAGGTTCAGCGCCAGGTTCGCCCCATTTTGCATTTGCCCGTCCAGCCGGGGACCGGGTGCTGTCTGAGTACCCATACTCAGACGGGCTGGTGGCCGATACGGATGGGGCACGTCACGCACCGTCGCTACTGTGCTACGCGACCACCGCAAGGTTGCGATCGAACATTCACAGCGGCGTACGGCAAGACACCGGGGGAGGCTCCACGCATGGCTTGGGAGGAGTGGGAACACCTCAAAACGGCGGCGGCTGAGCGGCAGTCCGCACGGATGCAGCTCAACCAGCTGCCGGCCGACCAGGGCAGCTCCAGCTCGGGAGGCGGCGCCAGCGCCGACCTGCAGATCCGCAAGACGCCGTGGACGAGTGCGTCCGGGGTGGCCGACGAACTTCGCACGGCCACTGCCGGCGGACTGACCGACCTGAAGCTTGCCCACGTGGGCGCAGCAGGCGGCACCGAAGGGTTTGCCTGCCCAGCCGTGTTCCAAGAGGTACGCACGACGTGGGAAGCACGACTGACCGCCGTGGGGGACGAATGCGGGCGGCTGCACGGGACGCTGGCCAAGATCGGCAGGCACTTCGGTGAGGTCGATCACCAGGTCAAGGGTCGGGCGGACGGTGTTCGCGTGGGCAACACACCGGAATGGGCCCGGTGACGTCGATGCCCACCTGGCAGCAGTTGCGCGACCTGAAGCTGTCCCAGTACCGGGACACGGCAGACGGCTGGGGCAAGGTCAGCCACCGCGCCGACGCCGCCCGCTTACGGGTCGAACGGGAGATGAGCATGCCCGTACGGTCGACCCAGAAGGGCGAAACGGCCACCAAGGCGGTCGGTGACCTTGGCCGCCTCAGTCGCAACTACCAGTACATCCACAGCGAGTGCGGCCTGGTCCGAACCACCCTCGAGTCCTTCGCCGTGGATCTCGAGGTGGCGCAGAGAAACCTGAAACAGGCGCTGGAAGACGCCGACACTCTCAAGTTCACGGTGAACGAAGATGGTTCGGTGACGTACCCTGCGCCTCTCACGGGCAGCGACACATCGACATCCGGCCTTTCTGGACCATACGCCCCAGGGGCTGCCGGAGGGACGGCACGCACCGGCGCCCCCGTCCCCGCTCAGCCCGGCACGGGCGAGGGCCGAGGCAATCCCAACAAGGCCAAGGCCGAGGACATCGCGGAGCGGATCGCGAGCGCGGTGCGTGAAGCCGAAGAGATCGACACCCGCTACGCCGCGGTGCTGCGCAAGCTCAAGGCACCGGCCGGGCTGGACGTCACCGACACTATGCTCGTGGACGCCGCCGAGGACATGAAGGCCGTCCGCAAAGCCGTAGGGAACTTCCTCCGCAAGAAGGACATCCCGCACGGGAAGTCCCCGGACGAGAACAGGAAGTGGTGGGACAGTCTCACCGACGACCAGCGCGACGAGTACGCGACGCTCTACCCGGCCGAGGTCGGAGCGCTCAACGGCCTCCCGTCCGAGGTCCGTGACACCTCCAATCGGCTGGTACTTGCGGAAACGTGGGCACGCGTGTGGCAGCAGTACGAACGTCTTGGCCCCGAGCCGCCCCAGTACGTCCAGGTCGGAGACCCTCCCTCAGCCGTCGTCAATCCGATCTGGCAGCAATGGAGGGAGAAGGGCGGGGAAAATCTCCGGTCCCAGCTCAAAGGCATGGACGCGATCCAGGCCCGCTTGGATGCCGGCGGGATCCCGGACAAGAACGGTGATCCAGGCCTTCCTCAGGCATACCTGCTGGGCTTTGACACGAAGGGAAACGGGCAGGCGATCATCGCGAACGGGAACCCGGACACGGCGGACAACACGGCGGTGTACGTTCCGGGGACCGGGGCGGGACTTGAGGGTGCAGGCAAGGACATCAAGCGGATGACGGACGTGTGGCAGGAAGCCCGGACCCAGGCCCCGGCTGAGTCCACGGCCACCATCACGTGGATCGGTTACGACGCTCCACAAAACGTCCTGACCGACTCCCCGAGTCCGAGCTACGCCTATGACGCAGCGCCCGAGCTGAACAACTTCCTGGACGGCCTGCAGACCGCCCAGGGCGGTGACGCCGCCAGCCATACAACAGTGATCGCCCACAGCTACGGCACCACGGTCGTCGGGGCCGCGGCCAAGGAACACCAGATCGCTGCCGACGACATCGTCGTCGCCGGTAGCCCTGGCATGCTCGTCGGTGATGCAGGCGATCTCGACGTGGGCAGAGGTCATGTGTGGTCTGAAGCCGCCCGCACCGACCCAGTTCCCTACATCGGCCGTGACTTCCTGGGAGGCCATAAGTGGGGTGTCGCGCACTGGCACGGGGTCCCCTACGACGCGGGCTACATCACCACGATCCCGTCCGACGAGGCGTTCGGGGGGCACCGGATGGACGTGGACACCAGTGGGCACAGCGGCTACTGGGACAAAGAGTCGACGTCGTTGAAAAACCAGGCCCGAGTGGTCGTCGGCCAGTATGACCTAGTCAAGGAAGAAGATTGAGTCCGAACAGCAAGCTGCGGCGCCGACGCCGAAACGTCCTGGCCTCCATCGCCTTCGCTTTACCCCTTCTCGTAACGGGATGTTCGACAGACGTGAAGAACAACGATGTGTCCGGCAGCGGTAATGACCCCAAGCCGACAACCCTCGCCGTGGACCAGGCCAGATCAAAGGCCAACCACATCTCCAGCCAGATTCTCGACGTGATCGACATCAAGGAAGGGACGGTCACGGAAGGCGGAGCCGGCGTCTCTCTCTGCGACCAGGACCCCGACCACTTCTACCGCATGCGGCACCCCTGGTCGATCTACCAGGTACCGGAAGACAAGTTGAAGCAAGCATTCCAGCGTTTGAGGGAGGATCTCCCCAAGCATGGTTGGAAAATCGTCGACTACGGCCCCAACAGCAGCAAGGCCAAACTTTTCGAAATCACAGCGGACTCAACGGCAGAACCATTTTCGATGAACGCCGTCCTCGTGGTGTCCACCCCGACCCATCCCCACGAAGCGCAACCCAAAATCGAAGTCACCGTTGTGTCCGGCTGCTTCCGTGCCCCCGAGGGTACGAACCTCGACAAGGAGTACTGACCCGTTTCACTGCGGTGGATCAGCCCTGCGTGCGCGGGAACGTCACCTCCACCCGGCGGTTCTTCTTGCGGCCGTCCTCCGTGGAGTTGTCCGCGATGGGGTACTGCTCGGCGTAGCCGCGCACGTCGAACGTGATGTTCGGGTCGTTCAGCTCCTGGGAGAGGACGTCCTGGACGGCGTTCGCCCGCTGCTTGGACAGGACCACGCCGTGTTCGTGGGTGCCCAGGTTGTCGGTGAAGCCGAAGACGCGGACCTGGGTCGCGTGCTGCTTCTTGATCTCCTGCGCGATCGCATCGATACGGGCCTTCGCCCGGTCGCTCAGCTTCGCGCTGTCCTTCGCGAACAGCACCTCCGCCTGGAGCGCGAACGTCACATCCGCGTTCGTGTCCTCCCGGCGCTCCTCGCCGCCCTGGTCCTCCACCACCGACTTGATGTCCAGCACTTTGGGCGCGGCGAGCGTGGCCCCCTCAGGCAGCTTCAGGTCCGGGTCGTTCGGGTCGACCTTCACCGGGGCGAAGGCCGAGGGTTCGGTGCCTGGCGGCTCGCTCGGGCCCGTGTCGGCGTGGGCCGCCGCGGCGCCGTACAGGTTCGCCGCGACGAGGAGGGTGGCGGTTGTCAGGGTGCGGGTGAGGCGGGGTCGGGTGTGGGTCATGTGGGCCGCCTCAACCGGAGATCTTGATGGTGCCGCTGGAGAAGGTGGGCACCTGAAGGGAAACTTCGTTCGTTCCCTCGGGGGGAGACGGGAATTGCATGAATACAGGGAGCGACTGCCCTGCTTCCATGTTCCCAAGACCAGTTGTCGTCAGCGGCCGACCGTCTGTGTCTCGTAGCACGTAGTAGCGCTTCTTCCCCTTGGAGTCCACAAGGGTGGCACCTCCGAGGGACGGACCGTTCTTGATGATCTCGGTTTCGTTGCCGCTCGTCTGAGGCGGGACGACCACCGATTTGGCACCGTCGTTCTTGAGCGTCCCGTTGACAGTGACGAACCCACCCGAATCGCGCTGAGCAGAGGTGATCTTAAGAAGCAGCCCGTCCTGGCCCTGCAGTTCGGCCAGCGGCGTCTGGGACTGCCCCTCCTGCGCACTCGGATTAGATCCACTGCTCTTCGTGGCCGATGCGGAGGTGTCAGGCTTCTTGTCGTCACCACCGCCGCCACCGCAACCTGCCACACCGACGGCCAGACCGGCCGCGACGGTCAGCGCGACCATCCTCCTGCGGGTCTTTGCAGTGAACCGAATACTCATCACTCTGCTTCCTTCATCACTCGTCGTTCGTTCGTCAGCCGACCAGGCGGACATCAAAGAGGTCCTGAGGCTTCGGCAGATCGGTGAGATCCTTCGGATCGATGTCCCAGTACTTCCCGCCCTTGCAGGTGAGGCGGGGTAGCGCATCGGACCCCGCGTTCGCGGGCAAGGGCTTGAACTCGCAGCGCCCTGTGATCACAGCTTCGGCATGCGCCTTTGAGTGCTTGCGCTCCGTGATGGGGACGACCGACTTGCCCATGGACTTGCTCGTCTCGACATCGACCGTGTAGGACAGCGGGCCGTTCGGTCGACAACTCAGCACACGGGCGTAGTTCCGTGAGGCCAGCTCAGACGCCCGCCAGCAGGGAGAGCTGAGCGCTGGACCGGTGCCGTCAAAGATCCGCTGCCATTTGGTCGGATCGAGCACGTCCTTCATCCACTGGTCGGCGAGTTGATCGCGCCTCTCCTGAGCCGCCGCGAGTGCCGCCGCGTCGGCCGCCGTCTGTGCACCGCTGCGGTTCACCGTCGCCTGGCCGACCGCGAAGTAGGCGAGCGCAAGAAAGAGCAGGCCCCCCACCACCGTGATGTAGATGGGGAAGGCCTGCCCTGCGTCGCCGTGGCGTCGCGCTCGCGTCAATTGCCGACCTTGCCGATAAGGCCGGTGATTTTGCCCAGGATCGTCTGGCCGATGCTGGTCCCCGTAATCGCCAGCACGATCGCCACCACCACGGCGATGATCCCCAGGTACTCGACCGCGGTCTGACCCCTGTCGTCGGCGCGGCGCTGGAGTGCCTGGGCCGTCGTGTTCTTCCAGCCGTTCACGCGGACCTTGGTCGCCACCGCGGTCTTCAGCATCAGGTCGCTCATGGTGTTCCCCTCCGGGTCGAGTCGTCGCGCCGCTTGCGACACCGGAAAGGTAGGGCGGAAGCGCCCTGCCGCCAGAGGGCCCCCGGGCCCATTCCCGGGCCCAAAGGGAGACCCAGCCGCCGCTCCCCCGTACCGTGGTCATCTCAGGTCACCTCAGCCCTCGTGGCGACGGGTCGGGAGCCGTGCCGAGCCACTTCGCGGCGGCCTCGGCCCGGCTGGTGCTGTGGAGTTTGGCGAAGATGCGGTTGATGTGGTTCTTGACGGTCTTCTCGCTGATGAAGCAGGTGGCGGCGATCTGCTGATTGGTCATGCCGGACGCGATGAGGTCCATGATCTCCGCCTCCCTCGCGCTGAGTTGGAACCTCGACCTGTCGACGGCGGCCGGGCGGACACCACCTGACCACTCGGACGACGACTGTCCCATATTCGGTTGCAGTTGCGAAAGAGGTTGAGCAGAAGTCGGGCTCACAACTGGTGTTGAGTGCTGCGGCCCGTGTGCAGTCGCATCTCCCGGACTCTCGGGGAGGCCGCTGGACGGTCGGTCCCGGCGCAGCTGGGCCAGCAGCGCCCCGGCCGCCGTGGGGGTGAAGTGGGGCCTGCCCTCCTTGATGTCCCGTACGGCGTCGACCAGTTGGTCCGCCGTGAACTCGCCATGGACCAGGTAGCCGCCCGCGCCCCGGCGCAGGGCCTCCTGGACGATCTCGGACTCGCGGCTGTAAGTCAGCATCAGGACCGGGGCGATCCGTACCAGGTACGGGAGCGCGGAGATGCCGTCCACGCCCGGCATGCGGACGTCGAGCAGGACGACGTCCGGGCGGTGCGCGTGGGCAGCCTCCCAGGCCGTCCGGCCGTCCGCCGCCTCCGCGACCACCGTGATGTCCGCGCGTCCGGAGAGCAGCGCCGTCAGGCCGGCGCGGACCACCGGGTTGTCGTCCGCCACGACAACGCGCAAGGGTGGGGGTGGTGTCGCGGGCGGCAGGGCCTCGAAGGGGTCCGGTGTCTGGTCGTGCATGCGCGCCCTCCTCCTCTCACGTCGTGGGTGCCGTGGGTGCTGTCGGTGTCGTGAGCGCGCCCACGGGGAGTTCCACCCGGACCTCCGTCCCCTTGGGGTGGTTGCCGCGGCCGATGCGGATGCGGGCGCCCACCGAGGCGGCACGCTCGACCATGCCGACCAGGCCGAAGTGGCCGGTGCGGCGCAGTTGTTCCAGCGTGGTGCCGGGCGGCAGGCCCCTTCCGTCGTCGTGGACGCTGATGCGCAGCAGGTCGCCGTGGACGCCCGCCTCCACGTCCACCCGGGTCGGGGCCGCGTGGCGGTGTGCGTTCTCCATGGCTTCCGAGGCGATGGTCAGGAGCTGGCGGGCCACGGCCGGCGGGATGGGTGGTACGCCGGGCGCGCCCGTCGGGCGGTAGGCGGCGGGCAGGCCGGTGCGGTCGCCGAAGTCACGGGTGCGGGCGGCGAGTTCCACCAGGACGTCCGTGCCGTGGGCCGGGTCGTGCTCGCGGCGCAGGTCGGTCAGCAGCTCGCGGGCCTCGGCGGCGGCTCTGCGGGCCGAGCGGGCGACCAGTTCCGCCTGGTGTCTGACCAGGGCCGGGTCCATGCGGGCCGCGTCGCCCGCCGAGCCCGCCAGTCCGTCGGCGGCCATCGCCACGCCGTGCAGGGTCTTCGCCACCGAGTCGTGCATCTCGCGGGCCAGGCGGGCGCGTTCGGCGCCGACCGCCTCCGTGACCGCCAGGCGGGCCTGGACCGTGGTCAGGGCGCGGGTGGCCTCGCCGAAGCGGAGCAGCAGCGTGCGCTGGGTCGCGCCCGCGGCGCCCGCGATCAGGCACAGGCCGGGGAACAGGGCCGACTGGGCCAGGTTCGTGTGCGGCTCCCGGTCACCGGTGTGGACGACGAGCAGGATCAGCGACTGGAGCGAGGCGAAGACCGCCGCTCCGCGCCAGCTGTAGACGAGGCCGGCGAGCAGCGGTGTGCAGACGCTGACGTAGGCCAGGGTGCTGTCCGTGCCGGCCGCGATCAGCAGCAGCGAACCGAAGAGGGTGTCCACGGCCAGCAGGGTGGGGTGGCGCAGCAGGAGCGGGCCGAACCGTTCCCAGTCCCGGAACAGGACGTACGAGCCCATGAAGGTGACGACGACGGCCGCGCCCACCAGGCGGGTGGCCAGACCGGGGGCGGCGTGGACCAGGGCGGCGGGCGCGGAGAGGGCGGTCATCGCCAGGCGGAAGGCGAAGACGTGGCGGCACATCGCCTGAAGGGCGCTGATCTGGATCTTCTCCGGGGCGAGGCCCCCCGGGGAGTGGGCCGTCGTCCCGGCCTGGGCCCCGCCTACGGCCGGGGCCGTGTCGCCGGACGCAAGCGAAGCCGCGCCGGCTGCGCCGGTCGTGCGACCCGCGTGGTCGGGTGCGGGCGGCCCCTGCGGGACGTTTACGCCGCCGGCTTTCGGTGCGGGCGGCGGCAGGGTCCTCGTGCCCTCCGCCGGTTCCCAGCCCGGCGGCAGCGCCGGGGTCACCGAGGTGACCGGGATGTCCGGTGCGCCCGTGCGGACGTAGGCGGGGAGAACCGTGCCCGCCGGGGGCGTGGTGATCTCGGCGGTTCTCGGGCGGCGGCGCAGCAGGCCGGTGCGTGCCGTGCGCTCTGTGCGTGCCGTGCGTCCTGTTCGTTCCTCCGCCGTCGTCATGATCTCCTCGCCCCCTCTACTTGCCCGTGACCGTGCCGAAGTCCACGCCGGAGCCCAGGAGGAGGCCCGCGGTGAGGAGGATCATGGTGGCCGGGACCATGAAGGTGGTGATCATCATGGTGGCCTTGGGTACGGCGCGGGCGGCCTTGCGGCGGGCGTTCTGCGCGTCGGTGCGGCGCATGTCCTTGGCGAGGGCGACCAGGGTGTCCACGATGGGCGCGCCGAGTTCCTCGCCCTGCTGGAGCGCCGTGACGAACATGGCGACCTGCTCGGAGTCGTTGCGGCGGCGCAGTTCCGCGAAGGCCTGGCGGCGGCTCATGCCGAGGTCCATCTGGCGCAGGGTGATGCGCAGTTCGTCCGCCCAGGGGCCCTCGTACCGGGAGGCGACCCGGTCCAGCGCCTGGCGGAAGCCCAAGCCGGCGCTGACCACGACGGCCAGTACGTCCAGGAAGTCCGGCAGGGTCCGTTCGATGACGTCCTTGCGGACGCGGATGGCCGACCAGATGCCGACCTCCGTCCAGAACGCGCCGAAGGCGAACAGGAGCAGCGCCACGATGAACTGGCCGCGCAGCAGGAACACCAGGCCGCCCACGCCGCCCAGGAAGCCGTACACCGCGCGCCGGGCGGCGTAGCGGTCGATCGTCAGGCCGCCCGGGTTGCCCGCCAGGTCGATCTTGCGGCGGTACTTGGCCACCAGTTTGGGGCCCATCAGGCGCAGTACGGCCGGGGCGTAGCGCATGCCGAGGCGGTCGATGACGGAGTCGACCGCGCCGGTGCGGGTGGAGCCGACCTCCAGGGCCAGCGCCAGGTCGCTGGGCAGCCGGGCGTCCGCCCGGTACATGCGGATGCCGGCGAAGACGCCCCAGACGCTGAGGCCCATCACCAGTGCGAGCAGCAGTGCCATCCCGGATCCCCCTTCCTTGGGCTCTGGCTCAGACGTCGATGCGGGACAGACGGCGGATGAGGATGAAGCCGACGGCGTACAGCGCGAACGCGACGATGACCGCGGCCTGGCCGATCGGGGAGCCCGTCATCCGGTCCAGCGCGCCCGCCTTGACGCCGTTCATGAGGAAGAGCGCGCCGACGCCGAGGACGGGGACGGCGTAGGAGGTCATGTTGACCTGGGAGAGCTGGGTGCGGATCTCGCGGCGGGTCTCCTTGCGTTCCTCCAGGGTCTCGGTGAGGTTCCGCAGGGCGCTGACCACCTGTCCGCCCGCCCGGTTGGACAGGACGAGCGTGGTGACCAGGACGACCAGTTCGCGGGAGGGGAGGCGGTCGGCCAGCTCGCCCAGCGCGTCGTCCATGGACGATCCCAGCGCCAGCTGGTGGGCCACCTTGCTCAGTTCCTCGCCCGCCGGGGCCTCCAGTTCCTCCGCCGCCATGCCGATGGCGGTGCGCAGGGCGAGGCCTGCCTGGGTGGCGTTGGCGAGGATGCGGGCCAGCTCGGGAAGCTGGTTGATGAACTTCTCGATGCGTTTCTGGCGCTGCCAGCTGAGGAACTGCATCGCCGCCCCGATGCCGAGGAGCCCCGCCAGCGGTCCGAAGAAGGGGGCCAGGGCGGCCTGGCCGATCAGCCACAGGGCGGCCACCGCGGCGAGCATGCAGGCGAAGAACTCGCCCGGCGTGACGTCCAGACCCGTCGCCGCCAGCCTCAGTTCCAGCCTGCGGCCCGGCTTGGTGCGGCGCAGACGGCGGTCCAGGGTGCGGAAGCGGCGTCGGCGGCCGACCGTGACCTGTCCGGTCCGGGAGAGCCGGTCGACGAGTGCCGCGCGCTGGGCCCGGCCGGTGGCGTAGGCGTGCAGGCCCACGACGGCCAGGACGCAGGTCAGCAGGGTGACGCCGGTGGTGAGGGTGACGAGGGTGCTCAGATCCATGGGGACGCTTCCTACCTGCCTACCGGGCTTCTCGGGTGGCCAACTGGTCTGCGGACTGGGCGACGCCGAACGCCTGGGGGACGGACTGGCTCGCCATGTAGAGGCGGTCTGCGGTGCGGCGGGGCAGCGGGTGGTGCTCGAAGGCGCCGTAGATCCGGCCGTCGGCCGTCATGGGCTGTGCGGCGAAGCGGGCCACGGTCGCCAGCCGGTACGGCTCGCTGCCGTGGCTGTCGAGTACGGCGATCTCGGTGACCCGGCGGGCGCCGTCGGCGAAGCGGGTGAGCTGGACGATCACGTCGACGGCGCTGTTGATCTGGTCGTGCAGCGCCACGAAGGGCACCTCCACGTCGGACATGGAGGCCAGCGTCTGCAGGCGCATCAGCGCGTCCTCGGCGCTGTTGGCGTGCACGGTGGCGAGGGAGCCGTCGTGACCGGTCGACATCGCCTGGAGCATGTCCAGGGACTCGCCGCCGCGGACCTCACCGACGACGATGCGGTCGGGGCGCATGCGCAGCGAGTTGCGCACCAGGTCGCGAATGGTGATCTGGCCCCGCCCCTCGACGTTCGGCGGGCGGGACTCCAGCCGGATCACATGCTGCTGCTGGAGTTGGAGTTCGGCGGAGTCCTCGATGGTGATGATGCGCTCGCCTCCGGGGATCAGCCCGGACAGGGCGTTGAGCAGGGTCGTCTTTCCGGTGCCGGTGGCGCCCGAGACGATGATGTTGAACTTCGCCTGCACCAGCCCGGCCAGCAGGAACAGCATGTGCTCGTCGAGCGAGCCGAAGCCGATCAGCTCATGGAGGGTGAAGGAGCGCGGGAAGCGGCGGATGGTGAGGGTGGGGCCGGTGAGCGACAGCGGCGGGATGATCACGTTGACGCGCTCGCCGGACGGGAGCCGGGCGTCGACCATCGGATTCGACTCGTCCACCCGCCGGTTGACCGTGGAGACGATCCGCTCGATCGTCTGCATCAGCTGGTCGGTGGAGGCGAAGCGGATCGGGAGCTGCTCGACCCGGCCGCCGCGCTCGACGAAGATCGCGTCCGGGCCGTTGACCATGATCTCGGTGATGGAGGCGTCCTCCAGGAGCGGTTCGAGGATGCCGAGCCCCAGTGCCTCGTCCACCACCCGGCGGATCAGCTGCGAGCGCTCGACGGTCGACAGGACCGGGCCCTCCCGGCTGATGATGTGTCCCAGCACCCGCTCCAGCCGCACCCGCCGCTCGGCGGCGGCCAGCGAACTCATCTCCGCGAGGTCGATCTCCTCCAGCAGCTTCGCCCGGTAGGAGGCGACGAGACGACCGTCCTCGCCCCGGGCTGCCTGCTCCTCGGGGGAGTTGATGCGTGCGCGGAGGCTCATGGGTCCAGGGCTCCTCGTCCTCGGTCAGTGGTCGAGCGGCATGGTGGCGGTCTTGTGGGCGTCACCGATGGGATCCCAGAACGGGATGATCGACGGGATGTGGACGGTGGCGGTGACGGTGACCGTGTCGCCGCCGGACGACGCCACGCAGGTGGTCCCGCTCGCGAGCCGGCCGCTGACCGCCCGGGCGCAGGCCTGCTGAGCGCTCTGCTGGAGTGAGGCGGCACGTGCGCCCGCCCGGGCCGCCGTCCCCGCCTGCATGGCGGTGTAGGCGACGAGCCCGATCTGAATGGCGGCCATGGCGACCAGCATCAGGACCGGGATGAATCCCAGGTACTCGACGGCGACCTGCCCGCCGTCCCGGTGGGTGCGTCCGCGTGCGTACGGCATGTCAGTGCGGCACCTCCTCCACGGCACCGGCGTGGGCCGTCACCGGGATCGGAAAACCGATCAGGCCGGGGACGAGGACGGGGACTTTCATGCGTACGTCGGCCGTGACGTAGCCGGTCCCCTGTCCGCCGCAGCTGATCTCGGCGCCCTGCCACGCGCTCGGCAGATCCTTCTCCCCCGCCTGCTGACATGCCTCCCCCACCGCCCCCGCCCGCACCGCCTCGTCGGCAGCATTCCCCGCGAGCGTGTACGTGTATCCCAGCAGCACGCACTGCCACAGCAGCACCAGCGTGACGATGATGGTCGGCGCCATGCCGAGGAACTCGATGGCGACCTGCCCGCTGTCCGAGCGGAGCCGCAGCCGTGGGCCGCTGTCCGGGCGGAGCCGGCGCCGTAACCGCCGCCCCGCATCAACCGCACGTCCCCTCATCCCCCTGCCCCCTTGCGCCGCCGGAAACTCACCGATCCCCGGTCGCCCTTCAGCCGGCCTCCGCCCTTGCGGTCCCCCTCGGGTGTCCTGACGATGCCCAGCTCGGCCGCGAGGCCCCACAGGGCCTGCTTGACCGTGCTCCTGTGGTCCAGCTCGTGGATGCGGCCGGCGTCCACGGCGCCCTGGAGTTCCTTGAAGTTCGCGGGGATCGCCGTGCCCGCCACCGCCGTGCCGGTGATCTTCTGGATGAGCGGCGGCTGGATCTCGGTACCGCGGGTGTGGCGGTTGACGACGATCGTCGTCTCCTCGGCCTTGCGGATCTGGAGCCGGTCCCACATCCGTACCGTCCGTTTGGCGCCGCGCACCGCGACCACGTCCGGGGTGGTGACCAGCAGCGCGGTGTCGGCCATCTCCACGGCGGCCGCGCCGGCGCCGCTCAGCTGGGCGCCGCAGTCCAGGACGACGACCTCGTAGCGGGAGCGCAGGGCGCTGACGATCTGGCGGGCCGCGCGGTCGGTGACCTCCTCGCCGCGTTCGCCCTCGCCGGGAGCGAGCAGCAGGGCCATGCCGGTGTCGTGACGGAAGACGGCGTCGGCCAGGACCCGCGGGGAGATGTCGGTGATCGCGGCCAGGTCCACGACCGAGCGGCGGAACTGGACGTCCAGGTAGGAGGCGATGTCACCGGCCTGGAGGTCCATGTCGACCAGGACGGTGCTGTGCCCGGAAGCCTGTGCCGCCAGGGCCAGTTGGACGGCCGTGACCGTGGCACCCACGCCGCCCTTGGCGCCGCTCACCGTGATCGCGCGGCCGCCCGTCCCGGTGAACACGTCGCCGCCGTGCCCGAGGTGGCGCCGTACACCCACCGACCACTGGGCCACCGCCTGCACCCGGCTGACCAGCTCCTCGTAGCTCAGTGGCAGGGCCACCAGGCCCCGTGCCCCCGAGTCCATGGCGGCCGAGAACAGGCCGGGGCTCGCGTCGGAGGTGACGAGGATGACGCCGACCGCCGGGAAGCGCAGGGCGACCTCGCGGATCAGCTCCAGGGCCGGCACCGGGCCGATCCGCTCGTGCACCACCACGACCTCGGGCAGTTCGTCGATGGACTCGGCGGCCAGGCGCGCGAGGGTGTCGACGAGCTGGGTGGAGTCGGCGACAGGGGTCACCGGCTCCGCGTCGGGGAGCTGGCTGAGCAGTGTCGTGAGGGACCGGACCGCGTCCGCGTCGCCGACTGCCGGGAGGATCCTGGTGGGCATGCGTGCGGGCCTCTCACTTGTCGTTCGCGAGTTCGTAGGTCCGGTCCTTGGCCGGGACGCTGGTGTCGCTGCCGGGCGCGACCAGCGCGAGCCTGACCCGCTGGGCGAAGGACTCGGCGTAGGTGATGCGCTGGGCGTCGATCGTGGAGAGCGCGAAGGTGATGGGGACGGTCTCGGTGGACTGCTGGTTCTTGTTGTCGGCGTTCGGGTCCAGCGCGGTGATCTCGCCCACGTCGAGCACCTTGGCGCCGGTCACGATGATCTTGGACTGGGCGGGGTCGCCCTCACGCTGTCCGGGGAAGGTGGCGTACACGTTGACCGTGGAGCCCGGTGTGATCTTGCCGGCCACGCCGGTCGCCGCATCGATCATGATGGCGACCTCCTGCTGCCCCGGCTGGAGGGCCGGCTGATCCACGATCATGTCGTTCTGCAGCAGGGAGCCGTGCCGAAGCGTGGTGACCGCGATCTTGCCCCGGATCTGTGCGAGGTCGGTGACCGCGTTGGACGACAGCCACCGCTCGGGCATCCTGATCTTCTCGAACTGGCTCGCGTTCAGCGGCGTGTACGGCTTCACGTCGCTCTTGAGCTGGTACGCGGTGACCTCGGGGCCGACCTTGGACCTGACGTCGCTGATCACGGAGAGCACGCCGGCGAACGCGCCGATGGCGCAGACGACGGACAGGAGCAGGAGTATCACGCCGCGGCGCTGACGGGAGTTCATGGACCGTGCAACCTCATCGGGGATCTCGTCGAGCGGGGTCGGATGGCGGGGCGGTGAGGCCGGCGGTGCGGCTCACCCGGGCCGGCGGCGTACGACCGGCGGCGCACGTCTCACGGCTCACCCAGGGAGGCGTGACTGTGCCGGCCGGATCTCTCGGTGCCCGGCGGTGTGGCGGAGCAGAAGACGCAGCGGTCTCCGATGACGTCGATGCCGCACCAGTGGCACACGCTCTGCCGTACCGAGGTGACGAGCTGGTACAGCACGGACAGGTCGGGCAGGTAGGTGCAGAACTCCACCAGCTTCGCCGTCCCCCACCAGGCGGTGGACTCGGCCGGAAGGGCGGCCTCGTGCAGCCCGAGGACGCGCCAGGCCGGCGCGAGGGTGCCGGTGATCCAGTCGGACTGGAGCTGGCCCTTGGCGACCAGCATCCAGGTGGCGAAGTCCGGCCCGGCGAGGACGGCCTCCGGCCCGAGCCGGACCAGTTGCGGCTCCGGGTGCGCGATCACGCCGAACTGGCTTCCCGGCACCCAGGACTTGGCATGGGCCTTGAGCCCGACGGGGACGCGGTCCAGGCGGGTGACGGAGTTGAGCACGGCGCCGCAGTGGACGTAGTGGGTGAGCAGGCGGCCCGCCGAGGCGAGGACGCCGGGGCTGAGGTCGCAGGAGGCCAGCTGCCTCAACTGGCGGGCGAGGACGGCGATGCCCAGCGGGGGCAGCTCGGGCCGGAACAAGGCGATACGGTCGCTCTCCAGCAGGGAGCGGACGGTGTGCAGCCGGCGCTGCACCCCGTCGGGGACGGCGGGCGAGCAGACGACGATCACGTGTCCGTGCTGGTCGAGCAGGGCCCGCATGCCGTCCAGGGCCTGTTCCAGCGGCCGCCGGTCCAGGTCCTGGAGGACGACGGCGGGCACCGTGCGCTCGTCCTGTGCGGGCAGCGCCATGTCGGCGCCGGTGACAGCGATCGCAGTTGACACGCCAGCTCCCCGTTTGACGCCTGTCGGCGCACCGTCGTGTTCCTCCAGTGCACCCAGTTGACTTCACTGCGTGACTACCTCAGCACTGTATCCACGCCTCTGTGACCGGAGAACAGCGAATCCGTAGCTGGGTGGCAACGGCTGTTGCACAAGTCGCGGCAAAACGGGGCAGCTTGAGCATCACAAACGGCCCGAAAGCGTTGGGCCCGGCCTCCCTTCCTTGACCCGGAGCGGACGCTTCGACGGACGAGCCGTCAAAGCGGTCCAGGAGCACGGCAGTTTGGTCTGGACCTCTTGACAACACAATTGGTCTGGACCAACTTGTACGGCGAGCGGTGCCCACCCCCACCCATGACCGCCGTCACCCCGCTCCCTCCCCGCACGTGCCCGCACCTCCCTCCCCTCCCATCCCCCCCTCTCTTTTCCCCGGAGGCCTCAGTGGACCGCGTACCAGGCATGCCAACGAACAGACCGCTCCGGCCGCTGCGCATGTGGTCCGGAGCCGTGACCGCCGCCGTCGCCCTCTCCCTCGCGGGCACCGGCCAGGCGTCGGCGGCCGACGTCAACAACGCCAAGAACGCCGGATTCGAGTCAGGTCTGGGCAACTGGACGTGCTCGGCCGGCAGCGGTACGACCGTCTCCTCCCCGGTGCACAGCGGCTCGGCCGCCCTGAAGGCCACCCCGGCCGGGCTGGACAACGCCCAGTGCACCCAGACCGTCGCGGTCAAGCCCAACTCCACGTACACACTGGGCGCGTGGGTGCAGGGCGGCTACGCCTACCTGGGCGCCACCGGCACCGGCACCACGGACGTCTCGACCTGGACGCCGGACACCCCGTCCTGGAAGCAGCTCCGGACCACCTTCACCACCGGCTCCTCGACCACGTCGGTGACGATCTACCTGCACGGCTGGTACGGCACGGCCGCCTACTACGCCGACGACGTCTCGGTGTTCGGCCCGGACGGGGGCGGCGGCGGTGACCCGGCCCCCACCGTTCCGGCGGCCCCGGCCGGCCTGACGGCGACGGGGACCACGTCGTCCTCGGTGTCCCTGGCCTGGAGCACGGTCTCGAACGCGACCGGCTACAACGTCTACCGCAACGGCACGAAGGTCTCGTCGGTGACGGGCACCTCGGCGACCGTGACCGGCCTGTCCGCCTCGACGTCGTACTCCTTCCAGGTCACGGCGACCAACGCGGCGGGTGAGTCGGCGAAGTCGGCGACGGTGACCGCCACGACGGCGGGCAGCGGCGGCCCCGGCCCGGTCACCGGCCTGCCCAAGCACGCGGTGACCGGCTACTGGCAGAACTTCGACAACGGAGCGACCGTCCAGAAGATCTCGGACGTCCCCTCCGCCTACGACATCATCGCGGTGGCCTTCGCCGACGCCACGACCACGCCCGGCGCCGTCACCTTCAACCTCGACTCCGCGGGTCTGGGCGGCTACACCGTCGACCAGTTCAAGGCGGACATCAGGGCCAAGCAGGCGGCCGGCAAGAAGGTCATCGTCTCGGTGGGCGGCGAGAAGGGCACGGTGTCGGTCAGCGACTCGGCATCGGCGACGCGCTTCGCCGACTCGGTCTACTCCCTGATGCAGACGTACGGCTTCGACGGCGTCGACATCGACCTGGAGAACGGCCTGAACCCGACCTACATGTCGCAGGCGCTGCGCGCGCTGTCCGCGAAGGCCGGGCCGAACCTGATCATCACCATGGCGCCGCAGACGATCGACATGCAGTCGACGTCCGGCAGCTACTTCAGGACGGCCCTGAACATCAAGGACATCCTGACGGTCGTCAACACGCAGTACTACAACAGCGGTTCGATGCTGGGCTGTGACGGCAAGGTGTACTCGCAGGGCTCGGTGGACTTCCTGACCGCCCTGGCCTGCATCCAGCTCGAAGGCGGCCTCGCCCCGTCCCAGGTCGGCCTCGGCGTCCCGGCCTCTCCCAGCGGCGCCGGCAGCGGCTACGTCTCGCCCACCACCGTCAACAACGCCCTCGACTGCCTGACCAGGCTCAGCAACTGCGGCACCTTCAGGCCGTCGAAGACCTACCCCGACCTGCGCGGTGCCATGACCTGGTCCACCAACTGGGACGCCGCGGCCGGCAACGCCTGGTCCAACTCGGTCGGCGCCCACGTCCACGCCCTGCCGTGACCTGACACGCCGCACCCGACGCGACGCCCGGACCCACCCAGGGTTCCGGGCGTCGCCCGCGTTCTCGGGCGGATGAAACATTCCGGGGGGCCTGGCGCATCAATGAGGTGAGAGTGCCGGAGACGAGCGGGAAGCGGGGACGCATGAGGCAAGGGCGGGGAGACGGGTACGACGGGTATCCGGAGTTCGCCACGGCGCGCGCCGGGCATCTCTACCGGTCCGCCTGTCTGCTCACGGGCGGGGACACCCACCTCGCCGAGGACCTCGTCCAGGAGACACTGGGGCGGGTGTACGTCCGCTGGGGCCGGATCTCCCGGGTCGGCAATCCGGTGGGGTACGCCCAGACCGTCCTCACCCGCACCTTCCTCGCCCACAGGCGTCGCCACAGCAGCCGGCGGGAGCGTGCCACCGAGGTGCTCCCCGACGTCCCGGGGCCGGACGCGGGCGGAGACGCGCCGCTGCGCCTGACCCTGCTGGACGCGCTCGGCCAGCTGCCCCCCAAGGACCGGGCGGTGGTCGTCCTGCGCTACTGGGAGGACCGCAGCATCGAGGAGACGGCCGCCGTGATGAACACCAGCTCGGCCGCCGTGCGGACGCGCTGCGTCCGCGCGCTCGCCCGGCTGCGTCTGCTGCTCGGCGACGCCCTCGGCGAGTACGCCCGCCCCTGACCCGTTCCTCCGGCACCCGCATCACCGACCAACGTCCCAGAAACGGCGGTTCGCCATGCCTGCTGAACACCACGACGAACACCATGACCCCTTCGAGGAACGGTTCGCCGACGCCCTGCGCGACGCCGGCTCCACGTTCGCGGCCGACCAGCAGGAGCTGGCCGCCGGCGGCCGAGCGCGCGGGCGGCGGCTGCTGGTGCGGCGACGGGCCGCCGTCGTGGGCGGGGTCGCCGCGGTCGCGCTCATCGGGGTGGGCGGCTCCCTGGTCCTGCCCGGCGGGCAGGGCGACGGCGGCGGGCGGCGGTCCGTGGCCGACGGCCGGCCCTCGGGGCGGGCGGACTCCGCCCGCCCGGGAGCGGACGCGTCCGGGTCCTCCGGCTCCGGCGTCTCCGCCCAGGAGCTCGTCCGCACCCTCGAACGGCTGCTGCCCAAGGGCCGGTTCAGCGCCCCGGACGGACGCGGGACCGACGGCACCCCCCTCACCAAGGCCGCCGGCGGTCCCTCCGGGAAGGACGTCGGCGGCAGCGCCTTCGCCCAAGTCGTGTACGACGACGGACGAGGCAAGGCCGCCGTGGCCGTCTCCCTCGGCCTGGTCCCGCCGGGCAGCCAGGAAGCCACCCAGACCACCCAGTGCCCCGAGCGGGTGTACATCGCCTACGACACCTGTACCAGCACCAAGCTGTCCGACGGTTCCGCCCTGATGATCCTCAAGGGCTACGAGTATCCGAACAAGCGCAGCGGGACGAAACTGTGGCGCGCCGAACTCGTGACGCCGACGGGCGCGCACGTCGGTGTGCAGGAGTGGAACGCCGCCGCGGAGAAGGACTCACCCGTCACGCGCGCGGAACCGCCGTTGTCCGCCGAGCAGTTGAAGACGCTGGCCACCGCGCCCGAGTGGCGGGCCGCCGCGGGCGCCCTCCCCGTCGATCCCCGGACGACCGCCGCGCCGGGCGCGACGACGGCCCACCACGGCTCTGTCACGGCGACGCTCGCCCGGCTGGTGCCGCACGGGCTGAAGATCGTCTCCCTGAGCCGGTCGGACGACTACGAGTTCGGGCACGTCGTCGTCGACGACGGCCGGGGCGCGACCCTGGTGCAGGTCAACGTCCAGCCGGACGCGCGGGACGTCGAGGGCGAGCTGTTCGGGGCCGGGACCAGGACCCTGCCCGACGGGACCAAGGTCGTCCGGCGTGAGCAGGCCGGCGAGAAGGGCATCGCCGGGATCGTCATGTGGACCGTGGACACCATCCGGCCCGACGGCCGCCGGGTGGTCATCAGCGCCTTCAACTCCGGCGCGCAGAACACCCCGGCGACCCGTCGGACCCCGGCTCTGACCATGCGGCAGCTGGAGGCGATCGCCACCGACCCGAAGTGGCTCAAGATCGGCTGATCGCCGTGTCCTCCTGGGCCGCGTCCTTCTCGGCCGTGCCGTCCTGGGCGTCCGCCGCGCCGTCGTCGAAGTAGGCGTCCAGGACCGCGTCCAGCCGGCTCTCCCACTCGCCGAAGCGGGACCTGGAGGGAGCCTCGATCTCGATGGGGTACCAGCGGCGCTCGGGCGTGTGCACGGTGATCGTGAACCGCTTGCCGAAGCGAGGCGTCGCCGTCTCGACGGCGCCGATCTCCTCCCAGCGGAACTCGCACTCCTGGTCGTCCAGGCTGAGACGTACGCCCCTGTGGTCGGCGACGATCCGGGCGCGGCGGTCGGCGGCCTCGAAGACGGGGCCGTCGGGAGCCTCGTCCGCCGTGGCAGGCTCCTCGGCGCCTTCCGCGGCAGGCTCCTTCTCGTGCCGTTCCGCGGCAGGCTCCTCGTGCCCTTCCGCGGCGGCCTTCTCGGCCTCCGGGCTCGTGTCCTCCGGTTCCCCGTCCAGCCCGGCGTCCTCGGGCCTCGCGTCGTCCGGCTCCTCCGTCGCCGGCATCGGGAGGCCGGGGATGAACGCCGGGTCGAACCCGGCGCCCGTCACGGGCTCGCTCTTCAGGGGCTGGCTGCTCGAACCTATGCGCTGCTCCACAGCGGGCAGTATGGTCGACAATCCTGTGCCCGGCACAGCCAGCCCCTGACTTCGTTATCGGATGCCTACAACGGCACCGCCCGACGCCCGCTCAGACGAACAGGCTCAGCACGGCGGCCACCGCGAAGCCCGCGACCGACAGCACGCTCTCCAGCACCGTCCATGTCTTGAGCGTGTCCCGTTCGCTGATGCCGAAGTACTTCGCCACCATCCAGAAGCCGCCGTCGTTGACGTGCGAGGCGAAGATGGAACCGGCCGAGATCGCCATGATGACCAGGGCGACGAAGGCCTGCGAGTGGTGGCCCTCGGCCAGCAGCGGGGCCACGATGCCCGCCGTGGTCACGATCGCCACCGTCGCCGAGCCCTGCGCCACCCGCAGCACCAGCGAGATCAGGTAGGAGAGCACGATCACCGGCAGGCCCACGCCGTTGAAGGTGTCCGACAGGGCCTGGGCGCCCCGCTCGCCTTCAGGACCGCGCCGCAGACCCCGCCCGCGCCGACCACCAGCAGGATGTTGCCGACCGGTTTCAGGGACGCCGTGGACACCGTCTCCAGCGACTTGCGTGACCAGCCCCGGCGGATGCCCGGCAGGTAGTACGCCAGCACCAGCGCGATCGTCAGCGCCACGAACGGGTGGCCGAGGAACTCGATCACCGACCGGACGGTGGACGGGTCCAGCGCGACCGAGGAGAAGGTGGCCGCGAGGATCAGCACCAGGGGCGTACCGATGATGCCGACGACCGTCGCGAGCGCCACCGGCCGCTCCTGGGGCCGTACGCCCGAGCGCCGCTGCTCCTCAGCCGAGTACGGCGAGCGCGTCGATCTCGACGAGGAGTCCCGCGGGCAGGCCGACGTAGACCGTGGTGCGCGCGGCGGGCGGCTGGGTGAGGCCCTGCTCCTCGAAGTACGCGTTGTAGATGTCGTTCATCTCCGCGAAGTGGTCCACGTCCGTCAGATAGACGCGGATCATCATGACGTCGTCCCAGCTCGCGCCGCCTTCTTCGAGGATCGCCTTGACGTTGGCGAGGGTCTGGAGGGTCTGCTCGCGCAGGGTGGGACCGGCGGGCGTGGGGGGCTTGCCCTCCTCGGCGGGCAGGAAGCCGACCTGGCCGGCGACCTGGAGGATGTTGCCCTTCTTCACACCGTGGGAGAACTTCGCGGGCGGGGTGGTGTGGGTCTTGGGGGTGAGCGCGGTCTTCTCGGTCATACGGCGTCCCTGTCCGGGGTGGTGGCGGGGGTGGTCACGGGGGTTCGCCCGGAGTACTCGCCGCTGATGGCGTCCGCGGTACGGCGCACCTGCGGGAGCAGCGTGAGGAGCTCGTCGGCGGTGACGACGACGTTCGGCGCGGAGACCGACATCGCGGCGACCACCCGGCCGTCGGCGCCCCGGACGGGGGCGGCGACGCAGTTGATGGACTCCTCGTGGCCGCCGAGGTCGGTGGCCCAGCCCTGTTCGCGCACCGTCGTCAGCTCCTTGAGGAAGGCGGCGGCGTTGGGTGTCGAACGGGCCGTGTAGAGGGGGTAGTCGAGCTTCTCCGCGACGGCGCGGCGCTCGGCCTCGGGCAGGTCGGCCAGCAGCAGTTTGGCCACGGCGGCGACGGTGATGGCGACCGGCTTGCCGATCCGCGAGTACATGCGTACCGGGTAGCGGCTCTCCACCTTGTCGATGTAGAGCACCTCGCCCTCCTCGTACACGGCGAGGTGGACGGTGTGTCCGCAGCTCTCGTTCAGCCGGGTCAGGTGGGGGTGGGCGATCTCGCGGATGTCGAGGTTCTCCATCGCCTCCTGGGCGAGGGCGAAGAGGCGGGCGCCCAGGCGGTAGCGCTGGTCGGACTGCCGGTAGACCAGGCCGTGCTCGTGGAGGGTACGCAGCAGCCGCAGGGCGGTGGACTTGTGGACGCCGAGGCGGTCGGCGACCTGTCCGAGGTCGGCGGGTCCCTCGGCGAGCAGCGGCAGGATGCTCAGCGCTCGGTCGACGGTCTGGCTCATGGCGTACGTACCTCCTCGTCGGCTCCCTGGGCGGTGCCTGTCCAGCCGGGGCCGAGTCGAAGTGTCCCCCACGCGGCCTCGTCGAGGGCGGTCAGCCGGTCGGCGTGGTCGCGGGCGGGGGGGACGGCCAGGTCTCCGGGGACGGTGAGCGCGGCGGCGGCCATGAGGTGGCCGTGGCGCAGCCGGTCGCGTACGGGCAGCCCGCGCAGGGTGGCGGACAGGTAGCCGGCGGCGAAGGCGTCGCCGGCGCCGACGTGGGCGACGACGTCGACCTCGGGTGCCCGGACGGACGTCGCCTGTCCGTCGCCGTCCTCCAGGCCGTCCGTGTTGCTGTCGAACGCGGTCGCCCCGGCCGGGCCCTGCTTGACGACGACGGTCTCCGGCTCGGGCAGCGCCTCCCGGACGGCCCGGCCGCCGTGCAGGCCCCAGGCCTGGCGGGCCTCGTCGTCGCCGACGAACACCAGATCGGCGCGGCGCGCCAGTTCCAGCAGCACGTCCGGCCCGTCCGCGTCCCGCCACAGCCCGGGCCGGAAGTTGACGTCGAAGGAGACCAGCGGACGCCCGGGGCGGGGTGCCGTCAGCTCCCGCATCAGCGCCAGGCAGTCGTCGGAGAGCGCCGCCGTGATCCCGGACAGGTGCAGCACGCGGCACGCGCCGAGCGCCGCCTCGTCGACGTCGCCGACCTTCATCGCGGAGGCCGCCGAACCGGACCGGTAATAGGCGACCTCGTGGGCGTCGGTGGCGCGGTCCCCGGCGGTGCGGAAGTAGATGCCGGTGGGGCGGTCCGGGTCGCGCCGTACGGCCGAGACGTCGACGCCGTACGAGCCGATCGTCTCCACCAGATGGTCGCCGAAGCCGTCCGCGCCGACCCGGCCGACCCAGCGCGCGGAGTGCCCGGCGGCGGCGAGCATGCAGGCCACGTTGGACTCGGCGCCGCCGATGGCCCGTTCGAAGGCGGGTACGTCGGCGAGGCGGCCGGGCCGGGTGGGAAGGAACGTGACCATGGACTCGCCGAGCGCGACGACGTCGACGGCGTCGGGGCTGTTGCAGGGTCCGGTGGCGGTCACGATGCTCTGGGCTCCTCGATGAGGTGAGGGGTGAGGTGAGGGGGTCGCGGGACTTCCGTTCGTTGACCTCGCGTGGCCAGGATGTTAGACAGCAGTGAGCGACACATGCAATGAGCATTGCAATATGTGCAACGCATCTGATCAGGGAGGTTCCATGAAGAGTGAGGCGCTCGCCCGTCTGGCCGAGGAACGCGTCGACCACCGGTTCAAGGGACTCCCGCCGGACGCGGACGGGATGACCGTGGGCGAGCTGGCCGCCCAGCGCCGCAACCTCTTCACCGACGGCTTCGCCACGCCCGTGCTCGCGCTGTCCGCCGAGCGTCTGGAGCACAACCTGAAGCTGATGGAGACGTACGCGGCCCGCCACGGCCTCGCCTTCGCACCGCACGGCAAGACCTCCATGGCGCCCCAGCTCTTCCACCGGCAGATCGAGCACGGGGCGTGGGGCATCACGCTCGCGGTGCCTCATCAGGTGCGCGTCGCACGGGCGTTCGGCGTCGAGCGGGTCTTCCTGGCCAACGAGCTGGTGGACCCGGCCGCCCTGCGCTGGATCGCCGCCGAACTGACCGCCGACCCGTCCTTCGGCTTCGTCTGCTACGTCGACTCCGTGCGCGGCGTCGAGCTGATGGACGCGGCCCTGCGCGAGGCCGGCGCCGCGCGTCCGGTCGACGTGGTCGTGGAGCTCGGCGCGGGCGAGGACGCGCGCACCGGGATCCGTACGGAGACGGAGTGCGCGGCCGTCGCCGACGCGGTGGCGGCCACCACGACCCTGCGACTGGTGGGGGTCGCCGGGTACGAGGGAGAGGTGCCGCAGGCGGACCCGGAGCGGGTGCGCGCGTGGCTGGACCGGCTCGTCGCCCTGGCCGTGGGCTTCGACAAGGCCGGACGGTTCGCCGGGACCGACGAGATCGTGGTGAGCGCGGGCGGCAGTGCCTGGTTCGACGCGGTGGCCGCCGCGTTCACCGAGATCCCCGAGCTGTCGCGGCCGGTGCTCAGGCTGCTGCGTTCAGGCGCGTACGTCTCGCACGACGACGGCCACTACCGGAAGCTCACCCCCTTCAACCGCGTCCCCGAGGAAGGCGCCCTGGAGCCCGCCTTCCGCCTGTGGACGCAGGTCGTCTCCCGTCCCACCGCCGAGCAGGCGTTCGCCAACGCCGGCAAGCGGGACGCCGCCTACGACCTCGACCTGCCCTTCGCCCAGGTGGTGCGGCACAGCGGCGGAGGCGGCGAACGCCCGGCCACCGGCATCACCGTCACCGGGCTGTCCGACCAGCACGCCTGGCTGCGCACCACGCCGGAGGCCGCGCTGGAGGTCGGCGACTGGGTCGGCATGGGCCTGTCGCACCCGTGCACGTCCTTCGACAAGTGGCAGCTGATCCCGGTCGCGGAGGCGGACGGCACGGTCGTCGACTACATCCGTACCTTCTTCTAGAAGCCGGAGGCGTACGTCCAGAGCCTTTTTCCACAGCCGGAAGCCGGAACCCACCAGCCACCAGAGCCACAGAGGAGACCCCATGGATCCGGTCGAGCTCGCCGATCTGACCGATCTCGTCATCCGCGACGCGGACGTCGTCGACGGCACCGGCGCGCCCTCCTACCGCGCCGACGTGGCGATCAAGGACGGCCGGATCGTGTCGATCGTCAAGGAGGCCGCGGCGGCCGGCTGCCAGCGGCCCCGCGGGCGCCGGCAACTCGACGCGGAGGGCCTGGTCCTCTCCCCCGGCTTCATCGACATGCACGCCCACAGCGACCTCGCCCTGCTGCGCGACCCCGACCACAGCGCCAAGGCCGCGCAGGGCGTCACCCTGGAGGTGATCGGTCAGGACGGGCTGTCGTACGCGCCGGTCGACGACCGCACCCTTCAGGAGGTGCGCCGGGCGATCACCGGCTGGAACGGGTACGGCGACGACATCGACTTCACCTGGCGCTCGGTGGGCGAGTACCTGGACCGCCTCGACCACGGCTTCGACGGCGAGGGCATCGCCGTCAACGCGGCCTGTCTGATCCCGCAGGGCACGGTCCGCGCGCTCGCCGTGGGCTGGGAGGACCGCGAGGCCACGCAAGAGGAGCTGGACCGGATGCGGCGCCTGGTCGCCGAGGGCATGGAGCAGGGCGCCGTCGGCATGTCCTCCGGGCTCACCTACACGCCCGGCATGTACGCGAAGAACGCCGAACTGACCGAACTGTGCCGGGTGGTGGCGGCGCACGGCGGCTACTACTGTCCGCACCACCGCAGTTACGGCGCCGGAGCGCTCCAGGCCTACGCGGAGATGGTGGCCCTCACCCGTGAGGCGGGCTGCCCGCTGCACCTGGCGCACGCCACCATGAACTTCGGCCCGAACAAGGGCCGCGCCCCCGAACTGCTGGCGCTGCTGGACGACGCGCTCGCCGCCGGCGCCGACATCACCCTCGACACCTATCCCTACACCCCGGGCTGCACCACCCTGGTGGCCCTGCTGCCCAGCTGGGCGAGCGAGGGCGGCCCGGAGCAGATCCTGAAGCGGCTCACCGACGAGGCGACCGCCGAGCGGATCCGCCGCCATCTGGAGGTCACCGGCTCCGACGGCTGCCACGGGGTGCCGGTGGAGTGGGAGACGATCGAGATCTCCGGGGTGACCGCACCCGCGCTCGCCGAGTACGTCGGCCACACCGTCCGGGCCTCGGCGGACCGGCGCGGCGAGAGTCCCTGGACGGTCGCCCGCCGGCTGCTGACCGAGGACCGGCTCGGCACGACGATCCTCCAGCACGTCGGCCACGAGGAGAACGTCCGTACGATCATGCGCCACCGCGTCCACACCGGCGGCTCCGACGGCATCCTCCAGGGCACCAAGCCGCATCCGCGCGCCTACGGCACCTTCCCGCGGTATCTGGGCCGCTATGTGCGCGAGTTGGGCGTGCTGTCGCTGGAGGAGTGCGTCGCGCATCTCACCGGCCGCCCCGCGGCCCGGCTGCGACTGCCGGACCGCGGGACCGTCCGCGAGGGTCACCGGGCCGACCTCGTCCTCTTCGACCCGGCCACGGTCGCACCGGGCTCCACCTTCGAACAGCCCCGCGCACTGCCGACGGGAATCCCCTACGTCCTGATCGACGGCCGGTTCGTGATCGAGGACGGGCGCCGCACGGACGTGCTTGCGGGGCGGGCGGTACGCCGTACTCCGGCGTGACCGCCCGCCGCGGCGCGCGGTACGGACCTCGTGCCGGCCTACGGCTTGGGCAGGACGCAGCCGCTCGCATTCAGGTCGAGCCGGTTGCCGGTGGTGAAGCAGGCCGGTATCTGGTAGGTCTCCTCGGCGTAGTTGATGCCCTGCCGGACGGTGACGTTGCCGCTCTCGTCGACCTCGCACGGGTTGTTCACGGTGCAGCGCTCGCCGTCCTCGTTGCCGGTGTTGTTGACGGCGACGACCTTGCCGGTGGCGGTGTCGACGACGGGCGAGCCCGAGGTACCGCCGATGGTGTCGCAGGCGGAGGTGTAGCGGACGGAGTCCTTCCAGGTCCAGCCGCCCTCCTTCAGGCGGTAGACGAACCCGTCGACGGAGCAGCTGTAGATGCGCTTCCAGTAGCCGGAGACGACCTTGATGGCCGTGCCCGCCACCGGGTGGGTGTCGCTCAGGCTCAGCGCGGAGATGCCGTACGAGCCGCGGATCTGCGCGTAGGTGCGGGTGAGCTGGTAGATCGTGACGTCCGTGTCGGTCATGGTCGAGTAGGCGACCTTGGCGGCGCGGAGCGTCCCGACCCGGCTGCCGGCCGAGTTGAGCAGGCCGAAGGAGCGGCTGGAGGACCGGCCGACGATGACCTCGCCGGGCTCCGGGAAGCCCGTCTCCAGGCAGTGCCCGTTGGTGAGCACGAGCGCCGGGTCGCTGTCCGCGGAGCGCGGGAAACGGACGAGGGAGCCGGAGCAGTTGCTCAACGCGACGGTGCCGGCGAAGTCGACGGCCTTGAGCGCGGGCGCCGAACCGACGGTCTTCGTCGCGGGCGCGGGTGCCGTACCGCCGGTCTGCGTGGCGGCGACCGCGGGCGCCATGCCCGCCCCGGTGATCACCAGGGAGGCGAGTGTGGCGAGGAGAGGCTTGTTCATGTGGGGGTCCCCTCTGTCAGACGCGGGCGGCCGGAGATCTTCCGGTCGCCTGTCTTGTCATGCGCATTGTGATAGCGCGAAGGGGTGGCCACAAGAAGCCGTCCGGCCGAAGCCGGTAAGGCGACGGGCCATCAGAACCCGTGCCCAGACGGACGGTCCGACGGTCGACGAACCGTCAGAATTCGATGCCGGTGGGGTCCTTCATGCCGGTGCGGCAGTGGGGGGAGAGGACGTGCCGGCTCCGGGCGCTTGCTCGTCCAGTGCCGTCCGGTGCCGGCCAGTGCCGTCTCGCACCTCGGTGCCGTCCCGCACCCCAGTGCCGCCTAGTGCCAGTGACCGCGGCCGCGGCCCCCGTGACCGCGGCCGGAGGAGCCCGGTGTGCTGAGCGTGGGGGTGGGTGTGGACGTCGGGGCGGTGCCCGGGGTGGTGGCGGTGGACCCCGGCCGGGAGGGGGTCGCGCTCGTCGTCCGGGATTCCGGGGCGCCCAGCGAGGCGGTGGCGCTCGCCGTGGTGGCCGGGGACGTTCGCCCGTCGCCCGGGGCGGAGGACCCCTGGGCGCCGGACGATACGGAGTCGTCCGAGGAATCCGCGGACGGGGTGCCGCTCGCGACGGTGTCGGCGTCGGCCGTCGGCTCCCCGTGCTCCCGGTCGCCCCGCGCTCCGCTCCCCGACGAGTTCAGCGCCGTGAAACCGGCGATCAGGGCGAGGGACACGGCACCCACGGCCCCGGCGGCGATCACCGCGCGCCGCGACCGCCGGGCGCCGCGCCGCTGCTCCACCCGCCGCGCACGGCGGCCGCCGCCCGGCCCGGCACCGCCAAGGGGCTCCGCACCGCCGTCCGGCTCCCCGCCGGGGTGCGGCTCCGCGGCGCCGTATCGTCCTGCCTCGAGGTACTGGCCCGCTCCGTCATACCGACCAGGCCCGTCGCACTGCCCGGCGTCCTCGTCCCGCTCCGCGCCCGGTGGCGGGTCGGCCGGTACCGGGGGCATCTCCCGTGTCTCGTCGTACGCGGTCTGCCACCCGTGGGCGACCGCCGGGTCGGCGTACTCCTCGTACGCCGGGATCGGCGCGGCATGCGGGTGGTACACGTTCGGCGGCTCCTGGGGCCCGTCACCCGAGCGTGGGACACCAGGAGTCTGCGGAGGCATGGACATGGCTTGAAATCCTAGGTACCAGAGGGGCCGATGGGACAGCTACCGCCGGTAATGGTCATGCCCGGCCGTCTCGCGTGGCGGATAACACGACGCATGGGGCGTTACCAAGCCGTAAGCTCCCAGACATGCAAGTGATCCAGTCGACCAAGCTCGCCAACGTCTGTTACGAGATCCGCGGCCCGGTTCTCGAGGAGGCCATGCGGCTTGAGGCGGCGGGCCACCGCATCCTCAAGCTCAACACCGGCAACCCGGCCGCGTTCGGGTTCGAGTGCCCGCCGGAGATCCTGGAGGACATCCTCCGCAACGTCTCCACGGCCCACGGCTACGGCGACGCCAAGGGCCTGCTGGCCGCCCGCCGCGCGGTCGTCATGCACAACCAGACCCTCGGCATCGAGACCGACGTCGAGCACGTGTTCATCGGCAACGGCGTCTCCGAGCTGATCGTGATGGCGATGCAGGGGCTGCTCGACGACGGCGACGAGGTGCTCGTACCGGCGCCGGACTACCCGCTGTGGACGGCCGCCGTCTCGCTGTCCGGCGGCACCGCCGTGCACTACCGCTGCGACGAGCAGTCCGACTGGATGCCCGACCTCGCCGACGTGGAGCGCAAGGTCACCGACCGCACCAAGGCGATCGTCATCATCAACCCGAACAACCCCACGGGCGCGGTCTACGACCCGTCCGTGCTCAAGGGCCTGACGGACATCGCCCGCCGGCACAACCTGCTGGTCTGCTCCGACGAGATCTACGACAAGATCCTCTACGACGGCGCCACGCACACCCCGACCGCCTCGGTCGCCCCGGACCTGCTGACCCTGACGTTCAACGGCATGTCCAAGGCGTACCGGGTGGCCGGTTACCGGGTGGGCTGGATGTCGATCTCCGGCCCGCGCGCGCACGCCGACTCCTACATCGAGGGCCTGACGATCCTGGCCAACATGCGTCTGTGCGCGAACATGCCGGGACAGCACGGCGTGGTCGCGGCGCTCAGCGGCCGGCAGACCATCAAGGAACTGGTCCTGCCGGGCGGGCGGCTCAAGGAGCAACTGGACGTCGCCTACGACCTGCTCACCCAGATCCCGGGCGTGACCTGTGTACGCCCCAAGGGGGCGCTGTACCTCTTCCCGCGCCTGGACCCCAAGGTCTTCAAGATCAGGGACGATCGCCGCATGGTCCTGGACCTGCTGCGCCGGGAGAAGATCATGGTGGTGCAGGGCACGGGCTTCAACTGGCCCGAGCCGGACCACTTCCGGGTCGTCACCCTGCCCTCGGTCGGCGACCTGCGCGACGCGATCGGCCGGATCGGCAGCTTCCTGGACGGTTACAGCCAGCCCTGAGCTTCGACCGGACCGGACCGCCCGAGCACGGCCGGCTCCTCGACGCGGACGACCCCGGTGCGATGCGCCTTCACGTACCGTGCCCTTACGAGCCGGTTGTGCGAACCGACTCAACTTTAGACGCATTCTAAGCTAGGATGCCTTCTGTCAGAGCACAGGAGGCCATCCACCATGTACGAACCGATCCGCACCAAGTCGGTCCACAGCCCGATGGCCGGCACCACCTCGGACTTCCCCCATCGTTCCCGGGAGGAAGAGCTGGACATCCAGCTCGCGGGCCATCTCGCGGCGCTGCTCGCCACCACGGACGAGCTCCGCGCACTGACCCCGTCCCCCGACCTGGACACGGCGGCCGAGCGCCTCGCCGGTCAGGTGGCCCGCCTGCGCGGAGGCCGCACCCCGGTCCGCGCGTCGGTGCCCGCCGATGCCGTGGGTCAGGGCCCGGACGAGGCCGCGGCGCTGCACCAGAGGGCCCACGCGCTCGCCGGCCGCGCCCTCGTCGTCGCCGCGTCCCGGGCGGACACGGCGGCGGCCATCCTGGCGGCCGAGCGGATGGACGCGCACGCGGCCGCTGCCGACCGGGGAGAACACCAGGAGCTGAGCGGCGCCGCCTCATGATCGGCCCCGGTCCGCGTGCACCCGCAGCGACACGCGGACCGGGCGCCATGACACCGAGCCGGCGATCGCCGGCGACCGCGGGCCCACATCTCCTTCCACCCCGTCTTCGCGTCCTCCGGATTCCGGGTGAGCCGCGGCCGGCTCCATGACGAGTTCACGTCAGCCGAACATCACCACGAACACGACGAACGCCACGAGGATCGCGAGCACGATCATCCAGACCGGCCAGTTCCCGCGGCCCTGCGGCTCCTCGGGGCCACCACCGCGCGGACGGTCCTCGTTCAGGTCCGGGGTGTCCGGGCGGTCATGCTTGTAGAAGTCACCATCTCCAGCCATGGCCTGATCACGCTCCTTCACCGGGGTCAGTCCCGAGTACCCCTGAGCCGACCCGGCCATACGACCAGGCACGACGGACTGAGTGGGTCCGGCCGCGGTGCCGAGCGGTCTCCTGGATCACCCGAAGCCGCGGCGACACTTCGGTCGCCGGGGCGCTCAGGCCGCTCTGGCGTCGGACCGTCGGTCGTCCCGCACCGTACGCCGTCAGGGCACGGCGCCGAACGAACCACCGGCCGTCACCCTCGGCGCCCCGCCTCGACCCAGCCTTCGGATCAGTGCGCGAGCGTCCCGCCACTCAGCAGATGAAAATAAGGAATTGGAGAATACATTCCGCTGAAACAACTTATCTGCTGCGTACATTCGAGTGGTCCACGACTCCAATTACCCTTTGAACAGCCGCCACAAAGGATCAAACTCGTAACGTCGGTGGAGTGAAACGCAGGAGATTGTGGGCAGGAATTGCCGTGACGGCAGGGCTTGCCACCGGGGCGACCCTATGGGTGGTGTATTCTCACGCGCCCCCGCCCCCCGCATCCAAGAACGCGTCGGCATCCAAACCCCCGCAGCTCGCCGCCCTTTTACAGGCCGCGAATCTGCAGACGCGTCACCACGACTTCGCCGGTGCCACCCGAACCTACCGCAAAGTGCTGGAGATCGACCCGAAGAACAAGGTCGCCTGGTACAACCTCGGGGTCGTCGCGCAGCAGGAAGGCAGGGTCACCGACGCCCGTAAGGCCTACGACAAGGCTTTGGCGGTCGATCCGGAGTACGCCTCGGCCCTGTACAACGAGGCACTCCTGCTGAAGTCCGATGCGCCCGACCAGGCCATGCGCCTGCTCAGGCGCGCCATCGCCACCCAGCCCAAGGCCCCCACAGCCCACCTTCAACTCGGCTTGATCCTGGCGCGGAAGGACCGCGACGAGGAGGCCGAGGACGAGTTCCGCCGTGCTGTCGCGGCCGATCCCTCGCTGCACTCCCATGTGCCGCAGAGGTTCCAGGACCACGTGAGCCCCACCCCCCTCTCGAGCCAGGCAGGTGCTACCAGATGACCTCGACCCCCACTCCCAGGTTCTCCGTCTTCACCCCCAGCCACCGACCCCGTTTCCTCGACGAGTGCCTCAAGTCCCTGCAGGCGCAGACCTGTACGGACTGGGAATGGATCGTGCTGCTCAACAACGGCGCCCGGTGGCGACCGGAGCGGGAGGACGACCGGGTCCGCGTGGAGATCGCGGACGAACTCCACGGCGTCGGGGCGGCGAAGCGCAGGGCATGTGAACTGGCACGCGGCGAGATCCTCGTGGAACTCGACCACGACGATCTCCTGGCGAAGGCATGCCTGGCGGAGCTGGCCAAGGCGTTCGACGCGCACCCCGAAGCCGTCCTGGTCTACAGCAATACCGCACAGATCACCGAGAACGGCAAGCGCGACGACTCCCGCTTCAACGAGGCGTACGGCTGGAAGTACGAGGACGTACGCGTCGACGGCCGCAAGCTGCTCCAGGCGATCTCCCTGGAGCCGACGCCGCACAACGTCTCCTACATCTGGTACGCGCCGAACCACGTGCGAGCGTTCCGCAGGGAGAGCTACGAGCAGGCCGGCGGGTACGACGCCACGCGTACGGTGCTGGACGACCAGGACCTGATGTGCCGCCTCTTCCACATCGGCGACTTCCACCACATCCCGCGCTGCCTGTACCTGCAGCGGATGCACCCCGCGAACACCCAGCGCGACCCGCAGATCAACGCCCATATCCAGCGCGAGACGGTGGCTCTGTACGACAAGTACATCGAGGCCAACGCCCTCGCCTGGACACACCGGCGCGGGCTGCTCGCCCTCGACCTCGGCGCGGCCCACCGCAAGCCGCCCGGCTACCTGGGCGTGGACCAGTACCCCGGGGAAGGCGTCGACATCGTCGCGACCCTGCCCAAGAAGCTGGACCTGCCCGACGACTCCGTCGGCCTGATGCGGGCGGTCGACTTCCTCGAGCACGTGCCCGCCAAGATCCCCCTCATCAACGAGCTGTACCGGCTGCTGGCCCCCGGCGGCATGCTCCTGACGATGACGCCCAGCTCCGACGGCCGCGGTGCGTACCAGGACCCGACTCACGTCGCCTTCTACAACGAGAACTCCTTCTGGTACTACACGGACAACCAGTACCGGGCCTTCGTGCCGGAGATCCAGGCGAAATTCCAGTCGTCGCGGCTGGTCACCTACTTCCCGACCGAGTGGCACTCCCGGAACAACATCTCCTACGTCGTCGCCAATCTCATCGCGATGAAGGAAGGCGCCGAGCGCAGCGGAGGACCTCTGCTGGTCTAGACAAGCTGTTCCGAACGCCTGTACACGGAAGAGACGCCCCGCGGACCATCGGGTTCCGCGGGGCGCCCCCGTGCCGGGCCGGGCTCGCGCCGGTCAGACCCTCAGCCCGGCGCCCTCCTCGCGTGCCGCGGCCGCCAGAGCGGCGAAGGGCGGTGTGGCCAGGGCCGCGGCCAGCTGGTCGTCCCACCGCGGCAGGGACGTGAGACCACACCGGGCCCATCTGTCGTGCCCGAGAACACCGAAGGCCGGACGCACGGCCGGACGCGGGTACTTGTCCGAACCGACCGGGCGGACCCGCTCCGGGTCCAGGCCGCACAGGCGGAACGTTTCCCGCGCCAGGCCGTACCAAGTGGTGTGGCCTGCCGCCGTGGCGTGGTAGACACCGGCCGACGCCCGGCCGGCCAGGGCTGACCGGCCGAGAGCGGCCAACTGCCGGGCGAGCGCGCGCGACCAGGTCGGCTGGCCGTGCTGATCGGCCACCACGTCCAGGGTTCCGCGCCGGGCCGCGAGGTCGAGAACGGTGGCAACGAAGTTGCGGCCGTGCGCGCCGTAGAGCCAGGCGGTCCGCACGATGTAGCCGGTGTCCGCGAGCAGTTCGGTGACGGCCCGCTCCCCGGCCAGCTTGCTGCGCCCGTAGGCGTTCACCGGCCTCGTCGGCGCGTCCTCGGCGTAGGGCTCACGGCTGTCGCCCGGGAACACGTAGTCGGTGGACACGTGCAGCAGGACCGCGCCGCCGTCCGCGCAGGCCCGTGCCAGATGGTGGACGCCCGTGCCGTTGACGGCCGTTGCCGCCGCCTCGCACGCCTCGGCACCGTCGACGTCCGTCCAGGCGGCGCAATTGACCACGACGTCCCTGCCCCGGACGGCCGCGCGCACGGCGGCTGGATCGGTGACGTCCAACTGGTCACGGCTCAGTCCCGTCACAGTGGCGTCCGCGTCGGTGGCCAGTTCGGCCAGCATGTCCTGTCCCAGGAGCCCGCCGGCGCCCGTCACCAGCCACTGTGTGCTCGTCACAGCCGGGCCCTCTCCTTGAGCGGCTCCCACCAGGAGCGGTGCGCGCGATACCAGGAGACCGTGGCGGCCAGGCCCTCGGCGAAGTCCGTTCGGGGGGTGTAGCCGAGCTCTTCGCGAATCTTGCTGTCGTCGAGCGAGTAACGCAGGTCGTGCCCCAAGCGGTCGGCGACGTGCTCGACCCGGTCCCAGTCCGCGCCGACCGCGTCCAGCAACAGACCGGTGAGCTTGTGGTTGCTCACCTCGGTCCCGCCGCCGATGTGGTAGATCTCCCCGCTTCTGCCGCCGTTCAGGACCAGGTCGATGCCCCGGCAGTGGTCGGAGACGTGCAGCCAGTCGCGGATGTTCCGGCCGTCCCCGTACAGGGGGACCGTCCTGCCGTCCAGCAGGTTGGTGATGAAGAGCGGAACGACCTTCTCGGGGAACTGGTGCGGCCCGTAGTTGTTGGAGCACCGGGTGACCACGACGTCCACGCCGTGGGTGCGGTGGTAGGCGAGCGCCAGCAGGTCGGCGCCGGCCTTCGAGGCCGAGTACGGGGAGTTCGGAGCGAGCGGCCACTCCTCCGTCCACGAGCCTTGGCTGATCGAGCCGTACACCTCGTCGGTGGAAACCTGCAGGAATCGGCCGACGCGATGCCGTCGGGCCGCGTCCAGCAGCACCTGAGTGCCCAGCACGTTCGTGCGGACGAACGGACCGGCCCCGTCGATCGACCGGTCGACGTGCGACTCGGCGGCGAAATGCACCACCGCGTCCTGGCCGGCCATCACCTGGTCGACCACGTCCGGGTCGCAGATGTCGCCCCGCACGAAGGTGAAACCGGGGTGCTCCCTCACCGATTCCAGATTGGCCTCGACCCCCGAGTACGTGAGTTTGTCGAGAACGGTGACACGCGCCGACGGCTCGGATCTCATTCGTTGGCGGACATATTCCGAACCGATGAATCCGGCACCGCCGGTCACAAGGATACGCATGGCTCTCCGATTTCCGTCCCCCCGATTTTCCTTTTACCCGGCCTTCCGAAGAGGGGGTGGGACCCGTCACCGGAAACTGCTCCTCACGCTACCCAAGGCGCCTGCTTCTGCTCGGCAGGCCCGCTGGATTCATGTGGGTGTCGCCGGATTCGGCGCCGGGCGTGGGTGACTGCCGGAAACTGTGGCCGGACACGGCCGGTGCCCCGGGGCCGAAGCCTCGGGGCACCGCCGCTGATTCCCTGGTCAGTCGGGCCTCACGCCCCGGCGGGGGCACAGACCGCGAAGGCAGTGACCTCACCGGGAGCGGTGGCGGTTGCCGTCCAGCCCGTCACCGGGCCGGTACCGACCGGAGCACTCTCGGTCACCACGACACCGTCGGCGGCCTGGTATCCGCCAGCGACGGCCACGTCGGTCCCGGTGCAGGTGGCGGTCGACGTCGGTCCCTGCACACCAGTCACGACGACGGTGTCTGCCACGCCGCCCTGGGCACCCTGGACACCCTGGGGACCCACGTCACCCTGGGGACCCTGCAGACCGAGGTCACCCTGAGCACCCTGGGGACCCACGTCACCCTGAGCACCCTGGGGACCCACGTCACCCTGGACACCCTGGGGACCCACGTCACCCTGGACACCCTGCGGCCCGACGTCACCCTGGACACCCTGCGGACCCAGATCACCCTGAGCACCCTGCGGACCAATGGGGCCGATGTCACCGGTGACGCCCTGGAAGCCCTGCGGACCCTGAAGACCGGTGGCACCCTGCGCACCCTCCGGACCCGTGAGACCGGTGGAACCGGTGGCACCCTGCGGACCCTGTGGACCCTCGGCACCGGTCAGGCCGGTCGCACCGGTGGCACCCTGCGGGCCCATCGGACCAGTGGCACCCGTGGCACCCGTCGCACCGGTCTCACCCTGGAAGCCCTGCGGACCCTCGGCACCGGGGTCACCCTGGGGGCCCTCCGGGCCCACGTCACCCTGAATACCCTGCGGACCCTCGGGACCGGTGGCGCCGGTGTCACCGGTGTCACCCTGGAAGCCCTGCGGACCCTGAACACCGGGGTCGCCCTGAACTCCGGGCACGCCCTCGGCACCCTGCGGACCCTCGGCACCGGTCAGGCCGGTCGCACCGGTGGCACCCTGCGGGCCCATCGGACCAGTGGCACCGCTGGCACCCGTCGCACCGGTCTCGCCCTGCGGGCCCATCGGGCCCGTGGCACCGCCGGCTCCGACGCTGCCCTGGGCACCGGTGGCGCCCTGGACGCCCTGCGGGCCCTGCTCTCCGGGCACACCCTGGAAGCCTTGCGGACCCTGAGGTCCCGGCTCTCCGTTGCCGGTACCCACAGGACCCTGCGGGCCCATCGGACCGGTGTCACCCGTGTCGCCCTTCACGCCCTGGGGGCCCTGCTCGCCCGGGACACCTTGTGGGCCCGGCACACCGGGCTCACCCTGCGGCCCCCGAGGACCGGTGTGGCCACGTGGCCCCTGCGGCCCACGATCGTGGTCTCCATGCGGGTCGGCCGAGGCCGCCTGGTACCGGTCGGCGCTGACGGCACCGTTCGGGCCGGGCAGTCCCGCATTGCTGCTCGCGCCGGACCGGTGGATGGCGTCGGCGACGGCCACCGCGCTCGGAGTGATATTGAGGACGACGGCAAGCGCGCCCGCCGTAACCATGGTGGCAGATCTCACACGAGAAATCCGCATTGTTCTACGGCTCACTGAGAACCTTCCTCGTGAAACTTGGGGAAGTGACCACACCGCAAGCACACATGCTGCGCGCCCTCGCCGATCGCGGCCACTGGCAGTGCCATTGTTCACTTGCGGCGACGGAATGCTAAGAATTGACCCCTGGCATAGGCCAAGATCACCCGAGCGGCCGAAACGGTCCTCAGAGGTACAGCAAGCCGGGAAATTTTCGCCTCAGTGGAACGCGGCGGCCACGAGGCTTCTGCGATATGCGTCGCATGCCGCGAACGAGGGCAGCAGGCCTTGCCGTTCGGCCTCCTCGATCGTGGGCGCCGCCGCATCCTTGGCGGAAAGAACCGGCACGAGATCCCCGGGCCAACCGATGGCCAGTGCAGGGTCGAGCGGATTGATTCCGAACTCCCTTTGCGGTGCGTATCCTTCCGAGCACAGGTAGACAACCGTGGAGTTGTCCTCCAGCGCCATGAACGCGTGCCCCAGACCTTCTGAGAGGTAGACGCAGCGATGTGTCCTGTCATCCAGTTGCACCGCCTCCCATCTCCTGAAGGTCGGCGAGCCGGTACGGATGTCGACCACCACGTCGAGGACGGCACCGCTGACGCATGTCACGTATTTCGCCTGGCCCGGCGGAACCGACGCGTAGTGGATACCGCGCAAGGTTCCGCGCACCGACCTGGAGCAGTTGGCCTGCGCGAGGCGGAGCCGCTGGCCGAGAGAATCGTGGAACCTCTCGACCTTGAACCACTCGTGGAAGCGGCCCCTGTCGTCCGTGAACACCGTGGGAGTGTCCACCCAGGCCCCTTCAATGCCCAATGGCTGCACGATGAGCGCCTCCTTCCTCCGCCAGGTCGGTCTGCTTGCCACCGTCCCTCGGGGGCGCGACCAGGTGCCGGTGGTCCTCCAGCAGGCTCAGCAGGTAGCGGCCGTACCCGCTCTTGAGGAGCGGCCGGGCCAGTTCGCGGAGCCGGTCGTCGTCGATGAGGCCGGCCCGCCAGGCCGCCTCCTCGATACAGCCGACTTTGAAGCCCTGGCGCTCCTCGATCACCCGGACGAATTCCGACGCCTGGACCATGGAGGTGAAGGTCCCGGTGTCCAGCCAGGCGGTACCCCGGTCGAGCTGGGTGACATGAAGCCTCCCGGCCGCGAGATACGCCCTGTTGACGTCGGTGATCTCCAACTCGCCCCTGACGCTGGGACTCAGGCCGCGAGCGATCTCCACGACGTCGTTGTCGTAGAAGTAGAGTCCGGGCACGGCATATCGCGACTTCGGCCGGGCCGGCTTCTCCTCGACGGACAGCGCCCGGCCTCGTTCGTCGAACTCCACGACGCCGTAGGCAGAGGGGTCTGCGACCTGATAAGCGAAAACCCTGCCACCCGTCAACTCGCGGTAGCGGGCCAGTCGGGTGCCCAGACCGGTGCCGTGGAAGATGTTGTCGCCCAGAATCAGTGCGACGGAATCGTCACCGATGAAGTCCGCCCCCAGGACGAAGGCATGGGCGATTCCCTCCGGCCGCTCCTGCGTCACATATTCGAGCCGCAGGCCCAGTTGGCTGCCGTCGCCGAGCAACCGGCGGAACTGGTACTGGTCTTCCGGAGTGGTGATGATCAGGATCTCCCGGATACCCGCCATCACCAGTGTGGAAAGAGGGTAGTAGACCAACGGTTTGTCGAATACCGGCAACAACTGCTTCGACACCGAGCGGGTCAACGGCCATAGTCTCGAGCCGGTACCCCCGGCCAACAGAATTCCGCGCACGGCATCACCATAGGTGAATGGCCCGCAGGTACAGTCGTTTTCGCGGCGTGTGGCGGGGTGGGGCGTGAGAAATCACGCCCGGGAAAGCAACGACGGGCCCACCCCGTACGCCGTTGTGCGGAGTGGGCCCGTGACCGGACCGGGTGAGGACCGGGTTCCCGCGGCCGGCCGGAGCGACATCGCCGGTCAGGGCACGTCGTGACCGGCCGCGGAGCTGGTGTCGTCCGGGCGCCCGCCCGGGCGACGCGGAGGGCGGGGTCTCAGCCCAGGCGCTCGACCAGCGCCCGGTACTGGTCCCACAGCTCCTTGGGAGTGTGGTCACCGAAGGTGTTCAGGTGCTCGGGGACCAGGGCGGCCTCCTCGCGCCAGACGTCCTTGTCGACCGTGAGCAGGAACTGAAGGTCGGACTCGGACAGCTCCAGGCCGTCGGTGTCCAGCGACTCCTTGGCCGGCAGGATGCCGATCGGGGTCTCGACGCCCTCGGCCTTGCCCTCCAGGCGCTCGACGATCCACTTCAGCACGCGGCTGTTCTCGCCGAAGCCGGGCCAGACGAACGTGCCCTCGTCGTTCTTGCGGAACCAGTTGACGTAGTAGATCCGGGGCAGCTTGGACTCGTCGCCGTCGCGGGCGACCGCCGTCCTGCCCATCTCGATCCAGTGACCCATGTAGTCGCCCATGTTGTAGCCGCAGAACGGCAGCATGGCGAACGGGTCGCGGCGCAGCTCGCCGACCTTGCCCTCGGCGGCAGCGGTCTTCTCGGAGGCCACGTTGGCGCCGAGGAAGACGCCGTGGTTCCAGTCGAAGGACTCCGTCACCAGCGGCACCGCGCTGGCCCGGCGGCCGCCGAACAGGATCGCCGAGATCGGCACGCCCTTGGGGTCCTCCCACTCCGGCGCGATGATCGGGCACTGGGCGGCGGGGGTGGTGAAGCGGGCGTTGGGGTGGGCGGCGGGCTCGGCGGAGTCCGGGGTCCAGTCGCGGCCCTTCCAGTCGGTCAGATGGGCCGGGGTCTCCGGTGTCATGCCCTCCCACCACACGTCGCCGTCGTCGGTGAGGGCGACGTTGGTGAAGACGGAGTTGCCCCACAGGGTCTTCATCGCGTTGGCGTTGGTGTGCTCGCCCGTGCCGGGCGCCACGCCGAAGAAGCCGGCCTCGGGGTTGATCGCGTACAGGCGGCCGTCCTCGCCGAACCGCATCCACGCGATGTCGTCGCCGATGGTCTCCACGGTCCAGCCGGAGATCGTCGGCTCCAGCATGGCGAGGTTGGTCTTGCCGCAGGCGCTCGGGAAGGCGGCGGCGACGTACTTGGACTCACCGGTGGGCGGGGTGAGCTTGAGGATCAGCATGTGCTCGGCCAGCCAGCCCTCGTCGCGGGCCATGACCGAGGCGATGCGCAGGGCGTAGCACTTCTTGCCCAGCAGCGCGTTGCCGCCGTAGCCGGAGCCGTAGGACCAGATCTCGCGGCTTTCCGGGAAGTGCGAGATGTACTTGGTGGAGTTGCACGGCCAGGGGACGTCCGCCTGGCCCGGCTCCAGCGGTGCGCCGACGGAGTGCACGGCCTTGACGAAGAAACCGTCGTCGCCGAGCTCGTCGAGGACCGGCTGTCCCATGCGGGTCATGGTGCGCATGGACACGGCGACGTAGGCGGAGTCGGTGATCTCGACGCCGATCGCCGACAGCGGGGAGCCCAGCGGGCCCATGCAGAACGGGACGACGTACATCGTCCGGCCCTTCATCGCGCCGCGGAAGACCCCGCCCTTGCCGTCCGTGCCCCGGAAGATCTCCCGCATCTCGGCGGGCGCCTTCCAGTGGTTGGTCGGGCCGGCATCCTGCTCCTTCTCGGAGCAGATGAACGTCCGGTCCTCCACGCGGGCCACGTCCGAGGGGTCCGAGGCCGCGTAGTAGGAGTTGGGGCGCTTGATCGGGTCGAGTTTCTTGAACGTGCCCTTCTGGACGAGTTCCTCGCACAGTCGGTCGTACTCGGCCTCTGATCCGTCACACCAGACCACGTTGTCCGGCTGCGTGAGTTCCGCGATCTCGTTCACCCACGAGATCAGGTCCTGGTGGTTGGTCGGGATGACGGGGGGAGCCGCGATGTCTCGCGCCACGATCGCTCCTAAATGAGGGGTTTTTGTCCTGTTCGCCCCGTGGGGCTTCGACCCGGATGCTTCGCAGCCGCTCATCCGGTGCCGACCGCACTCATTTGATCATCCGACTACTCCGCCCATCTGTCCAGAGGGCCGCACAGGTGAGCAACGTGAGGAAGGCCACGGTTTCCGTGATTCTTTGCGTCCGCCTTGGGCTCAACGGAAGAACTTTTTGCGTTCCGGGGCCGCTACGCGATCACCCGGCGCTCACGCTGTGCACTCACGCCCGACTTACGGTGACGTAGGTACGATGCCCCGCATGACTGCGTCCGCCTCCGACGCGCCCCTGGACAAGCCGGCCGGTGGCCGCGGTCCGGCGGCGCTCTCCCTGCCGCATCCGGTCAAGCCGAAGCTGCGCGGCTGGTTGCACCTGGGCATGTTCCCCGCCGTGCTCATAGCGGGCCTGGTGCTCACCGCGCTGGCCGACTCCACCCGCGGCCGGATCGCCTGCGGCGTCTACGTCCTCACCGCCTGCCTGCTGTTCGGGGTGAGCGCGCTGTACCACCGGGGCAACTGGGGCCCACGCCTGGGCGGCGTACTGCGGCGTCTCGACCACGCGAACATCTTCCTGATCATCGCGGGCACCTACACGCCGCTGACCCTGTTGCTCCTGCCCGGCGCCAAGGGCCAGTGGCTGCTGTGGGGGATCTGGGCCGCGGCCCTCGCCGGCATCGGCTTCCGCGTCTTCTGGGTCGGTGCGCCCCGCTGGCTCTACACCCCCTGCTACATCGCGATGGGCTGGGCGGCCGTGTTCTTCCTGCCGGACTTCCTGCGCACCGGCGGCATCGCGGTCCTGGTCCTGGTGATCGTCGGCGGGCTCCTCTACAGCGCGGGCGGCGTCGTCTACGGCATCAAGCGCCCGAACCCGTCCCCGCGCTGGTTCGGCTTCCACGAGGTCTTCCACTCCTTCACGCTGGCGGCCTTCGTGGTGCACTACGTGGGGATCTCACTGGTCGCCTACCAGCACGCCTGACCACCACGCCTGGCCCTTACGCGCCCCACGGCCCGCCTTCGGTCGCCTCCCCAGGACCCGGCCCGGCCCCCGACCGCCCGTCCCGCACGCCCCTCCCGGCCACGGCTCACACGAGCCGTGGCCCTTTTCGCGTACCCGAAAGACGATACCGATTGACAGTTACTATATTTTAAGAGCTACTCTCATTTCATGGCTACTGTCACTCCACGGGAAGACGGGCAACGCGACCCGCGCCGCTGGTGGGCCCTCGGGGCCCTGGTCGCGAGCATGCTCACGCTCGGTTTCGACACGACGATCCTCAACGTGGCCCTGCCGACCATGGCCGGCGAACTCGGCGCCACCACCGGCCAGCAGCAGTGGATGGCGGACGCGTACGTCGTCGTCTTCGCCGCGCTGATGCTCCCGGCCGGGCTGCTCGGCGACCGCTTCGGGCGTCGCCTGATGCTCATCACCGGACTCGGCGTCTTTCTCGCCGGCTCGCTGGTGGGGGCGCTGGCCGGGGACGTGAACTGGGTCATCGCGGCCCGCGCGTTCATGGGCGTCGGCGGGGCGCTCGTCACCCCGCTCGCGCTCTCCGTGCTGCCCTCGCTCTTCGGACCCGACGAGCGCACCAAGGCCGTCGGCATCATCTCGGCCGCCTCCGCGCTCGGCCTGCCGCTCGGCCCGATCATCGGCGGATGGCTGCTGAACCACTTCTGGTGGGGCTCGGTCTTCCTCGTCAACGTCCCGATGGCCGCGATCGGCATCGCCGCCTGCGTGCTCCTGCTGCCGGAGACCAGCGACCCCGCCTCCCCCGAGGTCGACGCCCTCTCCACGGCGCTCACCGCGACCGGCCTCGGCGCCCTCGTCTTCGCGATCATCGAGGCGCCCGACCGCGGCTGGGGCGATCCCGTGGTGCTGACGATGTTCGGCGCGGCCGCGGTGCTGCTCACCGCTCTGGTGCTGCGCGAGCGGCGGGCCGTACGCCCCATGCTGGACATGACGCTGCTGGCCCGGCGCGGCTTCCTGTTCAACACGCTCGCCGCGACCCTGGTGATGTTCGTCCTGTCGGGCCTGCTGTTCGTACTGCCCCCGTACCTCCAGGCGGTCCTCGGCCACGACGCCTTCGGCACCGGTCTGCGCCTGCTGCCGATGATGGGCGGCCTGATGATCGCCGCGAGGGGCACACAGCCGGTGGTCGCACGGTTCGGCCCGCGCGCCGTGGTGAGCGCGGGCCTGGTGGTGCTGGCCTTCGCCGCACTGCTCGGCAGCCGTACGACGGTCGACTCCGGCTACGGCTTCACCGCGCTGTGGCTCTCGATCACCGGTGTCGGGTTCGGGTTCTCCGTCGTGCCGGCGATGGACAGCGCCCTCGGCACCCTGCCCCGCGACCGGGCCGGCAGCGGCTCCGGACTGCTCATGACGCTGCGCCAGGTCGGCGCCGCCGTCGGCATCGCCCTGCTGGGCAGCCTGCTCGCCGGTGTCTTCCGGGACAGCCTCGACGTCACCGGGCTGCCCGCGCGCGCCGCCCACACCGCCGGCGACTCGGTCGTCGCCGCACACCTCATCGGCGACAAGCTGGGCTCGGCCCGTCTGGCCGCCTCCGCGGACAGCGCGTACGTCCACGGTATGAACGTGGTCCTGCTGGTGTGCGGTGCGGCCGCCATGGTCGCCGCGCTGCTGGCGGCCGCCTTCCTGCCGAGGGCGACGCCCGCGCCCGCCACGGGACCGACGGCGGACACGGACACGGGCACGGAAGAGAGCACGGACGCGGACACGGAAGCGTCACCGGCACCCGGACCGGCACCGGAAAGCGTCACCCCCGACGTGGTCGCCCCGGTGGAGGATGCCCGACAATGAACCCATGACGGCCGCACGTTCCCGCCTCTCCCCCGCCGACCGCCCCCAGCTGGGACTTCGTGAGCGCAAGAAGATCAAGACCCGTGAGGCGATCCGCGACGCGACATACGCGCTGATCAGGGAGCAGGGGTACGACGCCACGACGATCGAGCAGATCGCGGACCGGGCCGAGGTGTCGCCGTCGACCGTCTTCCGCTACTTCCCGACCAAGGAGGACATCGTCCTCACGGACGAGTACGACCCTCTGATGCTGGAGGAGTTGCGTACACGGCCCGCCGACGAGCCCTGGATGGACTCGCTGCGGCACGTGCTCCGCATGTCCCTCGACAGCATGATGGCGGAGGATCCCGAGGCGGTCCGGATGCGGGCGCACCTCGGGCTCCAGGTCCCGGCCGTCCGCTCCCGGATGGTGGAGAGCATGTCGGCGACCGGGCGGATGCTCCGCGGGGCCATCGCCGAACGCACCGGCCTGGACCCGGACAGCCTGGACGTGCGGGTCTACGCCATGTCCCTCACCGGCGGCCTGATGGAGGTCTACATGCACTGGGCGGACACCGGCTTCGAGGGCGAACTGAGCGACCTGGTGGGCCGCGCCCTGGACGTCCTGGAGCACGGCCTGCCCACCGGGAAGCCCTGAGCTGCACGGCCCCTTCCGTGACATCCTGACCGGGTGAACGGTCCCGAGATCCACGTCGAGTTCGCCCCCGAGCTGGCCCCTTTCCTCCCGAACGGCCGGCGCCGGGGAGCCGGAGAGGTCATGACCGACGGCGTCTCCTCCCTCGGCCACGTCGTGGAGTCGCTGGGCGTGCCGCTGACCGAGGTCGGGGCGCTGGTGGTGGACGGCCGCCGGGTGCCGCCCTCGTACGTCCCGGCCGCGGGCGACTCCGTGACGGTGCGGCCGGTCGAACGCCCCCAGCAGGTGCCCGGCGCTCCCCTCCGCTTCCTCCTCGACGTCCACCTCGGCACCCTCGCCCGGCGTCTGCGCCTGCTCGGCGTGGACACGGCGTACGAGTCGACGGACATCGGCGACGCGGCCCTCGCCTCCCTCTCGGCGGCCCAGAAACGGGTCATGCTCACCCGCGACCGGGGTCTGCTGCGCCGTCGTGAACTGTGGGCGGGCGCCTTCGTCTACAGCACCCGGCCCGAGGAACAGCTCGGCGACGTCCTCGACCGGTTCCGTCCCGGGCTGCGGCCCTGGACTCGCTGCACCGCCTGCAACGGCCTGCTGAAGGAGGCCACCAAGGAGGAGGTCGCCGACCAACTCGCACACGGCACGCAGCGCACGTACGACGTCTTCGCCCAGTGCCGCTCCTGTGGCCGCGCCTACTGGAAGGGCGCCCACCACGACCAGTTGGAGGCGATCGTGCGGCGCGCGCTCACCACGTACGCGGACGCGGACGCGGACCGCCGCTGACACCCGGTCGGCCGCCCCGCCCCGGCCGAGGTGAGCCGCGCCGGCCCTTTCGGCCGCGTCAGCCGCCGAGCGCGGCCCGCAGCCGCTCCGGGTCGGTCGTCGGCGCGTCGCAGGTGAAGTCGCGGCAGACGTACGCCGTCGGCGCGCCGTCGACGAGGGGTCGGTCGGCGAGCAGCGGGAACTCGTCGCTGCCGGGGACGCCGTAGGCGACCACGGCGCCGGGGGCGGCGCCCAGAAGCGCCGTACGGTGCAGGTTCCTCGTGGCCTCGTCGGTGAGCGACGGCCCGACGACCGCGACCTCGCGCGGACCGTCGAGCGCCGCCTCGGCGACGGCCAGGCCCCAGCCGATGAAGCGCGGCACCCGCGGGCCGAGCGCCTGCACCACCCCCAACGCCCGCTTCGCGGCGGTGCGATGGACCTCCGAACCGGTGTGCGCGGCGTAGCCGAGCAGGGCGCCGGCGGCGGCCGTCCAGCCGGAGGGGGCGGCGTTGTCCGTGGGGTCCTGGGGCCGGCGGATCAACTGCTCGGCGTCGGCGGCGGTGTCGTACAGGGCACCCGACTCCGGGTCCGTGAACCGGGTCAGGACGTGGTCGAGGAGCAGGCCCGCGAAGTCCAGCCAGACGCCCTCGCCGGTGACCGACGCGAGCGCGAGGAAGCCCTCGGCGACGTCGGCGTAGTCCTCCAGCACCCCGGCGTTCGCGCCGACGTTCCCGTCCTTGCTGGTACGCGACAGCCCGGCGTGCTCGTCCATGTGCAGCCGTACGAGGAGGTCGGCGGCGCCGACCGCGGCCTCCACCAGGTCGGACCGGTCGAAGTAGGCGCCGGTCTCGGCGAGGGCGGCGATCGCCAGGCCGTTCCAGGCGGCGACGACCTTGTCGTCCCGGCCCGGGGCGGGCCGCTCGGCGCGCGCGGCGAGCAGCCGGCTCCGCACGGAGGCGATCCGCTCGGCGTCGAACACGCCTTCCTGCTGCGGGAGTTGCAGCACCGAGGACCCGTGCTCGAAGGTGCCCTCCTCGGTCACCCCGAAGTACTGGGCGGCGAGTTCGGCGTCCTCGGCACCGAGGACATCGCGCAGCTGCTCGGGGGTCCAGACGTAGTAGACGCCTTCCGCATGCCCGCCGCTCGTGTCGTCGCTGTCGGCGTCGAGCGCGGAGGCGAACCCGCCCTCCTCGGTGCGCAGTTCACGGACCATGAAGTCCGCGGTCTCCACGGCGACCCGGCGCGCGAGCTCGGATCCCGTGGTGCGCCACAGGTGGGCGTAGACACGGCACAGCAGGGCGTTGTCGTACAGCATCTTCTCGAAGTGCGGCACCACCCAGTCACGGTCGACGGAGTAGCGGGCGAAGCCGCCGCCGAGCTGGTCGTAGATGCCGCCGCGGGCCATCCGCTCGCAGGTGTCCCGGGCCATCTGCAGGGCCCCTTCGGAGCCGGTGCGCGTGTGGTGGCGCAGCAGGAACTCCAGCACCATGGAGGGCGGGAACTTCGGCGCCCCGCCGAACCCGCCGCGCCGCGGATCGTACTCGCGGGTCAGCCCGAGCAGCGCCTGGCCCAGCTCCTCCGGGCCCGGTGTCCGGGTCCCGCCGAAGTCGATCTCCCTCCCGGCCAGGTCCCGCACGATCTTCCCGGCGACATCGCCGACCTCCTCCCGCCGGGTCTCCCAGGCCTGCCGCACACCCTGGAGCACCTGCAGGAAGGACGGCATGCCGTGCCGCGGCTCGGGCGGGAAGTAGGTGCCGAAGTAGAACGGCTCCGCGTCCGGTGTCAGGAACACGGTCATCGGCCATCCGCCGTGACCGGTGGCCGCCTGCACCGCCTCCATGTACACGGCGTCGACGTCGGGCCGCTCCTCGCGGTCCACCTTGATGTTGACGAAGTGCTCGTTGAGGTAGTCGGCGGTGCCCTGGTCCTCGAAGGACTCGTGGGCCATCACATGGCACCAGTGACAGCTCGAGTACCCGACACTCAGCAGCACGGGCTTGTCCGCCCTGCGCGCCTCCTCGAACGCCTCCGGCGACCAGGGCCACCAGTCGACCGGGTTCCCGGCATGCTGGAGCAGGTACGGCGATGTCTCATGAGCCAGTCGGTTCGGCATGTTCCCATCCTGCCTCACCCGCACCGGCCAGGCACGGAACGTGATGGCCGCCGGGCGGTACGGTCCGCCCGCCCCCGGCCGTGATCGCCGCCCTCTCGCGTTCGTGGAGGGCTCGAAGGACACTCGTACGCACAGGAGTTGTCAGGAGGGGGACGGTTCATGCGGGACGTGCATCGGGTGGAGGCCGAGCGGTTGCTGGCTCGGGCCGTGGAGGAGGAGGTGCGGCGGTCGGGCGGCCGGGTGGACGGTGGGGTGCTGCTGTCGCGGGCCCGGGCGGCCCTGGACACCCTCGCGGCGCCGGCGGCCGAGGAGTACGAGGCGTACACCCGGGCACTGGACGAGGCGGCGGCCGGGCAGCTCACCTTCGCGCAGCGATATGCGCGGGAGGGCGCCGGGACGGCGCTGATGGTCGCGGTCGTCGCCGCGTTCGCCGCCGCCGTGGCCGACGCCGCCCTCGGTACCGGGCCGGGTACCGCCGTCGGCGCGGGCGCCGTGGCCGGGGTGGCCGGTGCGGCGGCCACGGTCGTGAAGGTGACCGCCGCCCATCTGCCCGCGGCCCACCACCGGGCAGGCGCGGCCGGTCAGCCCGGCGGCGCCGAGCAGCTGCGGCTTCAGTGGCTGACCGCGCTGGAGGTGCGCGGGATCCGTCCCTTCCTCGATCAGCAGCGTGTGCTCACCGCCTCCACGGTGCCGAAGAAGACGGCCCCCCGGTTGCGCGGCACGGACAAGAGCGCGGCGGCCCGCAGGCGCAGCGTGCTGGAGCAGTCGTTCGGTCAACTTCCCCAGGCGGAGGGCGTGTTCGCGGGCCGACGGCAGGAGCTGGCCCGGATCCGGCAGTGCGTGCAGGCGGCCCGCGCGAGCAGCGAGACCAGGCCGACGGTCGTCGTGCTGCACGGCGCGCCGGGCTCCGGCCGTACCGCCCTGGCCGTCCGGGCGGCCCACGACCTCAAGGACCAGTTCCGCGGCGCCGTCGTCGTCGACCTGCGCGGCGACAACACGGAGGAGGCGCCGCTGACCACCCGCGAGGCCCTGCTGCATCTGCTGAACCGGCTCGGCGCGCCGCGCGAGCAGCTGCTGTTCCGTGAGCGGTCCTCCGCGGACCAGCAGGTCAAGCGGCTGGGCGAGCTGTACGACCAGCATCTGACGGGCCTGCCGGTGACGATCGTGCTGGACGACGCCTCGGACGCCGAGCAGGTCCGCGCCCTGATCCCGGAGCGCTCCGACAGCCTGGTCCTGGTCACCGCCCGCAGGCCGTTGCGGTTGCCCGCCGAGCTGCCCGCCTGGGTGTACCAGCTGCCGGTCCAGGCCCTGGACGAGGCGGGCGCGGAGGAGCTGCTGGGCGCCGCGGCGCAGGACCTCTCGGGACCGTACGACGCGGAGTCCGCCGAGCGGATCCGCCAGTTGTGCGGCGGGCTGCCGCTGGCGCTGCGGATCGCCGGCTCCTCGCTCGGTCCGCGCTCGCCCCGTCAACTGGCCACGGACCTCGGGGCGTACGGGCCGGTGGATGCCGTCGAGCGGGTGCTGTGGCTGCGCTACACCGACCAGCCGGAGACGGCCCGGCGGCTGCTGCGCCGCCTCGCGCTGGCGGGCCGTACCTCGCTCGGCGGGGCGGCGGCCGCCGCGCTGCTGGCCACGGACGACGAGGAGGCCTCCCGCCGGCTGGCGGAACTCGCCCGGGCGGGTCTGATCGACCATGTGCGGGGCAGCCGCTACCGGCTGCACGACCTGGTGCGGGACTTCGCCCACGCCCGGCTGCTGGACGAGGAGGATCCCGACGAGCGCAGGGCGGCGCAGGAGCGGCTGATCGGGAACTACGCCGAGCTGGCCGACTCGGTGCTGCGCCTGGTCGACGGCAACAACTCGACCCGCTCGGACCGCTTCAGCCCGTACGGCTTCACCTCCCTGGACGAGGCACTGCGCTGGCTGGACGACGAGTCGAGCTTCATCACGGCCGCCCTGAAGCACGCGGAGGGCGTGGACCAGGCGGCGGTGCTGCATCTGCTGGGCGCGCTGTGCGACTACTGCCTGCTGCGCGGCGACCTGTACCGCCTGGGTGAGATCAGCGAGCTGACGCAGGCCGTCGACCAGGGGCTACTGGTCCGTTCGGTGCAGTGGCGCACCGGTATCGCGGCCCGTCAGCTGGGCGAGCTGGACAAGGCGCGCACCACGCTGACGTCGGTGGTGGATCTGTACATGCAGGCCCATCACGACGCGGGGGCGGCCCGTGCGCTGAACTCCCTGGGGATCACCCTGCACCACCAGGGCAACCTCACGGAGGCGGCGGCCAAACTGCGCGAGGCCCTGGACCTGCAGGCGGCCGAGGAGCTGGCGACGGACCGGGCCTGGACGATGCACGCGCTGGCGGCGGTGGAACGGGACCGGGGGAACCCGGCCCGGGCGCTGGACCTGCTGACGCGTTCGCTGGTGCTGCACCGGGAGGGCGATTCGGTGCACGGTGAGGCGTGGGCCCACTTCCAGCTGGGCCAGCTCGCGCTGCGGCTGGGCGAGGTGGAGCGCGCGGAGGCCGAGCTGGGGCAGGCTCTGGACCGTTACGGCCGTACCCGCGACGCGCGCGGCGAGGCGTGGGCGCTGACGCAGCTGGCGCGGGCCCGGCTGCTGGCCGGTGACGGCTCCGCGGCGGTGGACGGGCTGCGCCGGGCGGCGGCCCGGCACCGCGACAACGAGGACGCGCGCGGCGAGGCGTGGTCGCTGTACCACCTGGGTCAGGCGCTGGAGGAGACCGGCGATCTGGACCGGGCGCTGCGCGAGCTGGAGCGGGCCCGCACGATGTTCTCCCGGATGCGGGACGTGTACGGGCTGGCGTGCGCCCGCCACCACTCGGCGAGGGTGACCCGCGACCAGCGGGCGGCGCAGACGGGTTCCCTGCGCAACTCCGGTTTCGCCCGCCAGCTGCTGGCCGACGCGCGCGCCGACTTCCAGCGGATCGGCGTCGCCCACGGCGAGGCCTGGACGTGCCTGGAGCTGGCCGTGGTGGACGCGGGCAACGCCCGCACCCAGCAGGCGCTGGCCCTGTGCGACGAGGCGCTGGCCCTGTTCACCTCCTACGGCGATCGCCGCGGCGAGGACTGGGCGCGTTTCCTGCGCTGCACCCTGCTGCCGTACGCGGCGCCCGGCGGCGTGGAGGTCGGCACGGCGGTCGCCCAGGAGGAGCTGTCCGCCCTGGGGCGCGCCGGCCATCCGCTGCGGGACGGCAAGCTGGAGCAGTACGTCGACGCCTACCAGCTCCTGCTTGAGCGCGGTGTGGAGCTGGAGGCCGGCTGGCAGGCCTGGCGTCTGGGCATGGTGCCGGACCGGCACGCCCGCGAGGTGATGGGAGTGGAGGTCGCGGGGATGCGGGGTGAGACCGCGTCGGAGCGGGGGTGAGGCGTGGACGCGCGACGCGTGCGTCCGGCAGGCGGCCTCGGCGGCACGGGCCTCGGCAGTCGGCCGCGCGGGCTCGGGTGCGGCCGGCCGGCCGAACGGGAGGCCCCGCGCGGGAACGGCCACCCCGGGCGACCGCCTCACGGCAGCACGGCGTGACCCGTGTCACGCGGGCGGATGGCGTGGGGTCACGTCACCCTGCGGGATGACACGGGCACCGCGCTCCGTGGGAGCAGGCGTGCGTGAGCCCGCCGTGTCAGCCCTTGGAGGGCTGGGCCTTGCCGCCTCCCGGGGCGCCCTTGCGGGGCGTGTCCGCCTCGGCCTCCGGGGTCTCCTTGAAGTCCACCTTGCCCATGTGGCGGTTCATGGACTTCATCAGGCCCCACACGGCCACGGCCATCACCGCGAAGACGATGAAGCCGAGGACGCCGGGGGTGACCTTGTCCTTGTCGAAGTCGGCCAGAGTGACCAGGTGCGTCGTTGCCAGGCTCGCGCTTGCGCTCATGTCAGGCATTGTCCCTCAGGACTACCGGACACCCGCAAAGAGGTCGTCCTCGGGGAGCGAGGTGTCCACGAGGGACTTCGCGAGCTCGTACTCCTCCGTGGGCCAGACCTCCTTCTGGATCTCCATCGGCACCCGGAACCAGCCGCCGTCGGGGTCGATCTGCGTGGCGTGGGCGATCAGCGCCTTGTCCCGGATCTCGAAGAAGTCGGCGCAGGGGACGTGCGTGGTGAGCGTGCGGTCCCTGTGACCGGACTTCTCCCAGCGCTTCAGCCACTCGCCGTAGGGAGACTCGAGGCCCCGCGCCAGCAGGGCCTTGTGCAGCGCCTCGGTGCGGGGACGGTTGAAGCCCTGGTTGTAGTACAGCTTCAGCGGCTGGTACGCCGGGCCGTACTCCCCCTCCGGGTACTTCTCGGTGTCCGCCGCGCCCTCGAACGCCACCATCGAGATCTTGTGGGTCATGATGTGGTCGGGGTGCGGGTAGCCGCCGTTCTCGTCGTAGGTGGTGATCACCTGCGGGCGGAACGCGCGGATCCTGCGCACCAGCTCGCCGGCCGCCTTGTCGACGTCCTCCAGGGCGAAGCACCCCTCCGGCAGCGGGGGCAGCGGGTCTCCCTCGGGCAGGCCGGAGTCGACGAAGCCGAGCCAGTCCTGCTTGACACCGAGGATCTCCCGGGCCTCGTCCATCTCCTTCTTGCGCACCTCGTGGATGTGCTCCTCGATGTACTTGTCGCCCTGGAGCTTGGGATTGAGGATGGAGCCGCGTTCTCCGCCCGTGCAGGTCACCACCAGCACGTCCACCCCCTCGGACACGTACTTCGCCATGGTGGCCGCGCCCTTGCTCGACTCGTCGTCGGGGTGCGCGTGCACGGCCATCAGTCGCAGTTGGTCAATCAAGGCTCATTCCTCAAGGTCAGGTCGGTGCCCGGGTTCCGCGGGCGTCAGCGGGTACCGCCCCGGTGACTCTCCGTCGTCACGGGGCGGCGGCCGAGCGGCACGCCGGGCCTTCTATAGTGACCGAAGCGGGGGCGGAATAATTCCGGAGTGCGGCTCCGGCGCCCCCCTCGCGGGGCGTGTGTCCGGCACCGGCCGAGAGGACGATCATGAGTACGGCGAGCACCCGGCTGCCCGAGGGCCGCTACGGCCGCTCCTCGGACGAGCGCGCCGATCACAAGCTCAAGGTCGCGGGCGCCGTCCTGGGCGCGGTCCTGCTCGCGCTGGTCGGCTGGTTCGCCTACCACTACGTCGCGCAGAACGAGATCAGCGCACAGGTCGTGTCGTTCGAGACCTCGGACGACGCGGTGCGGGTCCATCTGGAGGTCCACAAGGACGCCGACGCCCGCGGCTACTGCACGCTGCGCTCGCAGGCGGCCGACGGCAACGAGGTCGGCCGGGCCGACTTCCGCTTCGACGAGCACGCCGAGCAGATCGACAAGGTCGTCACGCTGCGGACGACGTCCCGGGGTACGACCGGCGAGCTGCTGGGCTGCCACGCCGACTGAACGCTCCGGCGTCCGCGGAATACATAGGCACTGACCTGCGTTGACGCGAATGTGAGGCTTATGTCCTCCCCCTTTCCCCCGTGAATTGTTAGGCTCGTGGTTTCGCCCATCCATGAGGGAACATTCTTCTGGGTAGGGCGATGCTTTGTATTCCCAGTACCGACGAGGAGCACCTGTGACCCAGACCAGCGAGAACGTCACCTGGCTGACCCAGGAGGCGTACAACAAGCTCAAGGACGAGCTTGAGTACCTTACTGGTCCTGCGCGCACGGAGATCGCCGCCAAGATCGCGGCCGCGCGCGAGGAGGGCGACCTGCGCGAGAACGGCGGGTACCACGCGGCCAAGGAGGAGCAGGGCAAGCAGGAGCTCCGCGTGCGCCAGCTGACCCAGCTCCTCGAGAACGCGCAGGTCGGCGAGGCTCCGGCGTCCGCGGACGGCGCGGTCGCGCCCGGCATGGTCGTCACGATCGCCTTCGACGGCGACGAGGACGACACGCTGACCTTCCTGCTGGCCTCGCGCGAGTACGCCAGCACCGACATCGAGACCTACTCGCCGCAGTCCCCGCTGGGCTCCGGTGTGATCGGCCACAAGGTGGGTGAGGACGCGGAGTACGAGCTGCCGAACGGCAAGAAGGCCTCGGTGAAGATCCTCAAGGCCGAGCCGTACACGGGCTGAGCGTCCGCGCGTACCTCCCTTCCTCGACGAGCCCCCGGCGCCGCGCTGAGCGCGCCGGGGGCTTCGTCATGACCGTACCGACGTCGCGCCCGGACGCCCGCTCCGCCGACTTGCTGGTCACTCCCCGCACCGTCCGGCCCGTTCAACGTGATGCTGCGGATGTACTGGCCGCGGCAGAGCGTGATCGACGGCACCTGGGCGCCGCCCCCGATCGTCAGGGCCCAGTAGGTCTCATCCCGGCCCCGTAGGTCTCAGCCTCGTTCGGACCCGGCGGGGATGGTCTGCTCCGCCCAGATGGTCTTGCCCCGGGCGGAGTAGCGCGTTCCCCAGCGGTGGGCGAGCTGGGCGATCAGGAAGAGACCCCGCCCGCCCTCGTCCGTCTCGTAGGCGTACCTCAGGTGCGGGGCGGTGCTGCTGCCGTCGCTGACCTCGCAGATGAGCCCGCGGTCGCGGATGAGGCGCAGGCCGACGGGCCCGGTCGCGTGGCGGATGGCGTTGGTGACGAGCTCGCTGACGATCAGTTCGGTGGTGAAGTCGAGGTCGTCCAGGCCCCAGTCGGCGAGTTGCCGAAGGCTCAGGGAACGGGCGGTGGCGACGATCTCCGGGTCGGGCGGGAAGGTCCAGGTCGCCACCCGCTCCTCGGGAAGCGCCCGGGTGCGTGCCAGCAGCAGCAGAAATCCCTCACCAGTGGCGGGTTCGTAGGCACGGATGAACGCGTCGCAGCTGTCCTCCAGGGAGCGGTGGGGGTTGCTGCTCAGGATCTCGTCCAGGAGGCGGGCCGCGGGTGGCCGTCCGGGCTTCCCGGCGGGCGTCGGACTGCCGGCGAACAGCCCGATCGTGGCGCCCTCCGGCAGCTCCAGGTCCGCGGTCCGGTACGGCGGGTGCTCTGTGCCCAGCGGGGGGCCCGCCGGGACGTCGGGGATCTCGACCCTGCCCTGCGGGCTCACGACCACCGCCGCGGGATGTCCCGCCCGGGCGAGCGTGCAACGGCGCGAGACGGGGTCGTAGACCGCGTACAGACAGGTCGCTCCCTGCATATGGCCGCCGGCCGAGCCCGCGCCCGGATCGTCGGCGAGCTCGTCACGGCGTCCCGTCACCAGGTCGTGCAGCTGGCCGAGCAGTTCGTCGGGGGCGAGGTCCTGTGTGGCGAGCGTGTTGATGGCCACGCGCAGCTGCCCCATCGCGGCGGCGGCGTCGATGCCCTGCCCTGCCATACAGCCCACGACCAGTGCGACCCGCGCGCCGGAGAGGGGGATGACATCGAACCAGTCCCCCGGGCTGTGCGCCGATTCATGGCGCCAGGCCACCTCCACGGCGCTCTGCGGCGGCGCGGACCGGGGCAGCAGGGCACGCTGAAGGGTCTGGGCGGCGTTGCGCTCCCGGGTGTACTGACGCGCGTTGTCGATGGACACGGCCGCCCGGGCACAGAGTTCGGAGGCGAGGACGAGGTCCTCCTCACCGTAGGGATCCGGCTCTCGCGCCCGGTAGAAGCTGGCCAGGCCGAGGACCACACCGCGGGCCGCGAGGGGTACGACCATGAGGGAGTGGGCCGCGTCGGCGAGGATGCGCGGGGTGCGGCGGTCACCGGCGGGCATGTCGTCGGCCCCGAGCCGCGGTACCAGGACGGGGCGCAGCTCGGTCAGGCCGGCGAGGTGGGAAGGGAGCAGGTACTCGACCAGCTCACCGACGTCGTAGGCGGGCCGGGTGCCGGGTATCCGGGCGGTCGTGAAAGCCGCACGTCGCAGCCGGGTCTGCTCGCGGACCGGGCCCGGAGGGGACGCCTCGCCGTGCAGGACGCCGTCCAGCACGTCGACCGTGGCGATGTCGGCGATGGCCGGAACCGCGGCGGTGACCAGCTCCTTCGCCGTGGTGAGGACGTCGAGCGTGGTCCCGATCCGGTTGCCGGCCTCCACCAGGAGGTCCAGGCGCGCCCGGGCCCTCTCCCTCTCGGTCACGTCCTGGGAGGCCACGAGGGCCCCTATACCGCGCCCCGCCGAGTCCCTGAGGGGCAGCAGGGTCACGGAGTAGACATGATCGTGCTCGGAATCGGCGGGAGGCCGGCCGGTGTGCAGGAAACTCAGGGGCCGACCGCTCTCGACCACCTCGCGGAGCTTCTGCTCGATCTTCGCGTCGACCAGCCCCGGCGCGATGTCCCGGATGTCACGGCCGATGGCCTCAGCGCCGACGACACCGCGGACTCCCGGACCGGACAGGTTCAGGCGCAGGAGCCGGAGGTCGCCGTCGACGGCCTGCACACCGAGCGGGGAAGCGGTGAGCAGCGCCTCGAGCAGGGCGGTGTCGACCTCTTCCTCGGCGGTGTCCGACGCGATGACCAACCGCACCGACCAGTGCCGGACCCCGCCGTGCCGGGTCAGCGGACTGACCGCCGCGCGGACGGCCACCCGGCGGCCGTCCCGGTGCCGCGCGGCGATCTGCCCGGCAGTCTCCGCGTCGCCCGGCCGCCGGTCCAGGAACGCGGTGGCATGGCGGCCCAGTGCCTCCTGCGCGGAGTAGCCGAGGAGCCGCTCAGCTTCCGGACTCCATTGCGCGACGGTCCCTCGCTCGTCGAGGACGAGCCGAGCCTCGCGCGGCGGTGCACTCATGGGGGGAATGTCACCAGACGCCGACCGTTGTCATGACCCGCACCTCCGAGAACCAGAGCGGCATAGTCCATTTGTGCACAGTGGCTGCCGCCTCGCAATCGGCGGTGTACGACGGCCGGACAACCGGATGACCTCCGGGCGCCGCGCCCCGGCCCGGGGCAGCGCCCATGACGGACCGGCGGCTCGGACGGCGTCCGCCGGTTCCCCTCCCAGGGCGCCCCGGGAGGGAACCGGCGGAGCATTTCACGCGTTCGGAACGCGCCGATCGTCAGCCGGCCGCCCGGCGGTACTTGCGGACCGCGAGCGTACGGAAGATCAGCAGGATCACGACCGACCAGATCAGCGAGGCCCACACGGGATGCTGCATGGGCCAGGCGTCGGGCGTCCGGAAGCCCGGTGGGATGTTGCCGAACAGCTCGCGGCACGCCTGCACGGTGGCGCTGAACGGGTTCCACTCCGCGATGTGCCGCAGGAAGGACGGCATCTGGTTCGCGTCCACGAACGCGTTCGAGATGAACGTCAGCGGGAACAGCCAGATCAGGCCGCCCGAGGTGGCCGCCTCGGGGGTGCGCACGGACAGGCCGATGAGGGCGCCGATCCACGAGAACGCGTACCCGAGCAGCAGAAGCAGGCCGAAGCCAGCGAGCACCTTGCCGAAGTTCTCGTGCGTGCGCCAGCCGACCAGCACGGCGACGACCGCGAGGACGAGCAGGGTCAGCGCCGTCTGCACCAGGTCGGCGAGGGTGCGCCCGGTCAGTACCGCGCCGCGGGCCATCGGCAGGGAGCGGAAGCGGTCGATGAGGCCCTTGTGCATGTCGTCGGCGATGCCCGCACCGGCTCCCGCCGTGGCGAACGTGACGGTCTGCGCGAAGATGCCGGCCATCAGGAACTCGCGGTACGACTGGGTGGAGTTGGACGAGCCCACCTGGATCGAGCCGCCGAAGACGTAGGTGAACAGCACCACGAACATGATGGGCTGGATCAGCCCGAAGATGATCATCTCGGGAATCCGCAGCATGCGGATCAGATTCCGCTGGGCGATGACCAGGGAGTCGCGGACGGACTGGACGACGGCGTTGCCGGGCGGCACGGTTCTCGCGGTCTCGGTGGTGGCACTCACTTCACGGTCTCCTTCTCGCGCCTGTCGTCCTTGGCGTCGGTGCCCGACGCGCCGTTGTCACCGCTGTCGGCCTCCGCCACATGGCCCGTCAGGGACAGGAACACGTCGTCGAGGGTGGGCCGGCGCAGTCCGATGTCGTCGATCTCGATGCCCCGGCCGTCCAGCTCGCGGATCACCTCGGCCAGCAGCTTCGCGCCACCGCTGACGGGCACGGTGAGCTTGCGGGTGTGCTCCTCCACGGTGGTGTCGCCCTTGCCGAAGCCGCGCAGCACCTCGGAGGCGGTGGCGATGTCCCCGTGGTCGTGCACCACGACCTCGACGCGCTCGCCGCCGGTGCGGGCCTTGAGCTGGTCGGAGGTGCCCCGGGCGATGACCCGGCCGTGGTCGACCACCGCGACCTCGTGCGCCAGGTGGTCGGCCTCTTCCAGGTACTGGGTGGTGAGCAGCAGCGTCGTACCGCCGGAGACCAGTTGCTTGATGACCTCCCACAGCTGCTGGCGGTTGCGGGGATCGAGGCCGGTCGTCGGCTCGTCCATGAACATCACCGGCGGGGAGACGACCAGCGCCGCCGCCAGGTCGAGCCGACGGCGCATGCCTCCGGAGTAGGTCTTCGCCGGCCGGTCCGCGGCGTCGGCGAGGTTGAACTGCTCCAGCAGCTCCTGCGCCCGGTCCTTCGCCGCCCGGGCCCGCATCTGGTACAGCCGGCCGACCATCTGGAGGTTCTCGCGGCCGGTCAGGTATTCGTCGACCGCGGCGAACTGACCGGACAGGCCGATCGAGCGGCGCACCTCGTTGGGGTGCTTGAGCACGTCGATGCCCGCCACGGCGGCCTTGCCGCTGTCGGGTCGGAGCAGGGTGGTCAGACAGCGGACGGTGGTCGTCTTGCCCGCGCCGTTCGGCCCGAGCAGTCCGAGCACCGTGCCCTCGGGGACATCGAGGTCGACGCCGTCCAGAGCCCTTACGTCGCCGAAGGTCTTCACCAGACCTTCGGCGTAGATGGCGCCTGGCATGTGAGTCTCCACGTCATCGGGGATGGGTCATGGGTCGAAAAGCCTAGATTCGCAGGCCTTGGCCTCGGTGCGCCTGGGGTTTTCAGGCCTGCGGCGGTGCGTCACGGCGAACGCGGTGCCGTCCATGCCGTGGGTGCGTGAAGGGCATGGACGGCGTGCCTGCCATGACGGATGCGACACACCATAACGCGATGTATCGCGTCTCTCAACGGTTTTTCCCGAACGGGTGACGAAGAGGTGCCGACCTCGGTGTTCTGCTGCCCGACGCTCAGTCGATGACCGTGTAACCGGCATCGCGCAGGGCGTGGCCGACCTCGGCGCAGTGCTCCGGGCCCTTCGTCTCCAGGTGCAGCTCCACCTCCGCCTCCGTGAGCCCGAGCCGTGGGTCGGTCCGGATGTGGCTCACGTCGAGGACGTTAGCGTCGACCACTGACAACACCCCGAGGAGCGTGGCGAGCGCACCCGGCCGGTCGGTCAGACGCAGGCGAACGGCCAGGTAGCGGCCCTGCGCGGCCATGCCGTGCCGCAGCACCCGCTGCAGCAGTACCGGATCCACGTTGCCGCCGGACAGCACCGCCACCACCGGACCGGCGATGCCGCCGCCTCCGAGCAGCGCGGCCACCGGGCTCGCCCCGGCCGGCTCGACGACCAGCTTGGCCCGCTCCAGGCACAGCAACAGCGCCGCGGACAGCGCGTCCTCGCCGACCGTGCGCACCTCGTCGACCAGCTCGCCGATGATTCCGAACGGCACATCGCCCGGCCGCCCCACCCTGATGCCGTCGGCCATCGTCGCCGGGTTCTCGATCGCCACCGGGCGCCCCGCCGCGAGCGACGGCGGGTACGCCGCCGAACCCGCCGCCTGCACCCCGACGATCCGCACGTCCGGGCGCAGCGACTTCACCGCGACCGCGATGCCGGCCGCGAGCCCGCCACCGCCGATGCCGACGACGATCGTGCGCACCTCCGGGCACTGCTCCAGGATCTCCAGCCCCACCGTCCCCTGGCCCGCGATGACGTCCGGGTGGTCGAAGGGGTGGATGAACACCGCGCCGGTCCGGGCCGCGTACTCCTGTGCGGCGGCCAGCGTCTCGTCGACCACCTGGCCGTGCATGCGCACCTCGGCGCCGTAGTCCCGGGTCGCACTGATCTTCGGCAGCGGGGCGCCCTTGGGCATGAACACCGTGGCGTGGACTCCGAGCAGCGACGACGCCAGCGCGACCCCCTGCGCGTGGTTGCCGGCGCTCGCCGCCACCACGCCGGCGGCGCGCTCCTCGGGCAGCAGTCCGGCGATCCGCACGTAGGCGCCGCGCAGCTTGAACGAACCCGTCCGCTGGAGGTTCTCGCACTTGAGGTGGACGGGCGCGCCCACCAGCTCCGACAAGTGCCTGCTGGTCTCCATCGCGGTCACCCGCGCCACCCCGGAGAGCATCTTCTGGGCGCCCCGCACGTCGTCGAGGGTGACCGGGGGGAAGGGGACAGCCGTGCCGTAGCTCATGAGCCAAGTCTCGCAGTTCACGAGCGCGACAGGCCGGTGTGACCAACGTGTGGGACCGGTTTGCGCAGCGCCGGTACGCCCTGCGGCCCAGCCGCGTACCCTGTCCCCCAACCCAGCAGCCCTTCAGAAGTGAGCCTCCGGCCATGCCCACAACACCTGAAATGTCGATGGACATGACGACCGTCGGTGACACCGGTCTTCTCGACACTCTCCAGCACGAGGTGGCCCTGTTCGCCCGCCGTGCGGAACAGACCCGGCTCGGCGGGGTCGGGCAGGTACGCAACTCCATGGACCGCGCCGCGTATCTGCTGCTCAACCGGCTCGACCGAGAAGGCCCGATGGGCGTCAAGGCGCTCGCCGCGAGCATGGGCATCGACTCCTCCACCGTCACCCGGCAGGTGGCGCCGCTCGTCGACACCGGGCTGGTCAAGCGCACCTCGCACCCGGAGGACGGGCGGGCCGTCGTGCTGCAGCTTTCCCCGCGCGGAGCGTCGCGTCTGGAGGAGGTGCGCTCGTCCCGGCGCCGGCTGATGGCCGAGCTCACCCACGACTGGGCGCCGGAGGAGCGGGAGGCCTTCTGTGCGCTCCTGACGCGCTTCAACCGCGCGCTCTCCGCCCGCCAGGCCGCCCAGGGCGGCGGCCCGGCGCCGGACGCGGGAGAGGGGTCGGCACCGGGTACCGGGAACGGTACGGAGACGGCGCCGGCGTCCTGACCTCCCGGACGTCCCGAGCCCCGACGTACGTCCTGGGCTCTGCCGGCCAGCCGCGTTCCGCCGGTCGTCCCGTCCGCCCCGCGCGCGGCTCTTGACTCCCGGGCCACCGCTGGCCTGGTATGAGAGCGGGCCCTTGCCGCACGGTTCCGTGTCCCGTGCGGCCAACGGGTCCCGCTTCTTCGGGATCGCCCCTGGCGGGAGGCGCGGTGGGAGAACGGCAGGTGCCCCAAGGCGTGCGCCGGGCCCGGGAGTTCGAGGCGTTCGTCGCGGGCTCCGCCGGGCGGCTGCTGCATGCCGCGACCCTGCTCACCGCGGAGGCCCCGGACGACAACCCGCGCGCGTGCCGCCTGCTGACCCTGTCCCTCGCGCACACGTACGCGTGCTGGGACCGGCTGGGCGGAGAGGACCCCTACGCGTGCGCCCGCCAGCACATGGCCGCCCGCTTCGCCCGCGAGGCGTGGCACCGGCGCGTCCTGGGCCGCGGCCGGTCCAGGGCCCCCGGCGCACTGGCCGCCCTCACCCCTCAGGAACGTCTCATCCTGGTCCTCAGGTTGTACGAGGGGGTCGCCGAGGAACAGGCGGCGGCGACGCTCGGCCTGCCCCCGGAACGTGTGCGCGTCATCTGCGACCGTGCGATCGCCGCGCTCACCCACCCGCCCGCGCCGCCCGCTCCTGCGGTGCGCGACCCGCAGGTGGCCCGATCGTAGGCACGCCGAAGGCCGGGGCGGCGCACCAGGACACGGGAACCGGACGGGCGGCGGCGAGCGAGGGGGAGGCGGACATGAACCGGGTGGAGCGCGAGGCGGCCGTGCGGAAGCTCCTGGAGCAGACCCGGCCGCAGGTTCCCGCGGAGCTGTACGCCGACGTGGTGCGCCGCGGTGGCCGCATGCTGCGCCGCCGGACGCTCGCCCGCCGCACGATGTGGCTGATGCTGTTCGTCGCGGTGATCGCGTTCACCATGTGGGCGCTGACGGTACGGCCCTGGGTGGAGCCGCCGTCGCAGACGACTCCACCGGTCAGCGACTGGTGAGGAACTCGGCGCCCGCCCCTCAGGGGCGGCCGCCGTCACGGCCTGGCTGCGGTGGTCCCAAGGGCTGTCCCGTGATCCGCGGTGGATCGGCGCGCGGCGCCGGATGCCGGGGGCACCTCCCACGCCGTTCAGGCAGTGGGGGAGCATCGGCGGAGAGACGTCCGCACACTGGGCGTATGCGGATGTTCCGACAACGCGGCGAGGTGCCGTGGCCGACGCCGCGCGCCCGCCGGGGATCGCGGGACAGCCCTTCAGCGGCCGAGGGCCTGCTGGAGGTCCTCCAGCAGGTCGTCGGCGTTCTCGATGCCGACGGACAGGCGGACCAGGTCGGCGGGGACCTCCAGGGCGGAGCCCGCCGCGGAGGCGTGCGTCATGCGACCGGGGTGCTCGATCAGGGACTCGACGCCGCCCAGGGACTCGCCGAGGGTGAACACGTTGGCGCGGTTGCAGACCTCGACCGCGGCCTCCTCGCCGCCCTCGACCCGGAAGGAGACCATGCCGCCGAACGCCTTCATCTGCTTGGCGGCGACCTCGTGACCGGGGTGGTCGGGCAGCCCCGGGTACAGCACGCGTGTCACGCGCGCGTGCCGGGACAGCATGTCGGCGACCTTCGCGGCGTTCTCGCTGTGCCGGTCCATGCGCACCGCGAGCGTCTTGGTGCCGCGCAGCACCAGCCAGGAGTCGAAGGGGCCGGCGACAGCGCCCATGGCGTTCTGGTGGTAGGCCAGTTCGTCGCCGAGCCCGGCGTCGCTGACGATCAGGGCGCCGCCGACGACGTCCGAGTGGCCGCCCATGTACTTGGTCAGCGAGTGCACGACGACGTCCGCGCCGAGCGCGAGCGGCTGCTGCAGATACGGCGTGGCGAAGGTGTTGTCGACGACGAGCCTGGCGCCGGCGTCCCGGGCGACCTGAGCGACGGCGGCGACGTCGGTGATGCCGAGCAGCGGGTTGGAGGGGGTCTCCACCCACACCACCTTGGTCCTCGGGGTGATCGCGGCCCGTACGGCGGCCGGGTCGCTGGTGTCGGCCACCGACCACTCCACGCCCCACCGGGAGACGACCTTGGCGAACAGGCGGAACGTGCCGCCGTACGCGTCGTTCGGGATGACCACGTGGTCACCCGGGCTGAGCAGCGTACGCAGCAGGCAGTCCTCGGCCGCCAGTCCGGACGCGAACGCGAGCCCGCGACGACCGCCCTCCAGGGCGGCGAGGTTCTCTTCCAGGGCGGTCCTGGTCGGATTGGCACTGCGGCTGTACTCGTAGCCGCCGCGCAGACCGCCGACGCCGTCCTGCTTGTAGGTCGAGACCTGGTAGATCGGCGGGACGACCGCGCCGGTGAGGGGATCGGCGGTGTTGCCCGCATGGATCGCGAGGGTCTCGAAGTGCTGACTGAAGTGCCTGTCGCTCATGGCGCCGAGGGTAGTGCGCGCGCGGGGCCGGTGGCGGACCGCCGGGCGGCGGAGCGTGGCGGCGGGCCGCGGCGGGGCACGGGCGGAAGGTGAGGAGCCGGGACGCGGGAGTTTTCCACAGACCGTTTCCACAGGGTGTTTCCACAGGTCCGGGACACGGGTTGGCCAATTGTCGGCGTGGTCTGGTTCGCTTGAGGCATGGAGATTCTCTGGGTCCTGGTGGCACTGGTCATGCTCGGCTTCGTGCTGCTTCCGTTCCTCCGGCGCAGGCGCGGCGTCATCGAACAGGTGCCGCCCGGGCATCCGGACGCCGCGGACCCGGCGGACTACGGGTTCGTGCCGCAGGAGGAGCTCGACGTACGCATGCCCGGCCCCGACCAGGACCTGCTGGACGTGCTGGACCTGGTGCAGCGCACGCAGGACTACCACGCGGCCGCCCAGCTCCTCGCGGGCACGGAGGCCGACGGCGAGCTGCGCTGGCAACGGGTGCAGGCCTTCGCCGGCGCCGCGGCGCTGGAGCTGCGGCACCGGCCGGGCGGGGTCCACGAGGTGCCGGGCGGGCAGTGGCTGCGCGTGTGGCGGGCCGAGCAGCCCAAGGACCCCGGCGGTGCGGCGGTGCACGCCGAGTTCCTGGTACAGCAGGCGTGGCGGACGGCGACCCCTGGGACGGACGAGTTCCGGATCATCATGGAGGAGGCCCGGGAGATGTGCGGTCAGGCCGCGCTGCTCGCACCCGGCGACCCGGTCCCGTACATCGTCGAGCTGTCGGTGGCACGCGGACTGGCCTACTCCCAGCCGGAGTTCGAGCAGCTGTGGCTGAAGATCCTGGACCGCGCGCCGGTCCACATGGGCGCGCACCTGGCGGCGCTGCACTACTGGTGCGAGAAGTGGCACGGCTCGCGGAAGCTGGCGATGGCGTTCGCCGAGGCCGCGGCGGCCCGTGCGCCGCAGGGCTCGCTGCTGGCGGCACTCCCCCTGTTCGCGGTCTTCGAGCACCTGCCGGAGGTGAACCTGGTCAGCACCTTCTACCAGAGCGAAGTGGTGACCAAGTCGGTGCACGGCGCGCTCCACGCGGTCCACGCCGCCCGCTCCGACGACCCGGTCGTGGCGCACGTCCGCCATCTGCTGATCTTCTTCCTGGTCCGTTCCGAGCGCTGGGCGGAGGCCATGAACCAGCTCATAGGCGTCGACGGCCACGTGGGCGCGCTGCCCTGGACCCTGTCCGAGGACCCGGCGGCGGAGTTCGCGGTCTACCGTGCCCTGGCCGTGGCGGGCTACGAGGCGAACGGCGGCAGCCCCGCGACCCTGCCGCACTGACACGCCCACGCGGAGCGCCAGTCGGGTGGGTGGCCGGAACACCGAGCCCGTCGAGCTGGTGGGGCAGGTCGGGCAGTTCCGTCCGCCGGGACGCCGAGCGATCAAGCACGGACGTACAGCTCGACGTGCTTCCCTCCGGCGCGCGACGTCACCAGCGACTAGTCCGCCCGGACCGCCGTGAGGCGGGCGTCCACGGCGACGACACCCTCGACGCCCTGGCAGAGCCCCACGATCACCGGGACAAGACGCGGTTCCGGGACGTGACCCGACAGGGTGACGGCACCGTCCCGGACCTCGACCGCGACGGTGCCCTCCTCCAGGCCGAGGATGCCCCCCAGGACGTCCCGCTCGACCTCGCCGCGGATCTCGACGTCGGAGCGGATGAAGACGTTCAGCAGGTCGCTACGGCTGACGATGCCGGTCAGGAGTCCGTGGTCGCCGACGACCGGCAGTTGCTTGACGTGGTGTCTGCGAAGTTCCCGCGCGGTCCGGGGGATCGTCCAATCGGCACGGGCCGTGAAGGCAGGGCTGCTCATGAGCGCGCCCGCGGTCCGGGCCCGGGCCTTGCCCCACGCGCGCTCGTCGTTCCCGTCCTGCCCCTGCGGATCGGGCATGCCGGTCTCGTGCCGCAGCAGGTCTGACGCGGACACGACGCCGATGGGGGCACCCTCGTCATCGACGACCGGGGCCGCGGCGATGTCGTTCGCGTCCATCAGGGGGGCGATCTCGTGGAACGGCGTGTCGGGACGGAGGGTGATGACTTCTTCGGTCATCAGGTCACCGACCGTGCGGCGGTGCAGCATGGCCTCGGCCTCCTCCGCTTCGCGACGGCGCGGTTGCCCCAGCCCTGGCGGCCGCTCGTCCACGCCTCTCCCTACCCATGACAACACCGCACCGCTCCGACGACCAGTGACGTTCGACCTGACGGGGAAGGCCGGCGGTCCGGCGGCGTCCGGCCAGCCGATCACCGCATGGCCAAGTCGCTCCGTCGAGCGCTGAGCATCCCCGTGGTGTCGTTGTCCGCACCGATGATCTCCGAGGTGCCGCTCTGTCCACTTCTTCGCGATCGGGAGTCGGCGGTGACCCGGAAACCGGCCGGTACGTCATCGACGGCTACTCGGGCAACCCGGGCTGGCTGGTCTCCTACCGAGGGCGGGACACCGGCTCCCTGGCGGCCGGCGAGCGGACCGACGGTGAGTGGTGGGGCCTCAACGGCTTCTGCTAGAGACCGCCCGCTTCGATCGGCACGGCACAAGGGACGCCCCGGCTCAGTGACACGACAGGTCACCCGGCACCACAGGCTCGTAGGGACGGCGTAGCGACGGGTGTGTCCTGTCCGATCGGCGTGACCCCCGCGGAGGACTGAGCGTTCCGGGGGGATGCTGACCGCTCCGGGGGATTCCGACCGGCCGGAGCGGTAGCCGGCAGGTCGGCGTGCCATGGGTCACAGGAGGGCGTCCAGGGTGATCGGCAGGTCGCGGAGGCGCTTTCCGGTGGCGTGGTGGACGGCGTTGGCGATAGCGGCGGCGATGCCGACCAGGCCGACCTCGCCGACGCCCTTGGTGCCGGTGGCGGTGGCGCGGTCGGGTTCGCCGACGAAGACCACGTCCAGGTCGGGGATGTCGGCGTTGACCGCGACCAGGTAGTCGGCGAACGTGCCGTTGGCGATGCGTCCGGTGCGCGGGTCGGTGGCCGTGTCCTCGAAGAGGGCCATGCCGATGCCGCCGACCGTGCCGCCGATGATCTGGCTCCTGGCCGTCTTCTCGTTGAGGATGCGGCCGCCGTCGATGACGGAGACCACCCGTGCCACCCGGATGAGTCCGAGCTCGGCGTCGACCCGTACCTCGACGAACTTGGCGCCGTAGGCGCCGGCGAGGGACATGCCCAGCTCGGTGGGGACCGGCGGGGTGCTGTTGCCGTTCGCGGTGAGCTCGGTGAGCCCGTGGCGGGCGAGGATGTCGGCGTAGGGCTCGCCCAGCTCGGGGCGGCCCGTGGGGTGGATCCGCCCGTCGGCGCACTCCATGTCGTCCGGGGGAAAGCCCCGCAGGGGCGAGTCGGCGTCGTCGTGTGCGAGTTCGGCGAACTGGCGCAGCAGTCGCCGGCAGGCGTCGTGCACGGCGTTGCCCAGCGCGCCGGTGAGGCCGGAGCCGCCCGCCATCATCGAGTGGGGCATGTCGGAGTCACCCAGGTCGAAGCGGACCTGGTCCAGGGGCAGTCCCAGTTCCTCGGCGGCCAGTTGGGCCATCACGGTGTAGGTGCCGGTGCCGATGTCGGCGGCCGCACTGCGCACCAGTGCGCTGCCGTCCGCGCGGACGGTCGCCCGGGCCGCGCAGGGCTGCGCGAAGTAGGGGAAGAGCGCGCTCGCCATGCCGTAGCCGACGAGCCAGTTGCCGTCGCGCATGGAGCGCGGCTCGGGGTTGCGTTCGGACCAGCCGAAGCGTCGTGCGCCGACCTCGTAGCACTCCAGGAGCGCCTTGCCGGACCAGGGCAGCCCGTTGCGCGGGTCGACGTCGGTGTGGTTGCGCAGCCGTAGCTCCAGGGGGTCCATGCGCAGTCGGTGGGCCAGTTCGTCGAGCGCCGACTCCAGCGCGAAGTTGCCCTGTGCCTCGGCGGGGGCGCGCATGGACGTCGGCACGGGGATGTTGAGCCGCGCCTGCCGGTCCTGGGTGATCACGTCGGGGCAGCGGTAGGCGAAGGAGGTCGCCGAGCTGAAGGGCTCGTAGTCGCTGTCCTCCATGCTCAGGGAGCTGAGGCTGCGGTGGTCCAGGGCGACCAGCTCGCCGTCGCGGGTGGTGCCGATCTTCAGCCACTGCACCCCGCTGGGCCGGTGCCCGATGGAGGTGAACATCTGCGGCCGGGTCAGCACCAGCTTGACCGGCCGATTGATCATCCGGGCGGCCATGGCGGTGAGGATCACGTGCGGCCACACGCGCAGCCCGGCGCCGAAGCCGCCGCCGACGTAGGGCACCAGGACCCGTACCGAGCTCTCGGGGATGCCGAAGACCATGGCGAGGGTGGTGCGCGCCATCGACGGCCACTGGCTGGTGTCGTGGACGGTGAGGGTGTCGCCTTCCCAGGCGGCCAGGGTGGCGAACAGGCCGAGCGGGTTGTTGGTGTTGTCGGCGGTGGTGTACGTGGCCTGGAGGGTCACCTCGGCGGACTTCAGGGCTGCTGCGGCGTCGCCGCGCGCGGTGTCCGTCCCCCACGGGTCGACGAGTTGTTCGGCGCGCGGGTCCTGGAGGTCCAGCAGCGGCTCCGTGGCTTCGTAGTCGGCTCGCACCAGGCGGGCCGCGGCGGTGGCCTGCTCCGGGGTGTCGGCCACCACGAAGGCGATGTGCTGCCCGTGGTGGAGGATCCGGTCGTTCCGCAGGGGCGGCGGCGGCGAGGCTCCGAGCACCGTGGTCGGCCCCGTGCCGACCTTCGGGGCGTTCTCGTGGGTGAGGACGCCGATCACGCCGGGGGCGGCCTCGGCGGCCTCGGTGTGCATGCGGACGATCCGGCCGGCCGCGACGGTGGACTGCACCAGGGCGCCGTAGGCCTGGCCGGGGACGCTGAAGTCCATCGGGTACGGGGCGGTGCCGGTGACCTTGCGCGGGCCGTCGACGCGGTTGACGCCCGCGCCGATCCGCGTCCTGCTCTCCACGGTGCTCATGCGGTCACTCCTGAGACGGTCTGCAGCTCGCGCACCAGGGTGCGCCGGGCGAGCGGCACCTTGAACGCCGTTCCGGGCACGGTCCAGGCGTCCCGCATGGTCGCCTCGGCCGCGTCGGTGAACGTCGCCGTCGTGGCGGGCGCGCCGGTCAGCAGGTGCTCGGCCGCGTGGGCGCGCCAGGGTTTCGTCCCCACACCGCCCAGGGCGACTCGGGCCTGGAGGATCGTGCCGCCGTCCAGGACGAGTTGCACCGCGGCCGAGGCCAGGGCGAACTCGTACGACGTCCGGTCGCGGACCTTGAGGTAGCCCGACCGGGCGGCCGGCGGCGGCAGCGGGATCTCGACCCCGGTGATCAGCTCGGTGTGCTCCAGGACGGTCTCGCGTTCGGGGCTGACGTCCGCCGTCAGGTAGAACTCGGTCAGCGGCACGGTGCGGGTCCCGGTGGGCCCCTGGACGTGCACGATCGCGTCGAGCGCCACCAGGGCGACGGCGAGGTCGGAGGCGTGCAGCGCGATGCAGCGCTCGCTCGCGCCGAGCACGGCGTGCATGCGGGCCGCGCCCTGGACCGCGGCGCAGCCGGAGCCCGGCGCGCGCTTGTTGCACTCGGGGACCGTGGGGTCGCGGAAGTAGCGGCATCGGGTGCGCTGGAGCAGGTTGCCGCCGATGGTGGCCATGTTGCGCAGCTGTACGGACGCGCCGAGCAGCAGGGACTGGCGCACCATGGGCAGCCGCTCGGCCACCGTGGCGTCGAGAGCCAGTTCCTCCATGGTGACCAGGGCGCCCACGTGCAGGGACTCGTCACGGCGTTCGATGCCGTGCAGGGGGAGCCGGGTGATGTCGATCAGTCGTGGCGGCTGAAGGACCCCGTCCTTCATCAGGTCGAGCTGTGTCGTGCCGCCCGCGAGGCAGGACGCCTCCGGGTCGTCCGCCAGCAGGCGCACCGCCTCGCCGGTGTCGGTGGCCCGGACGTAGTCAAAGGCGTGCATCGTGGCCTCCGCGTGCGGCCGCGTCACGGATCGCCGCCACGATGTTGGGATAGGCGCCGCAGCGGCACAGGTTGCCGCTCATGAACTCCCGGATCTCCTCGTCGGAGCCGGTCCGACCCTCGGCCATGAGGGCCAGCGCGGACATGATCTGCCCGGGCGTGCAGAAGCCGCACTGGAAGCCGTCGTGATCCATGAACGCCCGCTGCACCGGGTGGGGGCGGCCGTCGGCGCCCGAGACACCCTCGATGGTGGTGACGTCCCGGCCCTCGGCCTGGGCCGCGAGGGTGAGGCACGCCAGCACTCTGCGGCCGTCCAGGTGGACGGTGCACGCTCCGCACGCGCCCTGGTCGCAGCCCTTCTTGGTGCCCGTCAGGCCGAGCCGGTCGCGCAGCGCGTCCAGCAGGGTGACCCGGGTGTCCAGGGGGAGGGTGTGGGGGCGGCCGTTCACCGTCAGCGTCACGACCCGTTCGACGCCCGTCGGACGGTCATCCGCGTCCTGTCTGCTCGTGTTTGTCACCTTTGTCACGATATATCCGCCGCTCCTGCTTCGGCACGCGGTCCGGTCGGCAGGAGTGGTCGCGAGGAGATGGCACGCGGAGATCCGGAAGGCTCCGTCGCGCTCTTGTGGTGACCGGTCACAGGCGGTTCACTGAGCGCGGCTCACACCCCCACAGGAGAACACCCGTCCCATCCGTCCGAAGGGTCTTCTCTTGATCAAGCGACGTGCCACCACCATGGCCCGCCTCACCGCCGTCGCCGCGGCAGCCTGTGCCGCCGTGCTCGCGACCGCGCTGCCCTCGTCCGCGATCAACTCCTACAACGCGAGCCCCGCCCCGGAGCGCACCGAGGTCGGCGCCCTCGTCGCCGTCTGGGACGACGACGGCGACCCGGCGACCCCGGACCGCGTCGACTGGGTCTGCTCCGGCACCATGGTCGACGCCGACACCTTCCTGACCGCGGCCCACTGCACCACGGACTGGCCGGCCGGCGTGCGGTTCTACGTCTCCCTGGACCAGAACGTGCAGGCCCGACTCGACGCCGCCGCCACGAAGCATCCGGGCGATCCCGCCGCGCAGGCGAGCGCCGTCGGCGTCGAGGGCACCGCGCACACCGATCCGGCCTACCCCGGCCCCTCCTCCGACCCGCACGACATCGCGGTGATCGAGCTGTCCGCGCAGCAGACGAAGGCACGCTGGAGCTTCACGCCCGCGACCCTCCCGACCGCCGGCCAGTTCGACGCGCTGGGCCCGCGGGGGCTGGACGCGCTCGACTGGTTCGTCGCCGGGTACGGCACCCAGGAGGCCGTCAACGGTCCGGGCGGGCAGACCCACCCCGGCGGAGGCGTGCGCATGAAGGCACCCGAGGGCTTCGACGCCCTCAACAAGTCCTGGCTGCGGCTGGCCATGACCGCGGCGCAGGGCAACGGCGGCGCCTGCTACGGAGATTCGGGCGGACCCAACTTCGCGGTCGTCGGCGGCCGGAACGTCCTCGCCGCGACCACGATCACCGGTGACGCACCGTGCTACGCCACCAACGTGACCTACCGCCTCGACACTCCGGGCGCCCGCGCCTTCCTGTCCCCCTTCGTCTCGCTGCCCTGACGGCCCTCATGAGCCGAGGCGTCGATGCGCACGGCCGGTGACCCGCACCGGCCGTGGTGCCGCTCGTCACAGGCGCTCCGTGCCCCCTCCTCACGGCCGTTCCGCGCGCCGGGGCGGATGATGCTGTCCGGCAGGAAGGGGGGCGTCGGATGACGGGCCCCGGCAGATCCAGATCCGACGGATCCGGTCGTCGCCCTCGCCGGATCCCGCTTCACCGAGCCCCCGGCCACGCTACCGGGTGCCCGGACCGCCGGCCATGGTCCCGGGCCGACCGGCGAACCCGACGGGCGGGACGGCATGTCGCCGCCCCGCCCGCCGGGTTCGCCGCCGGTCGGCTCAGATCGTCGCCGTGTCGATGACGAACCGGTAGCGGACGTCGCTGGCGATCACCCGCTCGTACGCCTCGTTGATCTGGTCGGCGCCGATCAGTTCGATCTCGGAGCCGATGTTGTGGCGGGCGCAGAAGTCCAGCATCTCCTGGGTCTCCGCGATGCCGCCGATCATGGAACCGGCGAGGGTCTTGCCGCCGCCGATGACCGAGAAGAGGTTCAGGGAGACCGGCTCCTCGGGCGCGCCCACGTTCACCAGGGCGCCGTGGCTCTTCAGCAGGGACAGGTAGGCGTTGAAGTCCAGCGGCACCGACACCGTCGAGACGATCAGGTCGAAGGTGCCGGCCAGCTCCTCGAAGGTCTTCGGGTCGCTGGTGGCGTAGTAGTGGTCGGCGCCCAGCCGCAGCCCGTCGTCCTTCTTGCGCAGGGACTGCGACAGCACGGTCACCTCGGCGCCCAGCGCGTGCGCGATCTTCACGCCCATGTGGCCGAGGCCGCCCATGCCGAGGATGGCGACCTTCTTGCCGGGGGCGGCGCCCCAGCGCTTGAGCGGGGAGTACAGCGTGATGCCGGCGCACAGCAGCGGCGCCGCGACGTCGAGCGAGAGGCCGTCGGGGATGCGGACGACGAAGTTCTCGTCGACGACGATCTTCTGTGAGTAGCCGCCGTAGGTGGGCTCGCCGTCCTTCCCGACGGCGTTGTACGTGCCGACGTTGCCGCCGCCGGTGCAGTACTGCTCCTGGCCGGCCTTGCAGTTGTCGCACTCACGGCAGGAGTCGACCATGCAGCCGACGCCCACGCGATCGCCGACCTTGTACTTCGTGACGCCGGAGCCGACCTCGGCGACGACGCCGGCGATCTCGTGGCCGGGGACCATCGGGAAGATGGCCTCGCCCCAGCCCTCGTGGGCCTGGTGGATGTCCGAGTGGCAGATGCCGGCGAACTTGATGTCGATCAGGACGTCGTACGCACCTACCGCGCGGCGCTCGATGGTGGTCCGCTCCAGCGGAGCCTTGGGGGCGGGTACGGCGTACGCCGCAACAGTGGTGGTCATGCCGGGGTTCTCCTCGGGGTTGCGCCGTCTCCGGCCGCCTTCCGGCCGGACACGTGCTCCAGGGTGCCCGGCCGGAGAGTGCTCGCCCAGGTCACGGCTCTGCCTACGTTCGGCGTTCCTACTACTGGCGGGGTCAGGCTGTGGTGCGTACGACCACCGATACTGGAGGCATGGACGAACAGCCGGACAGCACGAACGCCCCCGCCGCGAGCACCGGTGCGGACGCCCGTGGCGGACTGGACCGGCGGGCCGAGCTCAGCGAGTTCCTGCGCACCCGGCGCGCCCGGCTGCAACCGGAGGACGTCGGGCTGCCGCACTACGGCCGCCACCGCCGGGTGCCGGGGCTGCGCCGCGAGGAGCTGGCCCAGCTGGCCGGTGTCTCGGTGGCGTACTACACGCGGCTGGAGCAGGGCAACGGGCAGGGCGTGTCGGCCGAGGTGCTCGACTCCATCGCCCGTGCGCTGCGCCTCACCGACGCCGAGTACGCCCACCTGACGCATCTGGCCAAGCCCAAGCACAAGAGGAAGCAGGCCGCGCCGACCCAGCAGGTGCGTGCCTCGCTGCGGCAGCTGCTGGACACGATGGACACGGTCCCGGCGTACATCGTGGGGCGGCGCGGCGAGCTGCTGGCGTGGAACCGGATGGCGGCGGCGGTCTTCGGCGACTGGTCGCGGATGCCGGCGCAGGATCGCAACTGGGCGCGGATGATCTTCCTGAAGCCCGAGTACCGCGACCTGTTCCTCGACTGGCAGCAGAAGGCGATCGACGTGGTGTGCGCGCTGCGTATGGAGGCCGGCTGCTGTCCGGAGGATCCCCGGCTGTCCGCGCTGGTGGGTGAACTGTCGGTCAAGAGCGAGGACTTCCGGCGGCTGTGGGCCGCGCACGACGTCAAGGAGAAGAGCCACGGCGTCAAGCGTCTGCGCCACCCCCTGGTCGGGGAGATGGACCTGCGCTGCGAGTCGTTCAAGCTCGCGGACGACGCCGACCAGTCCATGGTCGTCTACCACGCCGAGCCGGGCTCCCCGTCGGCGGAGGCGCTGCGCCTGCTGGCCAGTTGGGGCGCGGACGCCACCCGGGCGGGGACCGCCGGTTAGGGCGTCGCGCCCAGGTGACGCCGGATCCGTCACGCCCGCGCGTTGTCCTTGACGCTGATGCGGCCCTTGCGGATCGTCGCCACGCGCGGGGCCTTCTTCGCGAGCGCGGAGTCGTGGGTGACCATGACGAACGTCAGCCCGTGCTCCTTCCACATGCGTTCGAGCACGTCCATGATCTCGTCGCGGGTGGACTCGTCCAGGTTGCCGGTGGGTTCGTCGGCGAGCAGCACCTTGGGCTGCTTGACCAGGGCGCGGGCGATGGCGACGCGCTGCTGCTGGCCGCCGGACATCTCGCCGGGCAGATGACCGCGCCGTTCGCCCAGTCCCACGGACTCCAGTGCCGCGGCGGCACGTTCGCGCCGGTCCCCGGCCTTGATCCCGAGGGGTACGAGGGCGGTCTCCACGTTCTCCTGCGCGGTGAGCGTCGGGATGAGGTTGAAGGACTGGAAGACGAAACCGATGTTCTCGCTGCGGACCCTGGTGAGCCTGGCCTCGGGCAGCCCGGCCATGTCGGTGCCGTCCAGCACGACCTGGCCGGAGGTGGGCCGGTCCAGGCCGCCGAGCATCTGGAGCAGGGTGGACTTGCCACCGCCGGTGGGGCCCTGGATGACCAGGCGGTCGCCGTCGGGGATGGTCAGGTCGACGCCGTCGAGGGCGAGGACGATCTCCTTGCCGCGGGCATAGCGCTTGGTGACGCCGGTGAGTTCGTACATGGTGTGGCAACTCCTGGGGTGCGTGGCGAGGGATGGGACGGCGGGCGCTACTCGACGCGTCGCAGCGCGTCGGCCGGCCGCAGCCTGGCGGCACGCCAGCCGCCGAACGCTCCCGCGATCAGGCCGCCGGCCACCGCGAGGGCGACCGCCACGGCGATGGTGGTGAGGCTGACCGGTGCGGTGAGCGCCACCTCCAGGGACTTCGCGGCCTGCCGACCGGGGCTGGCGAGGCCGCCCGCGCCGCCGAACCGCGCACCGGGGCCCTGACCGCCGGAGGCGCCGAGCTGCGCCTGGAGGGTCGGGCTGACGGCGGTCACCGCGTACGCGCCCGCCAGGCCGAGCGCGATGCCGAGGGCGCCGCCGACCAGACCGTTGACGACGGCCTCGCCGACCACCTGCCGGGTCACCCGGCCGGACCTCCAGCCCAGCGCCTTGAGCGTGCCGAACTCGCGAACCCGGCGGGAGACGGCCGAGGAGGTCAGCAGCCCGGCGACCAGGAACGCGGCCACGAGCACCGTGAGCGACAGCCACTTGCCGACGGTGGTGGCCAGGTCGGAGGCGGTGGACAGCGAGCCGGAGACGGTCTTGGCCAGGTCGGCGGAGGTGGTGACGGTGGTCCCCGGGACGTTCTTCTGGACGGCGCTCTTGACGGCACCGATCTGCTGGGAGCCGGTCGCCTTGACGTAGATCGTCGTGACCTTGTCCTCGTTGTCGCTGAGCGTCTGCGCCTGCTTCAGCGGCATGTACAGGTTGGCCGCCGCGTCGCCGCTGTCGGCGGTCGCGATGCCGATCACCTCGTACTTCACGTTCTTGATGGTGACCGTGCCGCCGACCTCGAGCTTCTTCTCCTGGGCGTACGCGGAGTCGGCGACGACGACCTCGGCGTCGGTCTCGGTGGTCGTGAAGGTACGGCCGCTGGTGATCTTCGAGGAGGTCAACGGGCCGAGCGCCGGCCGGGTGACGTCGGTGCCGTAGACCGTGTACTGGTTGACGTCGAAGTCGGCACCGCCGCCGACGACCTTGCCCTGCGGCGACTGGCCGCCCTGGCGTCCGAACCGCCCGCCGCCGTTGTGCTCCGTCTGGATCCTGCCGCGGTCGAACCGGCCGTCGACCTTCAGTACGCGCAGGCTCAGCCCGCCGACGGCGGACGCGACGCCCTGCTGGCCGGCGACCTTGCCGACCGTCGACGCGGGAAGGGTGGTGAAGCCCTGCGTCATGACGAGGTCGCTGCTCTGCGTCGAGTCGTCGTCGCCCTTGGCGTCGAACCTGAAGTGCGGCTTGCGCGCGTCGTCCGGGTCCGCCGCCTTGGTGACGGTCATGTCCGTGCCCAGCCCGTAGAGCGACTGAAGGACCTTGTCCTGGGCCTTGCCCATGCCATCGGACACGGAGTCGACCACGATGACCAGCGCGATGCCCAGCGCGAGGCCGGAGGCGACGACGAGGGCCGCCTTTCTGCGGCGGCGCAGCTCGCGCCTCAGATACGTGAAGAACATGCGCCGCACCGTAGGGACGCATGCTGATGAAGGGATAAGGCCGTCATCAGAGAACCATGAGAAGGGCCGCGAGAGCGCCTCGGCCGCCCCACGTCCCCTGTCCGGACCCGCGCTCCCGGCCTCGGGCCGCGCTCCCGGTCCGGTGCACCCGGCCGGTGAACGACCGATGCCGCCCCGAAGGGCGGCATCGGCGGGGAGGCTGACGACGGATCAGGCGCTGGAGCCGGCCTTCCACTGCGCCCAGCTCATGTTCCAGCCGTTGAGGCCGTTGTCCGGGGCGACCGTCTTGTCGCCGGTGTTCTGCACGACCACGACGTCACCGATCAGCGAGTGGTCGTAGAACCAGGCCGCCGGCGTGGTGGAGTCGCCCGCGCCCTTCTTGTCCTGGAGGCCCACACAGCCGTGGCTGGTGTTGACGTTGCCGAACACGGACGGCGCGCCCCAGTAGTTGCCGTGGATGAAGGTGCCGGACGTGGTCAGGCGCATGGCGTGCGGCACGTCCTTGATGTCGTACTCGCCCTTGCCGTCGTCGTCGGTGAAGCCGACCGTCGCGCCGTTCATCCGGGTCTGCTTGAACTTCTCGGAGATCACCATCTGGCCCTCGTACGTGGTGTGCTCGGGGGCGCCGGCGGAGATCGGGATGGTCTTGACGACCTTGCCGTCCTGCGTGACCTTCATCTGCTTGGTCTTCGCGTCGACGTAGGAGACCTGGTTGCGGCCGATGTGGAAGGTGACCGTCTTCTGCTGGACACCGTAGACACCCGGGGCGCCCTGGACGCCGTCGAGGGCGAGCTTCAGCGTGACGGTGGAGTTCTCCTGCCAGTAGTGCTCGGGGCGGCAGTCCATGCGCTGGGCGTTGAACCAGTGGCAGGCGACCTCCTGACCGCTGGAGGAGGTGACGGTGATGCCCTTCTGGACGGCCGCCTTGTCGGTGATCGCCTTGTCGAAGTTGATCGACACGGGCATGCCCACGCCGACGGTGGTGCCGTTGTCCGGCGTGAAGGTGCCGATGAAGCTGTGCGCCGGGGCGACCGTGGTGAAGGAGGCGTTCTCGTGGGCGGAGCGGCCCTTGGCGTCGGTGGCGGTCGCGGCGATCTTGTAGGTGGTGGCGCGGTCCAGCTGGGCGCTCGGCTTCCAGCTCAGCTTGTCCGCGGATATCCGACCCGCCACGGCCGTGCCGTCGGCCGTGGTCATGGTGACGTTCGTCAGCGTGCCCTTGGCGACGGTGACGACGGCGGAGTTGTTGATGGAGGCGTTGTCGGTGCCGTCCGCCGGTGCGATCTTGATCTGGGCCTCCGACGCCTGCTCCGCAGCCGCCTTGTCGGCCTTGGCCTGCGAGGTGTCGCCGCTGTTCTTGTCGGCCGAGTCGCTGCCGCCGGAACAGGCCGAGAGCACCAGTACACCGCCGAGCAGTGCGGACGAGGCCGCCAGGGCCCTGCGCCGCTTACTGTTCGTCATCAAACGCTTCTCCATCGCTACGAATTCCCCAGGACCCCACGCGTCCCCCGTCACGACTCACCAACGCTACGACCGTTTGGTCCGGTTCCCCAGGCCGCGCCGTTGTGGGCCTCGCCACGTCCGCCGGGGCGGTCGGGCGGGCGGGAGCCGGGTGGTGCGCGTGCCGGTCGCCATCATCCTCGCCGGGCCCGGGACGCGGTGAACCGGGGTGGCTTCCGGCATGTCGTGCGGCCCGTGGCCGGCCGGGAGTTGGCCGCGACGTCGCCGTCACGCCTTCGCCCATCAGTACGAGCGGACACGCCGGTCCCACCGGACCCTCACTGTGTTGTCCGTCACACAGGGCCGGTGACTTACGCCAATCTCCGCGAAACGGCGCCTCGTCGGTGTCTCCGGCCGCCGACACCCCACGGGTCCGGGCCTCCCGTGACTTTCCCGTGACCCGCCACTTTCACTAACATCAGCTCAGCCCATACGGCCAATCGACCAGCGCCACAAGGGGATCGATATTCCGTGTCATCCGCTCGCCGCACGTTGCTGACCGCCACCGCCGCGGGCACCCTGCTGGGCGCCCTGTGGTTCGTTCCCTCCGCGAACGCGACGGACGCGACGGCCAGAGCAGTGACCTCGGCTCGGTCGACGGCGCAGGTCACGCAGCAGGGACGGGCCGCCTCGGCGCCCGTGGCGGCGCGGGCGGTCTCCGAGCCGGCCGCGCGGACCGCGACCCAGGCGCATTCCCCCTCCTCCGACGGGACCGAACTCGCCGACACGGGAAGCGTCGACACCACTCCCTACGTCGTCGGTGGCACGCTCTTCCTCGCCCTCGGCGCCGGCTTCGTCGTGTACTCGGTGCGCCGGGAACGCCTCGGCTTCTGACGTTCCCGGCGCCGGCGCGGCGGCCGCGGGTGCTGCGCCCCGTCGTCACCCGCCGCGCCGGCTGACGCGGACCGGCCTACTGGAGCGGGCCGGTGACGGTCTCGGCGGCGGCGACCAGACGGCCGTCGCGCACGAAGGCGTCGGCGGCGGCCAGATCAGGGGCCAGGAAGCGGTCCGGGCCGGGGCCGCCGACGCCCGCCGCCCGGGCGGCCTTGATCACCGCCCGGCTCGCGGGAGCCGGGGTCAGACCCTCGCGCAGCTCGACGGCGCGCGCGGCGGCGTACAGCTCGATGGCGATGATCCGGGTCAGGTTGTCGACGGCCGTGCGCAGCTTGCGCGCCGCGGACCAGCCCATGGAGACGTGGTCCTCCTGCATGGCGGAGGACGGGATGGAGTCCGCCGACGCCGGTACGGCCAGCCGCTTCATCTCGCTGACCAGCGCGGCCTGCGTGTACTGGGCGATCATCAGGCCGGAGTCCACGCCGGCGTCGTCGGCGAGGAACGGCGGCAGGCCGTGGCTGCGGTTCTTGTCGAGCAGCCGGTCGGTGCGGCGCTCCGCGATGGAGCCGAGGTCGGCGGCGGCGATGGCGAGGAAGTCGAGGACGTACGCGACCGGAGCGCCGTGGAAGTTGCCGTTGGACTCCACGCGACCTCCCCCAGAGCCGAAAGCCCGGGAGGTACCCCCAGGCAGGACGACCGGGTTGTCGACGGCGGAGGCGAGTTCCCGGTCTGCGACCAGCCGGGCGTGCGCGAGGGTGTCCCGGCCGGCGCCCGCGACCTGCGGGGCGCAGCGCACCGAGTAGGCGTCCTGGACGCGCGGGGCGTCGTCCTGGTGGTGGCCGGTGAGTCCGGAACCCTTCAGCACGGCCAGCATGTTGGCGGCGCTGGCGCCCTGGCCGGGGTGCGGGCGGAGGGCGTGCAGCTCGGGGGCGAGGACCTTGTCCGTGCCGAGGAGCGCCTCCAGCGACAGCGCGGCGGTGATGTCGGCGGACTTGTAGAGGGTGTCGAGGTCGGCGAGGGCCATGATCAGCATGCCGAGCATGCCGTCGGTCCCGTTCAGCAGGGCCAGGCCCTCCTTCTCGCGCAGCTCGACGGGCTGGATGCCGTGCTCGGCGAGGAGCTCGGCCGCCGGGCGGACGGTCCCGTCCGGGCCCTCGGCGTCGCCCTCGCCCATGAGGGTGAGGGCGCAGTGGGACAGTGGCGCCAGGTCGCCGGAGCAGCCGAGCGAGCCGTACTCGTGCACGACCGGGGTGATCTGGGCGTTGAGGACGTCGGCCATGGTCTGCGCGACCTCGGGACGCACACCGGTGTGCCCGGAGCACACGGTCTTCAGCCGCAGGAACATCAGCGCGCGCACGACCTCGCGCTCCACCCTCGGACCCATGCCGGCGGCGTGCGAGCGGACGATGTTGCGTTGCAGCCGGGTGCGCAGGTCCTGGCTGATGTGCCGGGTCGCCAGGGCGCCGAAACCGGTGCTGACGCCGTAGACGGGGTCGGGCTTGGCCGCCAGCGCCTCCACGACCTCCCGGGCCGCCGCGAGGGCCGCCACCGCCTCCCCGGAGAGCTCGACCCGTGCGCCGCCGCGCGCCACGGCGAGGACGTCGGACGCGGTGACACCCGCTGTCCCCACCACCACAGTGTGCATATCCATATTCAGGAGCGTACGCAGTGAATGTGAGGATGTCACTAGTGGGTACCGGGTGCACCCCTTACCGCGAGGGTGACCCGCGCCACGGGCACGCGGCGCTCATCGCGTCACGGCCGGCGGCCGCGGAAGCGGCGCCGCTCGGCCGCGCCCCGGGGCTCGGGAGTCGGCTCGTCGGCGAGGCGGACCACCGGATCCTCCGGCCCCTCCCGGCCGGCGACCACCGGCCGGTCGGCGCGCAGCGCCTTCGCCCGGTACTGCGCGGCGTCGGCGAGCCGGAAGAGCCTCCGGGCCGACCGTACCGGCCCGATCGCGTCCTCGGTGGAGGCCACCCCGCAGGCGACGCCCTCCCCCAGCTCCAGCTCGGCGGCGCGCCGGCACAGCTCGTCGGCCGCCTTGACCACCTCGTCGGCGGGCGTTCCGACCGCGAGCAGGCAGAACTCGTCCCCGCCGAGGCGGGCCGCGAGGGCACCGGGCACCATGGCGCCGCACAGCGACAGCACGGACCCGAACCGCTCGAGCAGCCGGTCGCCGACCGCGTGCCCCAAGGTGTCGTTGACCCTCTTGAGACCGTTGAGGTCGCAGACGACGAGGCTGACGACGGTCCCGTCCGCCCGGTGCCGCTCGATCGCCTCCTCCAGTCTCACGTCGACGGCCCTGCGGTTGGCGAGCCCGGTCAGTGCGTCGGTGAAGGCCAGTCTGCGGGCCTCCTCCAGGCGCTCGGTCTGCGCGAGCCCCGCGGCGATCACGGCGGCCAGGACGGTGGCGAAGTCGGCGTCGGCCCGGCCGAAGAAGGGGTCCCCGGACGAGCGGGCGACATACAGCTCGCCCCAGGCGCGTCCGTGCTGCACGATCGGCGCGACCACGCAGCACCCGCGGCCGCGCCGCCGCAGCGCCGCGACCCGCTGGTGGCAGTACCCGGGGCGGCCGGCCGCGGGCCCCTCGGCGGTCTCCACCCAGGCGTCCGGTTCACCGCCCGCGGCCCACCGCTCGTGCAGGAACTCGGTGATCTCCGGGAACTGGTGCACGGGGTAGGTCTCGTCCTCGGGGAACTCCTCCTCCTCGGGCGCGCGGTCCCCCACGTTCACCAGGACCCGCAGCCGGCCGCGCTCGCGCTCCCACACCGACAGCGCGGCGAAGCTCCCCTCCAGCGCGCGGCAGGCGCCGAGCGCCGCCGCCTGCCACGACTCACGCGGAGTGTGCGCCGCGGCCATCCCCTGCGCCAACGCCACGACGGCGGCCAGCCGCCTGTTCTCGCCCATTCCCCCAGGCTAGGGATGTTTCGCCCGATCCGGGACATTGGTGCGCCTCTCGGTGGGCCGCACCGCCGGCCCGCTCACGAACGGACCGCCGTGACCGGTCACGACCGGACTGCTGTGCCCGGTCAAGAACGACACAGCCGCGTCCGCCCACGAACGGGCACACCCGTGGTCACTCGCCCGGCCAGCGCGGTGCGCGCTTCTCGTTGAAGGCCGCCACGCCCTCCGCCCGGTCCCCGGAGAACGCCACCGAGCGCCAGGCCGCGTCCTCCACCTCCAGGCCGGTCCGCAGATCCAGGCCGTGCCCGAGACGCAGGGCACGCTTGGCCGCGCGCAGGCCGACCGGCGAGTTCGCGGCCATCCGGGAGGCCAGCGTCAGGGCCTCCGCCCGGTCCCGGCCCTCGTCGACCAACTGGTCCACCAGACCCAGCTCGTGTGCCTCGGCGGCCTCCAGCCGGCGCGCCGTGAAGATCAGTTCGGCCGCCCGCGCGGCCCCCACCCGCCGCGGGAGCAGCTGCGTACCGCCGCCGCCCGGGATCACCCCGACGGACACCTCCGGCAGCCCCACCACGGCCGTACGGTCGGCCACGATCACGTCGCAGGACAGCGCCAGCTCGAACCCGCCGCCGAGCGCGAAGCCGTGCACCGCGGCGATCGTCGGCATCGGCAGCTCCAGTACACCGGTGTACGCCCCGCGCGCGACCGGCCGCTGCTTCATCAGGTCCGCGTCGCTGAAGGAGTTCCGCTCCTTCAGGTCGGCCCCGACGCAGAACGCCCGTTCGTGCGACGAGGACACGACGACCACGCGCGCGTCACGGTCGGCGGCGAGCGCGGCGCACGCCCCGGCGATCGAGCGGGCCATGTCCGTCGACACGGCGTTCATGGCCTTGGGCCGGTCGAGGACGAGCTCCGCGACGTACTCGTGCCGCCGCACCAGCACGAACTCCCCGAACCGCTCCTCGCTCATGACACCCTCCGGGTTAACGCGGGTTAACAACGTACGCCCCGATCATGGCAGTCGCGCCCCCGGAGGGAAAGGGGCGGCCTGTCGAGGACCGACCCCCCGTTCGAGTGACATCCCGCCCAAGTCTCGCCGAACTCCGCGCGCCACCGCATAACGTGCGTGCGCCACGGCGCACAGGGGGCGCGCACCGGGAGGACGGCGATGACGAAGGACACGACCTCAGTTCAGCGGGACGGCACCGGCATACGGACGACCCCGGCTCGGCAGGGCGGAGACGGCGCACCGGACACGGGTGTCCGCTCACAGGACACCGCCGGCCCGCAGCCCACGGTCCAGCCACAGGACCCCACCGACCGGCAGGCCACGCACCGCCCACGGAGCACCACGGGCCCGAAGACCAGGCCCCAGCCACAGACCCCCACCGACCGGCAGGCGACGCCGCACCCACCCAGCCCCACCGACCCGCAGCCCACGGCCACTGCGCAGGACACCGGCTCGCAGCCCACGGCCACTGGGCAGGACACCGGCTCGCCGGTCCCGTCGGCCGGCCCGCGGCTTCGCGGGCGGCACCGCCGGCCCCGGCGACGCAAGGTGCTGCTCGTCGCGGGCGGGCTCGCGCTGGCCGCCGGTGCGCTGAGTCTGGTGCGGCTGGCGCCCGAGTACGTGGACGGCGGTCCGGGCGCGGGCGGGCCCCAGGCGGACGCCCGCGCGGACGACGGCACAGGCCGGTCGGCCGACGTCTCGGCCACCGTCGGCGCCGGCCCGGCGGCGCTGCCCTCGGCGTCCGTGTCCGCGGGCGGCGCGAGCGATACGGCGGACCGGGCGGCGAGCCGCGCGCCGTCGGCGTCCCCCTCCGTGGCCGCCGCCGTCCCGCCCTCGGCCCTCCCGGACACCACGACCGGCGCCGCGTCCGCGCACGACTTCGTGCCCACGACCGTCCCCGAGGACCCGAACCCGCCGGAGCAGACGGACCCGACGGAGCGGACGGACCCGCCGGCCGAGCAGACCCAGACCCCCACCGGCCGATCCCGGCCGCCCGCCACCACACACCCCGCGCCACGGCCCACGCCCACCCCGAGCGGCGGTTCGCACACCGCGGAGACCCCGCCGCCCTCGTCCGGCGACGGAGGCCTGTGCCTCCCGATCATCGGACTGTGCATCGACATCGGCTGATCACCGGAGCCCGATGATCAGCGGTGAACCGGACGGCGAACCCGGCGACCGTCGAGCCGCGGTCAGGGGGCTCCCTCGTCCCGCCGGGTGAGCAGCCAGGGCTCGACCACGCCCAGTCCGCGCACCGGTCGCTGCCACATCGGCCGGAGGGCGAAGCGGTACGCCGGGGGCTCCTCGCCCTCCTTCTCCGCGGCGGCCGCGGCCTCGGCCGCCTCCGCCTCGGACGCGGGGGCCTCACCCGAACGGATCAGGTCCTCGGCGAAGGCACTGTCGACGAGCACGGCGTCGCGCGGGGCTATCGAGGTCAGACGGGAGGCGAGGTTGACGGTCGTGCCGAAGACATCGCCCATGCGGGTGGTCACCGTGCCGAACGCCATGCCCACCCGCAGCTCGGGCATCGTCTCGTCGTTCTCCATCGTCTCGACCAGGCGCAGGGCGATGTCGGCGGCCGTCCCGGCGTCGTCGGCGACGTACAGCACCTCGTCGCCGAGCGTCTTGATCAGCCGTCCGCCGCGCGCCGCCACCAGGTCGGCCGCCGTCGTCTCGAAGGCCTCGACCAGCTCGCCGAGCTCCTCCTCCTCCATCCGGCGGGTCAGCCGGGTGAAGCCGACCAGGTCGGCGAAGCCCACGGCCAGCCGGCGATCGACCATCTCCTCGTCGTCGGCGGCCTGCACCACCCGCCCCGCCGACGCGGCGAGCTGGCGGCGCCAGACGTAGACCAGGAACTCCTCCAGTTCGGGCAGGAGCAGCTCGACGATCGGGTACGTCACCTCGGTGCGCGTCATGCCCGGCTCGGGCGGCTCGGTCAGCCCCTCCAGGAAGGAGTCCATCTGCCATTCGGCCAACCGGGCGGTGGTCTGGCCGGTGGACCGCGCCACCTGCACGGCCATGGCCTCGCTGAGCAGTCCCGCCTCCACCAGACCGGCGAGACGGCGCAGGGCCAGCACGTCGGCCTCCGTCAGCGCCTTGGCCTGGCCGATGTCGGCGAAACCCATGGCCCGCCAGAAGCGGGAGGCCAGTTCCATCGAGACGCCGGCGCTGCGGGCGGCCTGGAAGGGGGTGTAGCGCCGCTCCGCGCCCAGGATGAGATGTTCGAGACGCAGCGCGAGCGGGTCCTCGCCGGAGTCGGCGGCGTGGGGGTCCACCCGGCCGTCCGCGTCCGTGCCGGAGCCCGAGTCGTCGACGGTCACGCCTGCTGCCCTTCCGATCTGCCACGGTCAGGTTCGACCGGCCTCAACTCTACGGCAGGTGTGCGCCAGCTCACTCGGTCAGGTCGGGCCGTGGGCGACCTGACCGGGGATTTCGGGACGAGCGCACGCGTACCCACCGGTGCGCGGCCACACACGGGCGCCGGGTGCCCTGCCGCCCGGTGCCGCGCACAGCTCGTACGGCGTGTACGGCTCCGGGCGTCCACCACTGGGGCACCCGCCCCGCGAGCCGTGGGCACCCGCTCCGCCCACGGCCACCCGACCCCAGGTTCACGCGGGCCGCAAGTGCACGATGTCTCCGGCCCCCACCGGTTCCTGCACCCCGTCCTCGGTCGCCAGGACCAGCCGGCCGTCGCCGTCCAGCGCGACCGCCTCGCCCACCAGCGACCGCTCGCCCGGCAGTTCGGCACGCACCCGGCGCCCCAGGGTCGCGCAGCCGGCCGCGTACGCCTCCTGGAGCCCGCTGCCGACCGGGTCGCCGCCGACGGCCCGCCACCGCCCGTACCAGTCCTCCAGCGAGCGCAGGACGCCGCGCAGCAGCGGATCGCGGTCCGTGCCCGCCGCCCCGGCCAGGGCCAGCGAACCGGCCTGCGGCACGGGCAGTTCGTCCGCCCGGAGCGTGACGTTGACGCCGACGCCGACGACCACGCCGTCCCCGGCCCGCTCCGCCAGGATGCCGCCGGCCTTGCGCTCCTCGCCGCCGACCGTCACGAGGAGGTCGTTCGGCCACTTCAGCGCCATGTCCACCCCGGCGGCGCGGGCCAGCCCGGTGGCCACCGCGACACCGGTGAGCAGCGGCAGCCAGCCCCAGCGGGCGACCGGCACGTCGGTGGGCCTGAGCAGCACGGAGAAGAAGAGGCCGGAACGGGCCGGCGCGGTCCACCGACGGTCCAGGCGGCCCCGCCCGGCGGTCTGCTCCTCGGCGATCAGCACGGCGCCCTCGGCCGCCTTGCCGGCCTCGGCCCGGGCCACCAGGTCGGCGTTGGTGGAGCCGGTGCGCTGCACCACGTCCACCTCGGACCACAGGCCGCCCTGGCGGATCAGTCCGCGCCGCAGCGCGGCGGCGTTCAGGGGCGGGCGGTCGAGGTCGGACCAGCGGCTGCCCGCCGAGGGGGCGCCGGCGCTCTCCGGATTCCCGGAATTCTCCGGATTCCCGGCGTTCTCGGGATTCCCGGAGCTCTCGGGGTTGTTGTCTGCTGCATCTCGCGGCGTCATGCAAGCCACCCTAGGTGTGGTAAACGCCGCACTGCCGAACCGTGGTGGTGACACTACGCTACGGATGAGTAACCGTCCCCCCTTTTGAGCAGGCAGGGAGCCGCATCCCGATGTCCGAGCCGGAAGAGCGTCACGAGATCCCAGGGATCGACATCCACACGACCGCGGGCAAGCTCGCGGATCTTCAGCGCCGCATCGAGGAAGCGACGCACGCCGGCTCGGAGCGCGCCGTCGAGAAGCAGCACGCCAAGGGCAAGCTGACCGCCCGGGAGCGCATCGCTCTCCTGCTGGACGAGGACTCCTTCGTCGAGCTCGACGAGTTCACCCGGCACCGCTCCACCAACTTCGGCCTGGAGAAGACGCGCCCCTACGGCGACGGCGTCGTCACCGGCTACGGCACCGTCGACGGCCGCCCCGTCGCCGTCTTCTCCCAGGACTTCACCGTCTTCGGCGGCGCGCTGGGCGAGGTCTACGGCCAGAAGATCGCCAAGGTGATGGACTTCGCCCTGAAGACCGGCTGCCCCGTGATCGGCATCAACGACTCCGGCGGCGCCCGCATCCAGGAGGGCGTCGCCTCGCTGGGCGCCTACGGCGAGATCTTCCGCCGCAACACCCACGCCTCCGGCGTCATCCCCCAGATCTCCCTGGTCGTCGGCCCGTGCGCGGGCGGCGCGGTGTACTCCCCCGCCATCACCGACTTCACGGTCATGGTCGACCAGACCAGCCACATGTTCATCACCGGTCCCGACGTCATCAAGACCGTCACCGGCGAGGACGTCGGCTTCGAGGAACTCGGCGGCGCCCGCACCCACAACTCCGCCTCCGGCGTGGCCCACCACATGGCCGGCGACGAGAAGGACGCCATCGACTACGTCAAGCAGCTGCTGTCCTACCTGCCCTCCAACAACCTCTCCGAGCCCCCCGTCTTCCCCGAACAGGCGGACCTGACGGTCACCGCCGAGGACCTGGAGCTGGACAGCCTGGTGCCGGACTCGGCGAACCAGCCCTACGACATGCACTCGGTGATCGAGCACATCCTCGACGACGCCGAGTTCTTCGAGACCCAGCCGCTGTTCGCCCCGAACATCCTCACCGGCTTCGGCCGCATCGAGGGCCACCCGGTGGGCATCGTCGCCAACCAGCCCATGCAGTTCGCCGGCTGCCTGGACATCGGCGCGTCCGAGAAGGCCGCCCGGTTCGTGCGCACCTGCGACGCCTTCAACGTCCCCGTGCTCACCTTCGTCGACGTCCCCGGCTTCCTGCCCGGCGTGGACCAGGAACACGACGGCATCATCCGCCGCGGCGCCAAGCTGATCTTCGCCTACGCCGAGGCCACCGTGCCCCTGATCACCGTCATCACCCGCAAGGCCTTCGGCGGCGCCTACGACGTCATGGGCTCCAAGCACCTGGGCGCCGACCTCAACCTGGCCTGGCCCACCGCCCAGATCGCCGTCATGGGCGCCCAGGGCGCCGTCAACATCCTGCACCGCCGCACCATCGCCGAAGCCGGTGACGACGCCGACGCCACCCGCGCCCGCCTCATCGAGGAGTACGAGGACACCCTCCTCAACCCCTACATCGCCGCCGAGCACGGCTACATCGACGCCGTGATCATGCCCTCCGACACCCGCTCCCACATCGTCCGCGGCCTGCGCCAACTGCGCACCAAACGCGAGACCCTGCCCCCCAAGAAGCACGGCAACATCCCCCTCTGAGCACCAAGGGACCCCACATGACGATCAAGGTCGTACGAGGCAACCCCACCCCCGAGGAGCTCGCCGCCGCCCTGGCGGTGGTCAGGGCCCGCGCCGCGGCGGCGGCCGCCCCGCCGTCCGGCGCGCCCGGCCCGAGGGACTCCTGGGCCGACCCGTCCCGCATCGCCGCCCACCGCGTCCCGCGGCCGGGTCCGGCCTCCTGGGCGCGCACCTACTGGCCCGCCTGAGCCGTCTCACCGCGGCGCGGTCCGGCCGACTTGAGTACGCGTACTCAGGCGCCGGACCGGCCCGCCGCAGCACCATCGGGAAATGCTGTGGTCCGACCCCGAGAACGAGCCGCCGAAAGAGCTGCGCGACATGCAGGCGATGCTGCGTCGGCTGGGCGTTCTCATGGCGTTGGCCATGGTGCTGGTGATGTTCGTGATCGGAGTGAGGTGAGCCCCGCGCCCGCATGGATACTCTGACCGCATGACTGACCAGCCGCGCCGCCGCCTCGTTCTCGCCTCGAAGTCCCCCGCCCGGCTCGGGCTGCTCCGGCAGGCCGGGATGGATCCCGAGGTGGTCGTGAGCGGGGTGGACGAGGACGCGGTCACCGCCCCCGCCCCCGCCGAACTGGCGCTGGCGCTGGCCGAGGCGAAGGCCTCCGTCGTGGCGGCGAGGCCGGAGATCCGGGGCGCCCTGGTGATCGGCTGCGACTCGGTGCTCGACCTGGACGGCCAGGCGCTCGGCAAGCCCGCCGACGCCGAGGAGGCGACGGCCCGCTGGAAGGCGATGCGCGGCCGGGCCGGAACCCTCCAGACCGGCCACAGCATCTGGGACACGGCGAGCGGACGGCACACCTCCGCGGTCGCGTCCACGGTGGTGCACTTCGGCGAGCCGACGGACGAGGAGATCGCCGCGTACGTCGCCTCGGGCGAGCCCCTCTACGTGGCCGGCGCCTTCACCCTGGACGGCCGCTCGGCCCCCTTCATCGACCGCATCGACGGCGACCACGGCAACGTCATCGGCATCAGCATGCCCCTGGTGCGCCGGCTGCTGGCCGATCTGGGCGTCGCGATCACCGAGCTGTGGTCGCCGGCCGACGGCGACTGACGAGGCTCAGGAGGCGCTGGGTTCCCCCGGAGGGGCGACCGGCGGGACGGGAGCGGGCGTGCCGCTCTTCGGGGCGCCCTCGGGGCCGTCCGGCCCGTCGGCGGACGCGGTCTCCTCGCGGTCGTACGTCATCAGCAGCAGCACGATGAGCGCGAGCACGACGACCATGAACAGGAACGCCGGCCAGCCCATCGGCCCCCACGCGAAGGCGCCCAGCAGCCCGTGCACCACGGCCGCGCTGATCAGCAGGATCCGTCCGGCCCCGGCCGGACGGCGGCCCCGCACCGCGACGAGCAGCGCGGCGAGGCCGCACAGGGCGAAGTAGAGGCCGAAGACCACCCCGGCGACCTTCGACGAGGTCGACATCACGTTCGGGTCCAGGCCGGCGAGGGACATCTTCTGCCGGTGGACGACCACTCCGAGGAACCAGTTCACCGCGGCGAGACCGAGCGCCTCGACGAAGAGCACGACCGCCACGATCCACGCCACCGGTCTGCGCACCACCGGTCCCACCCACTTTCGCCTGTTTCGCCTACCACGCCGCGCCAGGAAGCCCTGTTACCGCGAGTACTGTCCGGACATCGCGAACGCTACTAACGGGTAAACCTCGGGACAAGGGTCGTGCAGGGGTCGCGCGAGGGCCGGTCGAGTGGCAAAGAATCATTGGGCCATTCGTAGGGACTCCACAAAGAAACCAAGTGGGCCGCAGCACGCTCTCACAGAGACCTTGACCACATCAGCGGGCTAGGGTTTCCGGGAGGAACCCTGCGTACCAAGGTGCGACAAGGGGTTTCGCGGGTCGAGCGCGCCTCGAATCACGCTCCGTGTGGGCAAGCTCACCATTGGGGACGGGTCGAAGTGCCGTGTCGGCAGTCCCTAAACTCGGCTTGTTTCAAGGAGGGAGCCTCAATCGTGCGCAAGGTGCTCATCGCCAACCGTGGCGAAATCGCTGTCCGCGTTGCCCGGGCCTGCCGGGACGCCGGGATCGCGAGCGTGGCCGTCTACGCCGACCCCGACCGGGACGCTCTGCACGTCCGCGCCGCGGATGAGGCGTTCGCCCTGGGCGGTGACACCCCCGCCACCAGCTACCTGGACATCGACAAGGTGCTCAAGGCCGCCAAGGAGTCCGGCGCCGACGCCATCCACCCCGGCTACGGCTTCCTCTCCGAGAACGCCGACTTCGCCCAGGCCGTCCTGGACGCCGGTCTGATCTGGATCGGCCCCCCGCCGCAGGCCATCCGCGACCTCGGCGACAAGGTCGCCGCCCGCCACATCGCCCAGCGCGCCGGCGCCCCCCTGGTCGCCGGCACCTCCGACCCGGTCTCCGGCGCCGAGGAGGTCGTCGCCTTCGCCCGCGAGCACGGCCTGCCGATCGCCATCAAGGCCGCCTTCGGCGGCGGCGGCCGCGGTCTGAAGGTCGCCCGGACCCTGGAAGAAGTCCCCGAGCTGTACGAGTCCGCCGTGCGCGAGGCGGTGGCGGCCTTCGGCCGCGGCGAGTGCTTCGTCGAGCGCTACCTCGACCGCCCCCGCCACGTGGAGACCCAGTGCCTGGCGGACAAGCACGGCAACGTGGTCGTCGTCTCCACCCGTGACTGCTCGCTCCAGCGCCGCCACCAGAAGCTGGTCGAGGAGGCCCCGGCCCCGTTCCTGTCCGAGGCGCAGACCGCCGAGCTCTACCGCGCCTCCAAGGCCATCCTGACGGAGGCCGGCTACGAGGGCGCCGGCACCTGCGAGTTCCTCGTCGGCCAGGACGGCACCATCTCCTTCCTGGAGGTCAACACCCGCCTCCAGGTCGAGCACCCGGTCACCGAGGAGGTCGCCGGCATCGACCTCGTCCGCGAGATGTTCCGCATCGCCGACGGCGAGGAGCTGGGCTACGACGACCCGGAGCTGCGCGGCCACTCCTTCGAGTTCCGCATCAACGGCGAGGACCCCGGCCGCAACTTCCTCCCCGCCCCGGGCACGGTGACGAAGTTCGCCGCGCCCTCCGGCCCGGGCGTGCGCCTGGACGCCGGCGTGGAGACCGGCAGCGTCATCGGCCCGGCCTGGGACTCCCTGCTGGCCAAGCTGATCGTGACGGGCCGCACCCGCGCGGAGGCCCTTCAGCGCGCCGCCCGCGCGCTGGACGAGTTCCAGGTCGAGGGCATGGCCACGGCCATCCCGTTCCACCGCGTGGTCGTACGGGACCCCGCCTTCGCGCCCGAGCTGACCGGCTCCAGCGCCCCCTTCACAGTCCACACCCGCTGGATCGAGACCGAGTTCGTCAACGACATCAAGCCCTTCGCCGCCCCCGCCGACACCGAGGCGGAGGAGGAGCTGGGCCGCGAGACGGTCGTCGTGGAGGTCGGCGGCAAGCGCCTTGAGGTCTCCCTGCCCACCTCCCTGGGCATGAGCCTGGCCCGCACCGGTCTGGCCGCCGGCGCCAAGCCCAAGCGCCGCGCCGCGAAGAAGTCCGGCCCCGTCGCCTCCGGCGACACCCTCGCCTCCCCCATGCAGGGCACCATCGTCAAGGTCGCCGTCGAGGAGGGCCAGGAGGTCAAGGAGGGCGACCTGGTCGTCGTCCTGGAGGCCATGAAGATGGAACAGCCCCTCAACGCCCACAAGGCCGGCACCATCAAGGGCCTGACCGCCGAGGTCGGCGCCTCCATCACCTCCGGCGCCTCCATCTGCGACATCAAGGACTGACCGCGCCAGCCCCGTGAGGCGCCCGGCCACCCCGCCGGGCGCCTCACTGCTGCATGTCCGTGAGGCGCCGCGCGGGCCCTGCGCCCACCCGGCAATCCCGGCTTCCGCCGCTCGCCGCGACCGCCGGGCCCGCAACCGCCGGTCCTTGCGACCGTGAGGACGGAGCGCCAGGCCCGCGACCGCTGCTCCCGCGACCAGCCAGGCTTGCAAGCGCCGGTCCTCGTGACCGTCAGGCTCCGTGACCGCCGGTCCTCCGGCCCGCGGCCCCGTGCTCAGCGCCTCCGCAGATCCGCCACCCGGGCGGCCCGCTCTGCCCGGTCCGGGCCCGGTTGTTCGCCCGTCAGAGGGGTCGAGCGGAGGGTGGCGGTCGGGGTGCCGAGCTGGCCGCGGCGGGGGCCGGGGACGGGGACGTCACGACGGCGGTCGGTGCGGGACGGGGGGTGGTCGCCCACCGGGTTTCCCATCGCGCCGGCCACGGCGATCTGGACGCCCTGGTCCGCCAGGGCCTGGAGTTCGGTGGCCGCCCGGTCGTCGTGGACCGGAGGCTCGTCCGTCACCAGGCGGGTGATGAGCTCGGTCGGAACCGTCTGGAACATGGTGTCCGCGCCGAGCTTGGTGTGGTCGGCGAGGACCACGACCTCCGCGGCGGCCTGGACGAGGGCGCGGTCGACGGAGGCCGACAGCATGTTGGACGTGGACAGGCCCCGCTCGGCCGTCAGGCCGCTCCCGGAGAGGAAGGCCCGCGACACCCGCAGGCCCTGGAGCGACTGCTCGGCTCCCGACCCGACGAGGGCGTAGTTGGAGCCGCGGAGAGTGCCGCCGGTCATCACGACCTCGACGCGGTTGGCGTGGGCCAGCGCCTGGGCCACCAGCAGGGAGTTGGTCACGACGGTCAGGCCGGGCACCCGGGCCAGCCGGCGCGCCAGCTCCTGCGTGGTCGTACCCGCTCCGACCACGATGGCCTCGCCCTCTTCGACGAGACCCGCGGCGAGGTCGGCGATGGCCGTCTTCTCGGCCGTCGCGAGATGCGACTTCTGCGGGAAGCCGGACTCGCGGGTGAACCCGCCCGGCAGTACCGCCCCGCCGTGCCGGCGGTCGAGGAGTCCTTCTGCCTCCAGTGCGCGCACGTCCCGCCGTACGGTCACTTCGGAGGTCTGGACGACGCGGGCGAGTTCACGGAGCGACACGGCACCGTTCGCTCGCACCATTTCGAGGATCAGTTGGCGACGTTCAGCAGCGAACACGAAACTGACAGTAACCCCAGCGACCGTCTGGTTTCAGCAGTTTGCGCCGAATAACAGAAGTTGTTCGCACGCCAGGGACAGAAGTGGTATAGAGCCACAACTCCCCGTGACCGGCGGGGAGTCGGAACCGGACGTCAGACCTCGGCCGCCGTCTTGCGCGTGTGCAGCTGACGGGCCACCTCGGCGATCGACCCCGAAAGGGAGGGGTACACGGTGAACGCGTTTGCGATCTGTTCGACCGTCATATTGTTGTCGACGGCGATCGAGATGGGGTGGATGAGTTCCGAGGCGCGCGGCGCGACGACCACACCGCCGACCACGATGCCGGTGCCCGGACGGCAGAAGATCTTGACGAAGCCGTCCCGGATGCCCTGCATCTTGGCGCGCGGGTTGCGCAGCAGCGGCAGCTTCACGCAGCGGGCGTCGATCTTTCCGGCGTCCACGTCGGCCTGGCTGTAGCCGACGGTGGCGATCTCGGGGTCGGTGAAGACGTTGGCGGAGACGGTCTTCAGGTTCAGCGGGGCCACCGCGTCGCCGAGGAAGTGGTACACGGCGATACGTCCCTGCATCGCCGCCACGGAGGCCAGCGCGAGCACTCCGGTCACGTCACCGGCCGCGTACACGCCGGGAGCCGTCGTGCGCGACACCTTGTCGGTCCAGATGTGACCGGAATCGCGCAGCCTGACGCCGGCCTCCTCCAGCCCCATCCCGGCGGTGTTGGGGATGGAGCCGACGGCCATCAGGCAGTGCGTGCCGGTGATGACCCGGCCGTCCGACAGGGTCACCTCCACCCGGTCGCCGACCCGCTTGGCCGCCGCGGCGCGCGACCGGGACATCACGTTCATGCCGCGCCGCCGGAAGACGTCCTCCAGCACCGCCGCCGCGTCCGGGTCCTCACCCGGCAGCACCCGGTCCCGGGAGGACACCAGCGTGACCTTGGACCCCAGCGCCTGGTACGCCCCGGCGAACTCGGCGCCGGTGACGCCGGAGCCGACCACGATGAGCTCCTCGGGCAGCTCGGTGAGGTCGTAGACCTGGGTCCAGGTGAGGATGCGCTCGCCGTCGGGCTGGGCGTCCGGCAGCTCGCGCGGGTGACCGCCGGTGGCGATGAGCACGGCGTCGGCGGTGAGCGTCTCCTCGCTGCCGTCCGCCGCGGTGACGACGACCTTGCGCGACCCGTCCAGGGACTGCGTGCCCTCCAGCCGTCCCCGCCCGCGCACGACCCGCGCGCCGGCCCGCGTCACGGAGGCGGTGATGTCGTGCGACTGGGCGAGCGCCAGCCGCTTCACACGGCGGTTGACCTTGCCCAGGTCGACACCCACCACCCGGGCGTTCTGCTCCTGGGGCGGCGTGTCGTCGGCGACGATGATCCCCAGCTCCTCGTACGAGGAGTCGAAGGTGGTCATCACCTCGGCCGTCGCGATGAGGGTCTTCGACGGCACGCAGTCGGTCAGCACCGACGCCCCGCCCAGACCGTCGCAGTCGACGACGGTCACCTCCGCGCCGAGCTGCGCGGCCACCAGCGCCGCTTCATATCCGCCGGGTCCGCCACCAATGATCACGATCCGAGTCACGTACTCCATTGTCCCGCACCGTTCAAGGTGACACGTCCCGGGGGCCCAGCCGGACCCGTTCTGTTACCTATGGGACGGATGAGGCGACCTCCGGGACGCACCCGCGGGGCGGATGAGTCCCTCGCGTCCCTGTCGTACCCTTCGACCCATGTCGCTCTATGCCGCCTACGCCGGCAATCTCGACGCGCGGCTGATGTCCCGCCGCGCCCCGCACTCGCCGTTGCGCGCAACGGGCTGGCTGAACGGCTGGCGGCTGACCTTCGGCGGCGAGCACATGGGCTGGGAGGGGGCACTGGCGACCCTCGTCGAGGACCCGATCTCCCAGGTCTTCGTGGCGCTCTACGACATCGCCCCGATGGACGAGGAGTCCCTCGACCGCTGGGAGGGCGTCGGCCTGGAGATCTACCGCCGTATGCGCGTACGCGTCCACACGCTCGACGGCGAGGAGCCCGCCTGGGTCTATGTCCTCAACGCCTACGAGGGCGGCCTGCCCTCCGCGCGCTACCTGGGCGAGATCGCGGACGCCGCGGAGTCGGCGGGCGCGCCGCACGACTATGTGATGGAGCTGCGCAAGCGTCCCTGCTGAGCCGGCCTCGCCCCCGACCAGGGCGTCGCCCCGCCGGCCCGCGATCCGTCCGCGGACGCGTCCCGGCTCATGGGCTCCATCCGGGACGTCCGGGACCCCTGCCCGGCGCGCGCCTTCGTGGGAAACGACAAGACAACGATCTCATTCCCGTGAGCGCCCTCATCTACGCGCGTAGGCCATTCCGGGCTACCCTCGTCACGTGAACGCATCTCTTCTTCCGGACGACATCCAGGGCGACCCCTACGCCGCCGCCGACGCCGCCGCCACCCGCCTGCGGGAACTCACGGGCGCGGAGACCCACGACGTCGCCCTCGTGATGGGCTCCGGCTGGGCACCTGCCGTCGACGCCCTGGGCGCCCCCGAGGCCGAGTTCCCGGTCACCGAGCTGCCCGGATTCCCGCCGCCGGCCGTCGAGGGCCACGGTGGCAGGATCCGCTCGTACACGATCGGTGAGAAGCGCGCCCTGGTCTTCCTCGGCCGGACCCACTACTACGAGGGCCGCGGTGTGGCCGCCGTCGCCCACGGGGTGCGCACGGCCGTCGCCGCCGGCTGCAAGACGATCGTGCTGACCAACGGCTGCGGCGGACTGCGCGAAGGCATGCGTCCGGGCCGGCCGGTCCTGATCAGCGACCACATCAATCTGACCGCCACCTCCCCGATCGTCGGCGCCAACTTCGTCGACCTGACCGACCTCTACTCCCCCCGCCTGCGGGCCCTGTGCAAGGAGGTCGACCCCACCCTGGAGGAGGGCGTCTACGCCCAGTTCCCCGGCCCGCACTACGAGACGCCGGCAGAGATCCGCATGGCCCGCGTGATCGGCGCGGACCTGGTGGGCATGTCCACCGTCCTGGAGGCGATCGCCGCCCGCGAGGCCGGCGCGGAGGTCCTCGGCATCTCGCTGGTGACCAACCTCGCGGCCGGCATGACCGGCGAGCCCCTCAACCACGAGGAGGTCCTCCAGGCGGGCCGCGACTCCGCCACCCGCATGGGCTCGCTGCTGGCCCAGGTCCTGGACCGCCTGTAGGACGGCACACGGGCCGACGGCGCCGCACGCGCGTCCCGGCGGCAGGAGGGCCGCGAGCGTACGGCGGGAGGCCCTGGGGGTGCGTCCACAGCCCGCCGCGCAGGGCCGGATCCGGTCCGGCCGACCGGACGTTGGGCAGTATGTCCGTGTGCGGCGGCCGGCCGCGGCCCCCGACGCACGACGCACCGCGGACGACCGGCGCCGGCATCGACACCGGCCGCCGGAACAGCACCCCACCCCCACTCACACAACACCAGAGCACGAGAGGCTGACGGAAACGTGCACGACGACCTCATCGCACGGGCCAAGGCGTGGCTGGCCGAGGACCCCGACGCGGAGACCCGCGCGGAACTCGCCGAGCTCATCGACGCGGGGGACGTGAAGGAGCTCGCCGCGCGCTTCGCCGGCACCCTCCAGTTCGGCACCGCCGGCCTCCGCGGCGAACTCGGCGCGGGCCCCATGCGGATGAACCGTTCCGTGGTCATCCGCGCCGCCGCCGGCCTCGCCGCGTATCTGAAGAAGCAGGGGACCCCCCACGAGGACGGTACGGCCGGTTTGGTCGTCATCGGCTACGACGCCCGCCACAAGTCGGCGGACTTCGCCCGCGACACCGCCGCCGTCATGACGGGCGCCGGTCTGCGTGCGGCCGTGCTCCCCGGCCCGCTCCCCACCCCCGTGCTCGCCTTCGCCATCCGGCACCTCGGCGCGGTCGCCGGCGTGGAGGTCACCGCCAGCCACAACCCGCCCCGCGACAACGGGTACAAGGTCTACCTGGGCGACGGCTCGCAGATCGTCCCGCCCGCGGACGCGGACATCGCCGCCGAGATCGACGCGATCACCACGCTCACCGCCGTCCCCCGCCCGGAGACCGGCTGGGAGGTCCTGGACGACTCCGTCCTCGACGCCTACCTCGCCCGTACCGAGGCCGTCCTCGCCCCGGACTCCCCGCGCACGGCGCGCACCGTCTACACGGCGATGCACGGCGTCGGCAAGGACACCCTCCTCGCCGCGTTCGCCCGCGCGGGCTTCCCCGCCCCCGTGCTGGTCGCCGAGCAGGCCGACCCGGACCCGGACTTCCCCACGGTCGCGTTCCCCAACCCGGAGGAGCCGGGGGCGATGGACCTGGCCTTCGCCAGGGCCCGCGAGACCGATCCCGACCTGGTCATCGCCAACGACCCGGACGCGGACCGCTGCGCGGTGGCCGTGAAGGACGGCGCGGACTGGCGCATGCTCCGCGGCGACGAGGTCGGCGCGCTCCTCGCCGCCCACCTGGTCGCCCGCGGCGCGCGGGGCACCTTCGCGGAGTCGATCGTCTCCTCCTCGCTGCTCGGCCGGATCGCCGAGAAGGCGGGCCTGCCCTACGCCGAGACCCTCACCGGCTTCAAGTGGATCGCCCGCGTGGAGGGCCTGCGCTACGGCTACGAGGAGGCCCTCGGCTACTGCGTCGACCCGCAGGGCGTACGCGACAAGGACGGCATCACCGCCGCCCTGCTGATCACGGAACTGGCGTCCCGCCTCAAGGAGCAGGGCCGTACGCTCCTGGACCTGCTGGACGACCTCGCCGTGGAGCACGGCCTGCACGCCACCGGCCAGCTCTCGGTCCGCGTCCAGGACCTCTCGGTCATCTCCGACGCGATGCGGCGCCTGCGCGAGCGGCCCCCGGCCGCCCTCGCCGGGCTGACCGTGGAGTCCGCCGACGACCTGGAGCAGGGCTCGGCCGGCCTCCCGCCCACCGACGGGCTGCGCTACCGCCTGCGGGGGACCGGTCTGCCCTCCCCGGTGGAGTCGGCGCGGGTCGTGGTGCGCCCGTCGGGCACCGAGCCCAAGCTCAAGTGCTACCTGGAGGTGGTCGTCCCGGTCGCCGCCGCGGCCGAACTGACCGCCGCCCGCCACACCGCCGCCCAGGTACTGGCCGCGCTGCGCGAGGACATCGCGGCCGCGCTGGGCGTGGACGCGTGACAGTCGGGGCCTGACACCCGGTCCCGGTCCGGAACCCCGACGCGGGCTTCGGACCGGGACGCTGTCGGGACCGGCACCGGGACCCGTACCGGGATCGGGTGCGGGGCGTGGGATCGGACCGGACGCGGTGTGCGGTCACGGTCGCCCCGGCGGGTCCGGCCGGTGCGCGTGGGAGCGGTTCCACCAGAACCTTGACGCGAGCAGCCGACCCCTTTACGTTTCCGGGAGTTCGAGGCCAGCGCCGGGGGGTTGCGGCGCCGTCGCGCCGTGCGGCGGTCGACCGTCCGGCTTCCAAGGGGGAGAGGCCGATGCGACACACCCGAACCACCACCAGCCGCAGAACCGGCGCAACCGCCGCCCTGCTCTGCTCCGCCGTACTGCTCGCGTCCGGGTGCTCCTCGGGCGACAGCAGCTCCAAGGCCCAGGCCACGCCGCCCGACGACTACGGGTGCCTCACCCCGGCGCAGGCGTCGGCAGGCTCCATCACCATCGACAACGACGGCACTCCCCTCGACGCCTATGTCGAGGGCGACGGCAAGGTGGGGATCGTCTTCTCCCACCAGCTCGGCAGCGACCTGTGCGAGTGGCTCGACTACTTCCCGCACTTCACCGAGCGCGGCTACCGGCTGATCGCCTTCACCATGGACGACTCCGATCCGACCGGCGTTCTGGCGGCGGCGCAGGAACTCGTCCACCGCGGCTCCCAGAAGGTCGTCCTGGTGGGCGGTTCCAAGGGCGGGACGGCGTCTCTGGCCGCCGCCGGGGATCCGGGACGGGTGAACGTCGCCGGAGTGGTGACCCTGAGCTCACCCCAGCAGTTCGGCGGCACCGACGCACTCGCCGCCGCCGGAAAGCTGAAGGTACCGGCGTTCTTCGCCGCCGAGTCGAACGACCTCCCGTACGCGGACGACATCCGCGGGCTGTACAAGGCCGACCACGACTCCGACAAGGTGCTCAAGGTCTACGACGGCGGGAACCACGGCGTGAGCATCCTGAAGAACGGCACCGCGCTGGCCGACGTGACCGCGTTCCTGGAGCGCTACGCCCCCGCCAACGGCTGAACCGAGGACCGACCGGCCGGCGGGCCGACCAGGCGGTCGCCCGGACCGCCGTGATTCCGCCGGCCGGACGCCGCGGCTGAGGCGTCGATGCCGTCGGCACGCGGTCGTGGCGGCCAGGGACGCCGTCGGACTCCCGACGGCGGGGCGCCGGTCCGGGCGGCGCGGATCAGGCTCCGGCAGCGCCCGGCGAGCCGACGGGCCTCAGCCCACCGCCAGCAGGATCGCCAGCACCACCGCGCCCGCCACGGCCGGACCGATGATCTCGTAGGCCCAGCGCACGCGCGCCTCGCCCTGGGCGCCCGCCGCGTTCTCGCGGGTCTCCTGGAGCTCGCGGAGGTCGGCCATGATCTGGTCGGTCTGCGCACGGATCGGCTCGCCCGCCCCCGCTTCGGCGCCCGCGGCGACGCCGGCGCGCCCGCCCCTGTCACCACGCTCGGCGGCTCGCGCCTCCTGCCGGGCGGCCCGCTTGCGTCCCCGGAGGGAGACCGGTATCGCCCAGAGCTGGTACTTGGCGCCGGACTTGGCGATCACCTCGTTGGAGTATCCGGAGCGCAGGACGGCGACCTGGCTCCAGGGCAGGACGATCACGCGGAAGGGGTTGCGGACGCGCAGCCGGTCGGCGTTGGCGTACACGGCCGGGCGGAGGGTGAAGGCGATCACGAGGGGCACGGCGAGGATCATCCCGGCCAGCGCCAGCCACGGGATGCGGCCCGATCCGGCGAACATCGCGTCGAAGCCCAGCCAGAGAATGATGGCGATCAGCAGGACACCGCCCGCGACGCCTCCGGAGGACCGGTGGACCCGGTCCTGGAACTCGGGGCCCGGTGGCTGCGGCGCGGGGGACTCGTGCTCGGTCGTCATGGCCCCGATTCTGCCCGACGGCCGCCCGCCGCGGAGCACGGGCCGGGCACGGCCTCGCCACGGACGCGACTCGGTCCCCCGTGGCGGGCGGGCTCCCTGTCCGGGGTTCCGGAGCCGGGCCCCTGAGCCGGCCCCGGGCCCCGGCTCCGCGTCTCGCCGCGCGCCCCGACGAAAACCGGGACTGTACAAGCCGCTACGCGCGTAGATATGCTCGCCTGGTGACCATGCCCACCACTGCACCCTCCGCACCCCGCGCGCGGGCTCTCTCCGACGTCACCGCGTCCGACAGCACGCTGCGCCGCTTCCTGCACGGGCTGCCCGGCGTCGACGCGGTCGGCCTGGAGGCCCGCGCCGCCTCGCTCGGGACCCGTTCCATCAAGACCACCGCGAAGGCGTACGCCATCGACCTCGCCATTTCGATGGTCGACCTGACGACGCTGGAAGGCGCGGACACCCCGGGCAAGGTCCGGGCGCTCGGCGCCAAGGCGGTCCACCCCGACCCGACGGACCGTACGACCCCCGCCACGGCCGCGGTCTGCGTCTACCCCGACATGGTGGCCGTCGCCAAGGAGGCCGTCGCCGGTTCGGGCGTGAAGGTCGCCTCGGTGGCCACCGCCTTCCCGGCCGGCCGCGTCGCCCTCGACGTCAAGCTGGCCGACGTGCGGGACGCCGTCGCCGCGGGCGCCGACGAGATCGACATGGTCATCGACCGCGGGGCGTTCCTCGCGGGCAAGTACCTGAAGGTGTACGACGAGATCGCCGCCGTGAGGGAGGTGTGCGGGACGTCCGCCCGGCTGAAGGTCATCTTCGAGACCGGTGAGCTGTCGACGTACGACAACATCCGCCGCGCCTCCTGGCTCGGCATGCTCGCCGGCGCCGACTTCATCAAGACCTCCACCGGCAAGGTCGCCGTCAACGCCACCCCCGCCAACACCCTGCTCATGCTGGAGGCGGTGCGGGACTTCCGTGCCCAGACCGGTGTCCAGGTCGGTGTGAAGCCGGCCGGCGGCATCCGCACCAGCAAGGACGCGATCAAGTTCCTGGTCCTGGTCAACGAGACCGTCGGCGAGGACTGGCTGGACAACCACTGGTTCCGCTTCGGCGCCTCCTCCCTGCTCAACGACCTGCTGATGCAGCGCCAGAAGCTGGCCACCGGCCGCTACTCCGGCCCCGACTACGTGACGGTGGACTGATCACCATGACCATCGAGAAGCGGTCTTCCGCATTCGACTACGCGCCGGCGCCCGAGTCCCGCTCGATCGTCGACATCGCCCCTTCCTACGGCCTGTTCATCGACGGCGAGTTCGCCGAGGCGGCCGACGGCAAGGTTTTCAAGACGGTCTCGCCCAGCACCGAGGAGGTGCTGTCCGAGGTCGCCCGGGCCGGCCAGGCGGACGTGGACCGCGCCGTGCAGGCCGCCCGCAAGGCCTTCGCGAAGTGGTCGGCGCTGCCCGGCTCCGAGCGCGCCAAGTACCTGTTCCGCATCGCCCGCATCATCCAGGAGCGCAGCCGTGAGCTGGCGGTCCTGGAGACGCTGGACAACGGCAAGCCGATCCGGGAGACCAGGGACGCCGACCTGCCCCTGGTGGCGGCGCACTTCTTCTACTACGCGGGCTGGGCCGACAAGCTGGAGCATGCTGGGTTCGGCCGGAGGACGACACATGGGCACAGCGGGCCGGAGCCGAAGCCGCTGGGCGTGGCCGGCCAGGTCATCCCCTGGAACTTCCCCCTGCTGATGCTGGCGTGGAAGATCGCCCCGGCGCTGGCGACCGGCAACACGGTCGTCCTCAAGCCCGCCGAGACCACCCCCCTGTCCGCGCTCTTCTTCGCCGACGTGTGCCGCCAGGCGGGCCTGCCGAAGGGTGTCGTCAACATCCTCACCGGCTACGGTGACGCGGGTGCCGCGCTCGTCGCGCACCCCGACGTGAACAAGGTCGCCTTCACCGGTTCCACCGCGGTGGGCAAGGAGATCGCCCGGACCGTCGCGGGCACCGGCAAGAAGCTCACCCTCGAACTGGGCGGCAAGGGCGCCAACATCGTCTTCGACGACGCCCCGATCGACCAGGCCGTCGAGGGCATCGTCACCGGCATCTTCTTCAACCAGGGCCAGGTCTGCTGTGCGGGCTCGCGGCTGCTGGTGCAGGAGTCGATCCACGACGAGCTGCTGGACTCCCTCAAGCGCCGCCTGTCCACGCTGCGCCTGGGCGACCCGATGGACAAGAACACCGACATCGGCGCGATCAACTCCGCCGAGCAGCTGGCCCGGATCACCGCGCTCGCCGAGCAGGGCGAGGCGGAGGGCGCCGAGCGCTGGTCCCCGGCCTGCGAACTGCCGTCGTCGGGCTACTGGTTCGCCCCGACGCTGTTCACGAACGTCACCCAGGCGCACACCATCGCCCGCGACGAGATCTTCGGCCCGGTGCTGTCGGTACTCACCTTCCGGACACCGGACGAGGCGGTCGCCAAGGCGAACAACACGCCGTACGGCCTCTCGGCCGGCATCTGGACCGAGAAGGGGTCGAGGATCCTCGCCGTCGCGAACAAGCTCCGCGCGGGCGTGATCTGGTCCAACACGTTCAACAAGTTCGACCCGACCTCGCCGTTCGGCGGCTACAAGGAGTCGGGCTTCGGCCGCGAGGGCGGCCGCCACGGCCTGGAGGCGTACCTCGATGTCTGACAAGACGGACAAGACCGAACCGCGGCTTTCGGTCTTCAAGACCTACAAGCTGTACGTGGGCGGGAAGTTCCCGCGTTCCGAGAGCGGCCGGGTGTACGAGGTGACCGACAAGAAGGGCAACTGGCTGGCGAACGTGCCCCTTTCGTCCCGCAAGGACGCCCGTGACGCGGTGGTGGCCGCGCGCAAGGCGTTCGGGGCGTGGTCGGGTGCGACCGCGTACAACCGGGGTCAGGTCCTCTACCGCGTCGCGGAGATGCTGGAGGGCCGGCGCGAGCAGTTCGTGCGCGAGGTCGGCGACGCCGAGGGCCTGGCGAAGGCGAAGGCCGCCGCGGTCGTGGACGCGGCGATCGACCGCTGGGTCTGGTACGCGGGCTGGACCGACAAGATCGCCCAGGTGGTGGGCGGCGGCAACCCGGTCGCCGGGCCGTTCTTCAACCTCTCCTCGCCCGAGCCGACCGGTGTCGTGACCGTCCTGGCCCCGCAGGAGTCGTCCTTCCTGGGCCTGGTGTCGGTGGTCGCCCCGGTGATCGCCACGGGCAACACCGCGATCGTGATCGCGAGCGAGAAGTCCCCGCTTCCGGCGCTTTCCCTCAGCGAGGTGCTGGCCACCTCCGACCTGCCCGGCGGGGTCGTCAACGTGCTGTCCGGCCGTACGGCGGAGATCGCGGCCCCGCTCGCCGCGCACCAGGACGTCAACGCGATCGACCTGGCGGGCGCCGGCGAAGAGCTGGCCAAGGAGCTGGAGATCGCGGCGGCCGACAACCTCAAGCGCGTACTGCGTCCACAGCCTGTGGATTTCTTCGCGACTCCGGGCATCGACCGCATGACCGCCTTCCTGGAGACCAAGACGGTCTGGCACCCGACGGGGGCGCTGGGCGCGTCGGGTTCGTCGTACTGACGGACCCGCCCACGCGGAGAGCCGCGGCTCCCCTCCGTCCGGGGGAGGCGCGGCTCTCTTCGTGCGTGTCCGCCTCGGTCAGCGCAGCGCCCCGACCACCTGCCCCACCACCGGAATGCTCCCGACCGACGGCGCCTGCGCCACCGGGCCGGTGAGCATCTTCGAGGTCACCGGCCGGAAGTCGGCGACCTGCGTGCCGACGCCGTTGTCGAGCGGGTCGACGCCGGTGCCCGCCAGCGGGTTGGGCTTCAGGCCGGCGACCGGTCCGGTGACGTAGCCGACCGTCCCGGTCAGCGCCTGAAGGCCGGCCTGCGGGTCGACCTTGCCCAGCGAGCCGGTGCGGTCGGTCCCGCCCACCACCGGGAGGGTCTGAGCCGACGCCGTGGCCGCGCCCGCACCCAGGGCGGCGCCGGCGGTCGCGACGGCGATCAGGACACGCCGGGCGGTGGGGCGGGAGAGCTGGGAGATGGACGCGTGTCGGGCCATGTCTGGTGCCACCTTCTGGTGCGCAGAGTAACGAGAACAGCGCACAGGGTAGTTGAGACGCAACCCACGTTCCAAAGCCGACCCGCGGGGTCGGCAGCGGGGCCGCCATGCGTCAAACTGGTGTTCCGTGAGCCTTCATCCCCCGTCTGCCGCCCGTGTCGTGCTGCTCTGCGGCCCCTCGGGTTCGGGCAAGTCCCTGGTCGCCGCCCGCTGCGGGCTGCCCGTACTGCGCCTCGACGACTTCTACAAGGAGGGCGACGACCCCACGCTGCCGCTGGTGGCGGGGAGTTCGGACATCGACTGGGACCACCCGGAGTCCTGGGACGCGGACGTGGCGGTCGAGGCCATCGCCCGGCTGTGCGCGACGGGCAGCACCACGGTGCCCGTCTACGACATCGCCCACAGCGCCCGCACCGGCGAGACCACCCTGGACATCGGCCGTACGCCGCTGTTCGTCGCGGAGGGCGTCTTCGCCGCCGAGATCGTCGAACGCTGCCGCGAACTCGGCGTCCTGGCCGACGCGCTGTGCCTGACCCGGGGGCCCGTGACCACCTTCCGCCGGCGCTTCCTGCGGGACCTGAGGGAGGGCCGCAAGTCGGTGCCGTTCCTGCTGCGCCGCGGCTGGCGGCTGATGCGCGCCGAACGGTCGATCATCGCCCGTCAGGTCGCCCTGGGCGCCCACGCCTGCGGCCGGGACGAGGCGCTCGGACGGATGGCCGCCGCGGCGACGGGCCGCCAAGGACGCACGCCCACGGCGGCCTGAGCGCCGTACCGCCGCCCCGTTACGCAGACCAGACGAAAGCGGGACTGGACGGACCCCCCGGTTCTCCAGTCCCGCTTCCTCATGGTGTTCCCCCACGTCCCCCGTGGGTCCCCCGTCACCGCTCCCCTGCGGCGTCCCCCGTGTTTCCCCCGTCCCCCGGACCTCCGGTGAGCTCAGGCGACGAGCTCGCCGAAGGACTCCTCCTGGTCACGGCCGAAGCTGAGGACCTCGTCCTCGCGCAGCCGGCGCAGCGAGCGCCAGATGCTGGACTTCACCGTGCCGACGCTGATGCCGAGGATGTCGGCGATCTCCGGGTCCGTGCGGCCCTCGTAGTAGCGCAGGACCAGCATCGTGCGCTGGAGTTCGGGCAGCCGGGCCAGCGCCTGCCAGAGGACCGCGCGCAGCTCGGTGCCGCGCATCGCGTCCGTGTCGCCGGGCGTCTCCGGCAGCTCCTCGGTCGGGTACTCGTTCAGCTTGCGGCGCCGCCAGGCGCTGATGTGCAGGTTGGTCATCGTGCGGCGGAGGTATCCGCCGACGGCCGCCTTGTCACTGATCCGGTCCCACGCCTTGTACGTCGAGAACAGCGCGCTCTGCAACAGGTCCTCGGCCTCGAAGCGGTCGCCGGTGAGGTGGTAGGCGGTCGCGTACAGGGAGGCGCGGCGCTCCTGGACGTAGGCGGTGAACGCCGCTTCGGCGTCCGCGGCCTCCGACCGGGTTCGGCGCTCCCCCGAGCCCTCCCCGTACGCGGTTCCCCCGTGTGTTTCCCCCGTGTGCGCGTCAACCACCGTCATGAACGCGGTGTGCTGACGCCCGGTGCCGCGAGCGCACCCCCGCGGGCTCACGGCACCGGACTTCTCCGAACCCCGGGTCACGTCGTGCAGACGCGTGACCACTGCGCTGGTGCTGTTGCTGTGCAGCGTGTTCATCTCGCGCCCCCCGTCGTGGAGTCCCGGTGCTCGCCCTGCTCGGTTCTCACGTGCTTGCTTGCCTGTGCCGAAAAGCTTGCCCCGGCCACTTCATGGCCGTGTCCGTCGACTGTCACAGACCTGTCACAGGGGCCGTTGGTGACGGTCGTCATCCATGGGAGATGTGTGAGAGCGCTCCAGGTGTCGAAACCCCACCCCCGCATGGGCCAGAATGAGCCCGTGCCTTCCCTGTTGCTGATCGAGGACGACGACGCCATCCGGACGGCCCTGGAGCTCTCACTGACGCGCCAGGGACACCGGGTGGCCACCGCTGCCAGCGGCGAGGACGGTCTGAAGCTGTTGCGCGAGCAGCGGCCGGACCTGATCGTGCTGGACGTGATGCTGCCCGGCATCGACGGGTTCGAGGTGTGCCGGCGCATCCGGCGCACGGACCAGCTGCCGATCATTCTGCTGACCGCGCGCAGCGATGACATCGACGTGGTCGTGGGCCTGGAGTCCGGTGCCGACGACTACGTGGTCAAACCCGTGCAGGGCCGCGTCCTGGACGCCCGGATCCGGGCCGTGCTGCGGCGCGGCGAGCGGGAGGCCAACGACTCCGCGACCTTCGGCAGCCTGGTCATCGACCGGGCCGCGATGACGGTGACGAAGAACGGCGAGGACCTCCAGCTGACCCCGACCGAGCTCAGGCTGCTCCTGGAGCTGAGCCGGCGGCCCGGTCAGGCGCTGTCGCGGCAGCAGCTGCTGCGGCTGGTGTGGGAGCACGACTACCTCGGTGACTCGCGGCTCGTGGACGCCTGTGTGCAGCGGCTGCGGGCCAAGGTCGAGGACGTGCCGTCCTCCCCGACCCTGATCCGTACCGTGCGCGGAGTCGGCTACCGCCTGGACGCGCCTCAGTGACGGATCGGCAGGGGGGGCTCCGCGGCTGGACCGCGGGCCGTAAGGGGGCACTGTCCCGACTGCGGTTCACCAGTCTGCGGCTGCGGCTGGTCGTCGTCTTCGCGCTGGTGGCGCTGACCGCCGCCGTGTCCGCGTCCGCGATCGCGTACTGGCTCAACCGCGAGGCGGTGCTGACCCGGACGCAGGACGCGGTGCTGCGCGACTTCCAGCAGGAGATGCAGAACCGCGCGGGTGCGCTGCCGGTGCATCCCACGCAGGACCAGTTGCAGCGCACGGCGAGCCAGATGGCGGGCAGCAGTCAGCGGTTCAGTGTGCTGCTGACCGGCCAGGACGCCGACGGCCGGACGGTGTTCGGCAGCTCCGGCGGACTGAGCGGCTTCTCCCTCGAGGACGTGCCCGCCTCGCTGCGCACCGCCGTGAACAAGCAGCAGAAGATCACCTCGGCCAACAAGGCGCCGTACCACCTGTACTGGCAGCGGATCACCGATCACGGCACGCCGTATCTGGTCGCCGGGACGAGGGTGATCGGAGGCGGCCCGACCGGTTACATGCTCAAGTCGCTGGAGCCGGAGGCCAAGGACCTGAACTCGCTGGCCTGGTCGCTGGGCATCGCCACGGGGCTGGCCCTGGTGGGGGCCGCGCTGCTGGCGCAGGCCGCCGCCACGACGGTGCTGAAGCCGGTGCACCGCCTGGGTGTGGCGGCGCGCCGGCTCGGCGAGGGCAAGCTGGACACCCGGCTCAGGGTGTCCGGCACGGACGAACTCGCCGATCTCTCCCGGACGTTCAACAACGCCGCCGAGGCACTGGAGAAGCGGGTGGCCGACATGGCCGCGCGCGACGATGCCTCCCGCCGTTTCGTGGCGGACATGAGCCATGAGCTGCGTACCCCGCTGACCGCGATCACCGCGGTGACGGAGGTGCTGGAGGAGGAGCTGGACTCCGAGAGCGGCGGCATCGACCCGATGATCGAGCCCGCCGTACGGCTCGTGGTCAGCGAGACCCGGCGGCTGAACGACCTGGTCGAGAACCTGATGGAGGTCACGCGCTTCGACGCGGGCACGGCCCGGCTGGTGCTGGACGACGTCGACATCGCCGACCAGATCACCGCCTGTATCGACGCCCGCGCCTGGCTGGACGCGGTGGAGCTGGACGCCGAGCGCGGCATCCACGCCCGCCTGGACCCGCGCCGCCTGGACGTGATCCTCGCCAACCTCATCGGCAACGCCCTCAAGCACGGCGGCTCGCCGGTGCGCGTGTCGGTGCGGGAGGAGGACGACGAGGTGGTGATCCAGGTGCGCGACCACGGTCCCGGCATCCCGGAGGACGTCCTCCCCCATGTCTTCGACCGCTTCTACAAGGCGAGCGCCTCCCGGCCGCGCTCCGAGGGCAGCGGCCTGGGCCTGTCCATCGCCCTGAACAACGCCCACATCCACGGCGGCGACATCACGGCCGCCAACTCGCCCGACGGCGGCGCCGTGTTCACACTGCGGCTGCCGCGGGACGCCTCCGCGCTCGCCACGCAGCCGACGGAGGGCGACGGGAACGGCAACGGCCAGGGTGACGGCAAGGGCCGCGGCAGGACCCGTGGCGGCGGCGACGCGCCCGAGGGGGACGACCGATGACGGCGCACGACAGACGGCGCGCACGCCAGGGACGTCGCGTGTCCGTACGCCGGTGCCTGCCGGCGCTTCCGGCGCTGGTCCTGCTGCTGCTCGCCGGGTGCGGGATCCGTCCCACGCAGGTGCCCACCGACTTCGGCGCCGCGCCCTCGCGCGTGCCGTGCTCGCTGCCCGGGCCCGACCTGAGCACGCAGACCTCGCGCGGCGTGCCCGTGCGGGTGTTCCTGCTGTGCGGCTCGTCGCTGGTGGCCGTGGACCGTACGGTGCGGGTGCCGGAGGGCACGGCGGACGCGCGGCGGCGTGTGATCGTCGCGCAGGGGCTGCTGGACCAGCTCGCCGCCTCGCCGTCGGCCGCCGAGAAGGCGGCCGGGTACACCACGCACGTCCCGCGCGGCCTGACCGTGACCGGGCCGCGCACCGGGGACCCGGAGGACACGCTCCGGCTGAACAAGGCCCCGGCCGCGCTGAACCGGTACGCCCTCGCGCAGATCGTCTGCACGCTCTCCGACTCGGCCGCCGCCGAGGGGGACGGCTCGGTGGTGCTCGGCGGCCCGCAGAAGACCGGTCTGCTCCACTACACGTGCACCGACGAGCTGCGGTCCCACCCCGGCACGACCAGGCCGCCGTCGGCGGAGGCCACGGACGGCTGACGCCCTCGGCGCCCCGCGGTGCGCGCGGCCCCAGGCACCCGGCGCCCGGCGCGGCGAGGGAGCCGAAATGGGGGCGGAACCGACAGGGGCGATGGGCGCGTCTTGAGGGGCGTGCAGCGTCAAGGCTCCGTCGGCGGCAGTGCCGCGATCCGCGTCCGTGTGACCGCGAGTGTCCTCCTCGTCGCCCATCTCTCGCTCGTCGCCTGGCTGATGCTGCGTCCGCTGAACGTGCCGTGGGTGATGCCGGCCAATCTGAGGCCCCTCGCCGGCATCCGTGCCGATCTGGCACTGGGCTGGCCCGAGGCGGCCCGGCGCATCGGTGAGGACCTGGGGCTGCTGGCCCCGCTGGGCGTGCTGCTGCCGCTGGCGGGCGGCAGGCCGCGCCCCGCCCCGCTCGCGTCGCTGGCCCGTACGGTGGCGGCGGGGGCGCTGATATCCGTGGGCATCGCACTGTTGCAGACGGGCGTGCCCGGACGTGTCGTGGACGTCGACACCTTGCTGCTGAACACGCTGGGCGTGGCCCTCGCCCATCTCGCCGTGGTTCCGGCGCTCCGCTCCCGGCTGCGCCGCAGGGCCGAGCGTCTGGAGGTCTCGCGGGTACGGCAGGAGGAGCCGGCTCAGGGTCGCACCCCGACGATTCCCAGGGTCGGGATCGCTCCGTGGAGCGACGCTCTGCCCCCTTCGTCTCCGTAGCGTGGATGTCAGACGGGGCGCCGACGGGGAGCCCCCGCACCACCGACAGCCCACGGAGGCAGACAGATGAACGCCGCCCTTGCCCGCCCCACCCACGGCCGCGTGATCGGCGGAGTGTGCGCCGCGCTGGCTCGGCGCTTCGGCACCTCCGCGACGACGATGCGGGTGATCTTCCTGCTGTCCTGCCTGCTGCCGGGCCCGCAGTTCCTGGTCTACCTCGCGCTGTGGATCCTGCTGCCCTCGGAGGACAAGGCCGCCCGCACGGCCTGGTAGCCGCGCCCGCCCGGACATCGCCGGACCCGACGCCGCCGGGGCGCACCCTGAAGCAGGGGTGCGCCCCGGCGGCGTGTCGGCGTCCGTGCGGTGCGGTGTGGTGCGCGGCTGCGGTGGTGTGCGGTGCTCAGCCGACGGGGAGGCCGTTGACCGGCAGGCCGTGCGTGGGCAGGCCCTGGACGGGCAGTCCGCCGAGCAGCCCGGCGACCGGCTTGGTGGGGCCCTGCTCGAGCATGCTCTGGGCCACCGGCTGCGCGGCGGCGAGGCCCCTCTGCACGGTGGGCTTCGCCTGGTTCAGCGCCGTACCGGCCCCCGGCAGCGCGTTGGTGACGTTCTCCGTCGGGAGCGCCTGGCTGACGGTGCCCAGCGCCTGACCGGCGTCCGGAGCGGCCGGGGCCGCGTTCGCGGCGCCCGCTCCCGTGGCGGCGAATGCAGCGCCGAGGGCGGCGACACCAAGGGTCTTGGCGGCAGACTGCTTCATGAAAATGTGTCCTTGAGTGGATGACGGGGAATCGAGCGGTCCACGACCGTAAACACGCCGGGCCACCAGCCGCAAACAGCGAGATGCGGACGGCTTGTGAAAGCCGTCCGCACCCGCCCCTCGCCCGAGGCGCCGTTTTCAGTCCTTGCCGGGCACAGAAGCCCTGGTGGAGGCGGTCTGGATAAACAGCCATTCGGATTTCAGCGCCGCATAGCCGGGCTTGATCACGTCATTGATCATGGCCAGCCGTTCATCGAAAGGAATGAACGCTGATTTCATCGCATTGACGGAGAACCACTGCATGTCGTCGAGCGTGTAACCGAACGCCTCGACCAGATGCTCGAACTCCCGGCTCATGCTGGTGTGGGACATCAGCCGGTTGTCCGTGTTGACCGTGGCGCGGAAGTGGAGGCGGCTCAGCAGCCCGATGGGATGCTCCGCGTAGGACGAGGCCGCGCCCGTCTGGAGGTTGGAGCTCGGGCACAGCTCCAGGGGGATGCGCTTGTCGCGGACGTAGGAGGCGAGCCGGCCGAGGGTGACGGTGCCGTCCTCCTGGACGTGGATGTCGTCGATGATGCGCACCCCGTGCCCGAGCCGGTCGGCGCCGCACCACTGGATGGCCTGCCAGATGGAGGGCAGGCCGAAGGCCTCGCCGGCGTGAATGGTGAAGTGGTTGTTCTCCCGCTGCAGGTACTCGAAGGCGTCCAGGTGCCGGGTGGGCGGGTAACCGGCCTCGGCGCCGGCGATGTCGAAGCCGACGACGCCGACGTCGCGGTAGCGGTTGGCGAGTTCGGCGATCTCCAGGGCGCGCGCCGCGTGCCGCATGGCGGTGAGCAGGGCACCGATCCGGATGCGCCGGCCGTCGGCGAGGGCGAGCCGCTCGCCCTCCCGGAACCCTTCGTTGACGGCCTCGACGACCTCCTCCAGGCTCAGTCCGCCCTCCAGGTGCTGCTCGGGGGCGTAGCGGACCTCGGCGTAGACGACGCCGTCCTCGGCGAGGTCCTGGACGCACTCGCGGGCGACGCGGACGAGGGCGTCCCGGGTCTGCATCACGCCGACGGTGTGGGAGAAGGTCTCCAGGTACCGCTCCAGGGAGCCGGAGTCGGCGGCCTCGCGGAACCACAGGCCGAGCTTCTCCGGGTCGGTGTCGGGGAGCCGGGAGTAGCCGGAGGCGCGGGCGAGGTCGACGACGGTGCCGGGGCGGAGTCCGCCGTCGAGGTGGTCGTGCAGCAGAACCTTGGGCGCCCGGCGGATCTGGTCCGTGCTCGGGGTGTTCCCCAGGTGGGCAGTCTGGTTCGTCATTTCCGCACTCTAACGCCTACGCGCGTAGAAATCCGGAGTTCCGAAACCGCGCGGCAGATGGCCGGGTCCCCGTCACGCGCACGTCCGTCGATATCCAACGGTGACCGTACGGACGGGTGGCGCGGACCGGTGCTTCTGCCACTGTTCTGGCATGGCACAGCAAGCGACGCCGGTCCGTGCGGCCAGGCTGGGGAGGACGCTCGGCCCGGAGCCGACGGCGGTGAGCGGAGCGGTGCTGCTGCTTCCGGGCGGCCGGGAGGCCTCCGGACGCCGGCCCTCTCCCCTGCTGGCGGCCGCCTCCGTGCGCGCCCTGGGGCGCCGGCTGGCCCGCGCCGCGCGCGGCCAGGGACTGGTCACGCACGTGGTGCACTACCGCTACCGCGGCTGGAACGGCGACGAGGCGCACCTCGCCCGCGACGCGACCTGGGCGGTCGAGGAGGTGGTACGGCGCTACGGCGACGTTCCGGTGTGCCTGGCCGGCCTCGACATGGGCGGCCGGGCGGCTCTGCACGCGGGCGGGCACGAGGCGGTCGAGGCGGTGGTGGCGATCGCTCCCTGGCTGCCCGAGGAGGACGTGGCCGTCTCCCCCGAACCGGTGAAGCAGCTCGTCGGGCGCCGGGTGCTGATCGTGCACGGAACCAACGACGAGCGGACCGATCCCGAGCTGTCGTTCCGGTTCGCGGCGCGGGCGAAGAAGGCGAACCGGGACGTGTGCCGGTTCGAGGTGCACGCCGACGGCCACGGGCTGCGCCAGTACCGCGACGAGGTCACCGCGCTGGCCACCGACTTCGTCATGGGCACCCTGTTCGGGCGGCCCTTCTCACGGCCCGTGCAGGACGCCCTGGCGGCGCCCCCGCCGCTGGGGCTGCGGATGCCGCTGGCGGCGGGGTTCGGCAGGACGCTGCGGCGCTGAACGTGCCGGCGCGTCAGGGCAGCAGCCTGCCCCGCCGGGACAGCAGGAACTTCTTGAACGCCGCCACCGGTGGGGTGTCCGGATGGCCTTCCAGCCAGGCGACGCCGATCTCCCGTACCGCGCGCGGGGCCGTGACCGTCAGTTCGGCGACCCCCGGCCGGGGTACGGGCGGCGGGGGCAGCAGGGCCACGCCGAGCCCGGCGGCGACCAGGCCCCGCAGGGTCTCCGTCTCCTCGCCCTCGAAGGCCACCCGCGGTGTGAAGCCGGCCTCGCGGCAGAGGGCGTCGGTGATGCGGCGCAGCCCGTAGCCGGGTTCCAGGGTCACGAAGACCTCCTCGGCGGCCTCGGCGAGGCGGACGCGGCGGCGGCCGGCGAGCCGGTGGTCGGCGGGGACGACCAGGCGCAGCTTCTGCTCGTCGAGGCGGCGGGCGACGAGATCGGGGGCGTCCGGCACGGGTGAGGTCAGGCAGAGGTCCAGCTCGCCCGCGCGCAGCCGTTCCAGCATGGCCTCGCCGTAGTTCTGGACGAGGCTGAAGCGGACGCGGGGGTGGTCGGCGCGGAAGGCGTGGATGAGTCCGGGCACGGTCTCGGCGCCCATGGTGTGCAGGAAGCCGAAGGCGACCTTGCCGGTGGCCGGGTCGGCGTCGGCGCGTACTTCCTCGGCGGCGCGCTCGACCTCGGCGAGGGCCCGTTCGACGGAGCTGAGGAAGGTGCGGCCGGCGGGGGTGAGGGACACCGTACGGCCGTGCCGGGCGAACAGGTCCACACCGAGGTCCTGCTCCAGCCGGACCATGGCGCGGGAGAGGGTGGACTGCGGCACCCCCATCTCCTGCGCGGCCCGGGTGACGTGCTCGGTGCGGGCGACGCCGGCGAAGTGCGCGAGGCGGGGCGCGAGCAGGCGCGCGATCTCCTCGGTGTTTCCTTCGATGTCTTCTGTGTCACCGGACGGTGACAGCCGACCGTGTGACCTCTGCTGATGCGCCATGGGAACGATTATGGCCTTTCCATGCATTGGACGGATGAGGGCGTGGGTTCCTACGGTCGAGGCATGTCTCCCGCCAGTACCGGGGCGTCCACCGTCGTGGGCGCCGCACGCACCGTCCCTGCCGTCGACGCCACCGACTCCCGCATGGCCCCCGGCGGTCCCGGCTACCGCCGGATGAGCCTGGCCCTCTTCCTCGCCGGGGTCGCGACCTTCGCGCTGCTGTACTCCACGCAGGCACTGCTGCCGCTGATCTCCGGTGAGTTCGGGGTGGCGGCGAGCGAGGCGAGCTGGACGGTCGCGGCGGCGACCGGTGGACTGGCCCTGTTCGTCCTCCCGATGAGCGCGCTGTCGGAACGTTTCGGCCGCCGTACGGTGATGACGGCCTCGCTGGCGGTGGCGGTGGCGGTCGGCCTGCTGGTGCCGTTCGCGCCGTCGCTCGGCGCGCTGGTGGTGCTGCGGGCGGTGCAGGGCGCCGCGCTGGCCGGGCTGCCGGCCTCCGCACAGGCCTATCTGGCCGAGGAGGTCCGCCCGAGGGCGCTGGTCACGGCGATCGGCCTGTTCGTGGCGGGCAACAGCGTGGGCGGGATGAGCGGCCGGGTCATCACCGGCTGGGTCGCCCAGGAGTGGGGCTGGCGGGTCGCCGTGGGTGTGGTCGGCGTGATCGCGGTGCTGTGCGCGGTGGCGTTCCGCCTGCTGCTGCCGGCGCCCCGGCACTTCCGTCCGGGCTCGCTGCGCCCGCGCGTGCTGGCCGGCACGGTCCGCGACCACCTGGCCGATCCGCTGCTGCGCCGCCTGTACGCGATCGGCGCGCTGTTCATGACGGTGTTCGGCGGGGTCTACACGGTGATCGGCTACCGTCTGACCGCGGCGCCGTTCTCCCTGCCCCAGGGCATCGTCGGCTCGATCTTCCTGGTCTATCTCGTCGGCACGGTGTCGGCGTCGACGGCGGGACGGCTGGTGGGCCGGCTGGGCCGCCGGGGCGCCCTGTACCTGGCGGGTGCCACGACGGCGGCGGGACTGCTGCTGTCGCTGCTGGACTCGGTCGCACCGGTGCTCCTCGGACTGGTCCTGATCACGGCGGGCTTCTTCGCCGGGCACGCGGTGGCCTCCTCGGCGGTCAGCAAGACCGCCGTCCACGGCCGTGCCCAGGCCTCCGCCCTGTACCAGTCCGCGTACTACATCGGCTCCAGCGCGGGCAGCACGGTCGGCGCCATGGCCTTCCACGCCCAGGGCTGGCCGGGGACGGTCGGGGTGGGCCTGCTGGCGGTGCTGGGCGTCGTGACGATCACGGTGCTCGGATCCCGGGCGGCCCGGGTGGCGGCGCGGCGCGGGCCGGTGGCGGCGTAGCCCGCCCCGTGCCGCCGGCGACGCCTGGCGCACCGGGCGAACTGGGGTACGAGCGCCCCACCACCCGGTGACCTGCTGGTTTCCCCGCTTCAGGGGCCGTTGTCAGTGGCCTGCGGTAGCTTCCGAAGTGCTGGGCGCGACAAACGCGCACGGACGGAACGGCCACAGGGGTGGGTGGACCACGATGAGCAACGGTACGGCGACGGCGGACCTCGACGCAGAGCTGGAGAAGTACCGGGTCGAGCTGACCGGTTACTGCTACCGCATGCTCGGCTCGTCCTTCGAGGCGGAGGACGCGGTACAGGACACCCTGGTCCGCGCCTGGCGCAGCCACGACAAGTTCGAGGGCCGCTCCAGCCTTCGCTCCTGGCTGTACCGCATCGCGACGAACGTGTGCCTGGACATGCTGTCGGCGGGAAACAAGCGGGCGCGGCCGATGGATCTGACGGAGTCGACGCCGCTGGCCCAGGCGGCGCTGGCACCCCGCCCGGACAGCACCTGGCTGGAGCCGATGCCGGACGGCCGGGTCCTGCCGGCGGTCCAGGACCCGGCGGAGGCCGCGGTCGCCAAGGAATCCGTGCGGCTGGCCTTCATGGCCACCCTCCAGCAGCTGCCGGCCAAGCAGCGGGCCGTGCTGATCCTGCGCGAGGTGCTGGCCTGGAAGGCGAGCGAGGTCGCCGAGCTGCTCGACACCACGGTCGCCTCGGTCAACAGCGCGCTGCAGCGGGCGCGGGCCACGCTCGCCGAGCGGGAGGACTCCGGTGCCCGCGCCGATGTGTCCGACCCGCTGGACGAGGAGCAGCAAAAGCTCCTGGAGCGCTATGTGAAGGCGTTCGAGGGGTACGACATGACGGCGCTGACCGCGCTGCTGCACGAGGACGCGGTGATGACGATGCCGCCGTTCGACCTGTGGCTGACCGGCTCGGGGGACATCACGGGCTTCATGACGACGCTCGGCTCGGCCTGTGCGGGCTCGCGCCTGCTGCCGGTGCGGGCGAACGGGCTGCCGGGCTTCGCGCAGTACAAGCCGGACCCGGAGAAGGGCGGCTTCACGCCGTGGGCCGTGCAGGTGCTCGAGATCTCAGACGGCCGGATCATCGGTTTCCACTGCTTCCTCGACACCCAGCGCTGGTTCCCGCTGTTCGGACTGCCCCTCCGTCTCGAAGGCGAGGCCGACCAGGCGGAGCAGGGCGTGTAGCGCCGGACCGGGGTCGCGCAGCCGGATGCGGCCCCCGGCCCGCCGGGCGGCCAGCTGAAGCCGGGCCAGCAGGTCGACGGTGCCGAGGCCGGGCGGTCCCAGCCCGCCCACGTCGCACACCACGACACCGGCTCCGGTCCTCTCCAGCAGACCGCAGACGTCGTCGCACAGCCCCCTCACCTCCTCCCGGGTGACGGGGCCGGCGAGCACGAGCACGGCGGGTGTCTTGGCGTCCACGATCGGTAGACCCTGCTGCGGGCGACAACTCATCGCGGCGGGGCCGCCCGCCGGAGATCACATTGACCTGCCGCCCTCCCTCCGCGGAGGGTGAGTGCATGCCCCATGGATCAGCACCGCCCTGGATACCCGACGGCCTCCTCCCCCGTGCCGAGGAGGCCGTGTGCAAGGGGTGCTGACCGGTTTCGCGGTCATCGCGGTCGTGATCGGCGTCGGCTATCTGATCGGGCGGCGCGGCCACCTCGGCGACCAGGGTCAGGAGGTGCTGACCAAGCTGGCCTTCCATGTGGCGACCCCGGCCCTGCTGTTCACCACGCTGGCCCGGGCCGACCTGTCGGTGGTCTTCTCCGGCCGGCTGCTGGTGACGGCGGCGAGCACGGCGGTGGTGGCCGGCGTGTTCGTGGCGTTCGGCGTGCTGCGGCACTGGGGCGTGGGCCGCACCACGATCGGCGCCCTGTGCTCCAGCTACGTCAACTCCGGCAACCTGGGCATCCCGATCGCCGTGTACGTGCTCGGGGACGCCTCGCTGGTGGCCCCGGTGCTGCTGTTCCAGCAGATCCTGGTCACACCGATCGCCCTGACGATCCTGGACCTGTCCGGCGCGGGCGAGAAGGGCCCCCTGTGGCGGCGGCTGCTGACCCCGCTGCGCAACCCGGTCGCGGTGGGCGCCCTGAGCGGCGTACTGATCTCGGCGACCGGCGTGCGCGTGCCCGGCCCGGTGATGGAGCCGCTCACCCTCATCGCCAACATGTCCGTCCCGGCCGTCCTGCTGGCCTTCGGCATCGCCCTGCGCGGCAGCGCGGCCCCCGGCCGGGGCCGGGACCGTGAACCGGTCCTGCTGTCGGTGGCGTTGAAGTCGGTGGGTCAGCCGGTCGTCGCCTGGGCCCTGGCGACGAGCGTCTTCGGGCTGCGGGGCCCGCAACTGCTGGACGTGGTGGTGACCTCGGCCCTGCCCGCCGCCCAGAACCTCTTCACCTACGCCGGCCGCTACCGGGTGGGCGAGTCACTGGCCCAGCAGTCGATCCTGCTGTCGACCATCGCGTCGGTGCCGGTGCTGGTGGTGGTTGCGGCGTTGTTGGGGTGACCGCGTATCAGTCCACCGGGAACTCGCTGGTGTCGATCACGACGTCGAAGGGGGCGGGCAGCTTGACGGGTTCGCCGAACTTGGCCGTGGCCAGGGGACGGTGGACGTCACCCTTCGGCTCTCCGTAGAGCGTCACGGTGGGCCCGTCGGGGGCCCAGCGGTCGACGAGGAGGTACAGCGGGATGCCGGCGGTGGCGTAGGCGGCGGGCTTGCTGATGCGGTCGTGGCGGGCGTTGGACTTGGACGTCACCTCGACGACGAGTTCGGCGAGAGCGGCCGGGACGTGTGTGTCCGATTCCGCGCACTCCGGTCGCGGAGCCACCACAAGGTCCGGAATGAGCATGCCCAGACGCGACGGCACGGCGATCGCCAGTGTCCGGTAGATCCCCCAGTCGTCGGGGATCGCGGAATAGAGGCGACGCTGGATCAGCTCCGCGATGACGTTGTGGCGGGGTGCGGGAGCAGGCGACACGGTGATGATCCCCTCGATGATCTCCACCTTGCTGCCCTCGGGCCATTCCATCTCCTCCCAGAACCGGACGAGGTCGTCCCAGCTCTGGTCGGGGTCCTGGCTCACGGTGAGTGCGCTCATGGCGGTTCTCCCATCGGTGCGTCACCGATCCCAGCATGCCGAACGGGACCGGTGCAGGTCCACCGATCCCGTTCATCCGAATGGGGAAACCGCAGGTCAGGCGATACGTTCCAGCACCACCGGGGACGCCGTGAAGGCCGTGCCCGGCGCCGCGATGTCGTACGAACCCTCGACCGCCTCGAGGGCGTACTCGAAGCGCTCCGGGGTGTCCGTGTGGAGGGTCAGGAGGGGCTGGCCCGCCGTCACCGTGTCGCCGGGCCTGGCGTGGAGTTCGACGCCCGCCGCCGCCTGCACCGGGTCCTCCTTGCGGGCGCGGCCGGCGCCGAGGCGCCAGGCGGCGACGCCGATGCCGTAGGCGTCGAGGCGGGTCAGGACGCCGGCGGCGCCAACCTTGACCACGTGCTGTTCCTTCGACGTCGGCAGAGGCGCGTCCGGGTCGCCGCCCTGGGCGGCGATCATGCGGCGCCAGACGTCCATCGCCGAGCCGTCGGCCAGGGCCTTGGCGGGGTCGGCGTCCTTCAGGCCGGCCGCGTCCAGCATCTCCCGGGCCAGCGCCAGGGTCAGCTCCACCACGTCCGCCGGGCCGCCGCCGGCCAGGACCTCCACGGACTCGCGGACCTCCAGGGCGTTGCCCGCCGTCAGACCGAGCGGCGTCGCCATGTCGGTGAGCAGGGCGACCGTCTTCACGCCGTGGTCCGTCCCGAGTCCGACCATGGTGGACGCCAGCTCACGGGCGTCCTCGATGGTCTTCATGAAGGCGCCGGAGCCCACCTTGACGTCCAGGACCAGGCTGCCCGTGCCCTCCGCGATCTTCTTGGACATGATGGAGGAGGCGATCAGCGGGATCGCCTCGACCGTGCCGGTCACGTCGCGCAGGGCGTAGAGCTTCTTGTCGGCGGGGGCCAGTCCGTCGCCCGCCGCGCAGATCACCGCGCCGGTCGTGTCGAGGACGTTCAGCATCTCCTCGTTCGACAGCAGGGCCCGCCAGCCGGGGATCGACTCCAGCTTGTCCAGCGTGCCGCCGGTGTGGCCGAGGCCCCGGCCGGACAGCTGGGGGACGGCGGCGCCGCAGGCGGCGACCAGCGGGGCCAGCGGAAGCGTGATCTTGTCGCCGACGCCGCCCGTGGAGTGCTTGTCGGCGGTGGGGCGGGACAGGGAGGAGAAGTCCATGCGCTCGCCGGAGGCGATCATCGCTGCGGTCCAGCGGGCGATCTCCCGGCGGTTCATGCCGTTGAGGAGGATGGCCATGGCGAGCGCGGACATCTGCTCGTCGGCGACCTCCCCGCGGGTGTACGCGTCGATGACCCAGTCGATCTGCGCGTCGCTGAGCTCGCCGCGGTCCCGCTTGGTGCGGATGACGGAGATGGCGTCCATGGCCATGGGTGGGGTTCCTTCCGGGTGCGAAGGGGGACGGCCCCGTGCGGGCCGGCCACGAGGGACGGCTCGTACGGGGCCGCGGGGTCGTTACTTGGCGAGGTGGTCCGGGCCGAAGGCCTGCGGCAGCATCCGGGACAGCGGCAGGATCCCCTCCGGGGTCTCCAGCAGCAGGTCCGGCCCGCCGAACTCGTACAGCAACTGCCGGCAGCGTCCGCACGGCACGAGGATCTCGCCGTGGCCGTCCACGCAGGTGAAGTGGGTGAGCCGGCCGCCGCCGCTGTTCTGGAGCTGCGAGACGAGTCCGCATTCGGCACAGAGGCCGAGACCGTAGGAGGCGTTCTCCACGTTGCAGCCGGTGACGACCCGGCCGTCGTCGACCAGCGCGGCGACGCCGACCGGGTAGCCGGAGTAGGGGGCGTAGGCGCGGCACATCGCCGCGCGCGCCTCCTCGCGCAGGCCGTCCCAGTCGACCGTCGTCGCGTCCGAGATCACTTGCCCTGTCCCTTCCGGTACCGCATGCCGTCCGCCCTGGGCATCCGCAGGCGCTGCGCGGACAGCGACAGCACCAGCAGGGTGACGACGTAGGGGGTGGCACCCACGAAGTCGCCCGGCACCTCGTCCGTGACCAGGTACCAGACCAGGACGAGCGCGGCCATGACGGCGCTGATCACACCCTGCCACAGGGCCTTGCGGTAGAGCTTCCAGCCGGCGAGCGCCGCGAGAAGAACCACCAGGAGGAGCAGCAGCGCGTGCACGGTCACTCCGCCGTTGCGCAGCTGGAGCGCGTCGGAGAAGCCGAACAGGCCCGCGCCCATCGCCAGGCCGCCCGGCCGCCAGTTTCCGAAGATCATGGCGGCGAGGCCGATGTAACCGCGTCCGCCGGTCTGGCCCTCCAGGTAGATGTGCGAGGTGACCAGCGAGAGGAAGGCGCCGCCGAGGCCGGCGAGGCCGCCCGAGACGGCTACGGCCGCGTACTTGTGCCTGTACACGTTGACGCCGAGGGACTCCGCGGCGATCGGGTTCTCACCGCAGGAGCGCAGCCGCAGACCGAACGGGGTGCGCCACAGCAGCCACCAGGTCCCGACGAACAGCACCACGGCCAGGATGGTCACCACGGACAGGTTGGTGACCAGACCGCCGAGGATGCCGGCGAGATCGGAGAGGAGGAACCAGTGGTGCTTCTCGACCGAGTGCAGGGCGTCCGAGAGGCCGGGCACGTCGAAGTTGGGCAGCGAGTCCGAGGGCGGGGACTGCTTGGGGTTGCCGCCGGCCTCCGCCGCATCGCCGTCCACGAAGAAGAGCTTGGCGAGGTACTGGGTGGCGCCGAGCGCGAGCAGGTTGATCGCTACACCGGAGACGATGTGGTCGACGCCGAAGGTGACGGTGGCGACGGCGTGCACCAGGCCGCCGAGGACACCGAAGCCGATGCCGCACAGCAGGCCGAGCCAGGGGCTGGACTGCCAGCCGATCCAGCCGGCGCCGAAGGTGCCGAGGATCATCATGCCCTCGAGGCCGATGTTGACCACACCGGCCCGTTCGGACCACAGGCCGGCGAGGCCGGCCAGTCCGATCGGCACGGCGAGGCCCAGCGCGGCGCTGATCTGGCCGGCGGAGTCGAGCTGGTTGGCACCGGTGATCACGCGGACCGCGGCGACGAGCAGCAGGGCGCCCGCGACGATCATGAGGATCTGGCCGAGCGACCGGCCCTGGCGCTTGGCCGCGGCGTCCGCCTTGGGCGCCACGGGCGGTGGCGTGTCGGTCTTCGTGGCAGTCATCACGCCACCTCCTGCTTCTTCATCGGGGCGACGGCCTGGGCGGCGAGTTCGGCGCCGACCCGCTGCTGCTGGCGCTTGAGGCCGTAGCGGCGGACGACCTCGTAGGCGATCACGACGCACAGGACGATGACGCCCTGGATCACGCCGAGGATCTCCTTGTCGTAGCCCTCGAACTCCAGGTGGTTGGTGGTGCGCTCCAGGAAGCCCCACAGGAGGGCGCCCAGGGCGATGCCGACCGGGTGGTTGCGGCCGAGCAGGGCGATGGCGATGCCGGTGAAGCCGATCCCGTTGGGGAAGCTGTTGTCGTACTGGTAGCTCTCGTTCAGCAGCGTGGGCATGCCGATCAGACCGGCCACCCCACCCGAGATGATCATGCTGGTGGCGACCATCTTCTTGACAGACACACCGCTCGCGGAGGCGGCGCTCTCGGACTGGCCGACGGTGCGCAGGTCGAAGCCGAACCGGGTGCGGCCGAGCACGAACCAGTAGGCGAGACCGACGACCACGGCGACGACGATGAAGCCGTCCAGGACGCCGGCCGGGCCGGTGTCGATGTTGAAGAAGTGCGAGGAGGCGTGCAGCGGCTTGGTGGAGACGAGGGTGCCGGCCTGGTCGAGCTGGCCGAGCTTTCCGGGCTGGAGCAGGTAGCCGATGATCGCGGTGGCGATCGAGTTCAGCATGATCGTCGAGATCACCTCGCTGACACCCCGCGTCACCTTGAGAACGCCCGCGATGGCCGCCCACAGGGCACCGGTCGCCATGGCGGCCAGGACGATCAGCGGGACGGCGATCCAGCCGGGCACGGCCAGCGCGCCGCCGAGCACGGCGGCGATGAACGCGGCGAGCCGGTACTGGCCGTCGACGCCGATGTTGAACAGGTTCATGCGGAAGCCGAGGGCCACCGCGACACCCGCCAGGTAGTACGTCGTCGCCTTGTTCAGGATGAAGACCTGGCTGTCGCTGGCGGAGCCGTAGGTCACCATGTCGCTGAAGGCGTCGCCCGGGTTCTTGCCGGTGGCGAGGATGACCAGGGTCGTGACGACGAGCGCGGCGACCACGGCGAGCAGCGGCGCCGCGATCCCGAGGAGCAGCCGCTCCTTGTCGATCCGTTGGGTCAGCTTGTTCATCGGTCGGCGTCCTCTGTGTGCTCCAGGTGGCCGGTGGCCGCACCCGTCATGGCGGAGCCCAGCTCCTCGGGGGTGATGGTGGCGGGGTCGGCGTCGGCGACCAGGCGGCCGCGGTACATCACCCGCAGGGTGTCGGAGAGCCCGATGAGCTCGTCCAGGTCGGCGGAGATCAGCAGCACGGCCAGGCCCTTGCGGCGGGCCTCGCGGATGTGGTCCCAGATCGCGGCCTGCGCGCCGACGTCCACACCCCGGGTGGGGTGCGCGGCGATGAGGAGCTTCGGGTCGTGGCTCATCTCGCGGCCGACGATCAGCTTCTGCTGGTTGCCGCCGGACAGCGAGGCGGCGGTCACCTCGATGCCCGGGGTGCGCACGTCGTAGGCCTGGACGATGCGGTCGGTGTCGGCGCGGGCGGCCTTGAGGTCGAGCAGTCCGCCGCGCGAGTTGGGCCGCTCGGTGACGTGGCCGAGGATGCGGTTCTCCCACAGCGGCGCCTCGAGGAGCAGGCCGTGGCGGTGGCGGTCCTCGGGGATGTAGCCGACGCCGGCCTCGCGGCGGTGGCGGGTGGGGGCGTGGGAGATGTCGCTGCCGTCGAGGGTGATCGTGCCGGCGTCGGGGTCGCGGATGCCCATGATGGCCTCGACCAGTTCCGACTGGCCGTTGCCCTCCACACCGGCGATGCCGAGGACCTCGCCCTTGTGGATGGTGAAGGAGATGTCGTCGAGGATGATCCGCTCGACGCCGTCGAGGTCGGTCTGCGCCAGGCGCAGGCCTTCCACCTTCAGCAGCGGGACGTCCGTGACGGTGGACTCCTCGGTCTCCGGCGTGGGCAGTTCACTGCCGACCATGAGCTCGGCGAGTTGCTTGGTGGTGGTCGTCGCCGGGTCGACCGTGCCGACCGTGGTGCCGCGCCGGATGACGGTGATCTCGTCGGCGACGGAGAGCACCTCGCCCAGCTTGTGGGAGATGAAGATGACGGTGAGCCCCTCCGCCTTCAGCTCGCGCAGGTTGTCGAAGAGGGCGTCGACCTCCTGCGGCACGAGGACGGCGGTGGGCTCGTCGAGGATGAGGGTCCTGGCGCCGCGGTAGAGGACCTTGAGGATCTCCACGCGCTGGCGGTCGGCGACGCCGAGTTCCTCCAGGAGGACGTCCGGCCGCACGTTCAGCCCGTAGGCGTCGGATATCTCCTTGATCTTGGCGCGCGCCTTGGCGCCGATGCCGTAGAGCTTCTCCGCGCCGAGGACGACGTTCTCCAGGACGGTGAGGTTGTCGGCGAGCATGAAGTGCTGGTGCACCATGCCGATGCCGCGGGCGATGGCGTCGGCGGGGTTGTGGAAGGTGACCTGTTCGCCGCCCACCGTGATGGTGCCCTCGTCCGGCTGCTGCATGCCGTAGAGGATCTTCATCAGGGTGGACTTGCCGGCGCCGTTCTCACCGCACAGGGCATGGACGGTGCCCGTGCGGACCGTGATGTCGATGTCGCGGTTGGCGACGACGCCGGGGAAGCGCTTGGTGATGCCGCGCAGTTCGACGGCAGCGGGAGGGCTGGACGCGTTGATGGCGCACTCTCCTCGGGGAAAGGGGCTGCGGGGGGAGGGCAGGCGTCGGCGACGCTAGCGCGACAACTCCTTGCTACGCGCGTAGAGTTGACACATTGTTATGGCTCGACGAGGGGCTGCGCTGCGGCCCCTCGTCGAGCCGGGTCCGACGGGACCCATCAGGTCACGGGGTGGTCTTGACCTTGATGCTGCCGTCGACGATCTTCTTCTTCGCGTCGTCCAGCTTGGCCTGGATGTCGTCGATGAAGCCCCCGCTGGTGGCCAGCGAGACGCCGTCCTTGGCGAGCGAGTAGGTGTTGACGCCCGTCAGCGGCTTGCCGTCGTGGACGGACTTGATGAAGTCGTAGACACCGACGTCGACGTTCTTGACCATCGACGTCAGGATCGAGTTCTTGTACTTGGCCAGGCCCGGGATGTTGTACTGGTCGGAGTCCACGCCGATGGCCCAGGTGCCCTTGGCGCCGCTGACCGCCTCGATCGCGCCGTTGCCGGAGGAGCCGGCCGCCGAGTAGATGACGTCGGCGCCCTTGTCGAGCATGCCCTGCGCGGCCTCCTTGCCCTTGTCGGGGCTGGCGAAGCCGGAGGTGTCCGAGCCGTGGCTCAGGTACTGGGTCTCGACCTTGATCTTCGGGTTGGTGTCGTGGACGCCCTGGACGTAACCCGCCTCGAACTTCTTGATCAGCGGGACGTCGACGCCGCCGATGAAGCCGACGTGGTCCTTCTTGGTCTTCAGCGCGGCAGCGACACCGGCCAGGTAGGAGCCCTGCTCCTCGGTGAAGGTGATGCTGTCGACGTTGTTGACGTCCACCACCGAGTCGACGATGCCGAAGCTGGTCTTCGGGAACTTGGCGGCGACCTTCTTCATCGACTCGGAGTACGCGTAGCCGACGCCGATGATCGGGTTGTAGCCGGCCTGGGCCAGGTCCGACAGGCGCTGCTCGCGGTCGGCCTCGGTGTCCGAGGTCTTGGCGGTCAGCTCCTTGATCTCGCCGCCGAACTCGCTCTTGGCCTTGTCGGCACCGCGCGCGGCGGAGTCGTTGAAGGAGCGGTCACCACGGCCGCCGACGTCGAAGGCGAGGCCGATCTTGACGCCCTTGCCGTCACTGGAGGAAGAGGAGGACGACGACTTGTCGTTCTTCTCGGAGGAGGTGCTGCCACAGGCAGTGGCAGACAGTGCGAGTGCTGCGGTGGCGACGCCCACAGCGGAAAGCTTGGCTACCCGGCGCACGGGAAGGCTCCTTCACCTGACCTGAGCGCCGTGTCGGCGCTTGATGTGAGCACCACACCAGTGCTCGAACCGAGACGCCCCGACGGCGCCGGCTTCGGCATCGTAACGCGCGTAGATGTCAGAAAAAGACCTCTCGCGAAGCCGTTATCGATTCGAGGCAAACGGCGTCTGAACTCAGGCTCTGGCGGCTGTGCGGGGCGGATTTCGGGCCGTGGCCGCCTGGCTTGTTACCGCCGGGAGCCAGGCGGTGCGACGGCCCCGTCGAGGGCCGCCGCGTGCCGTTCCGCCGATCCGCTCACCGGAGCAGCGCCGGCCGGGGCAGGGCTCGCCGGGGCCTGCTCACCGGCCCACGGCGCACCTGCCCACGGCTCACCGGGGCACCGCTCATCGGGGCACCGCTCACCGGCCCGCCGCGTGGAGCAGGGCGGCGGCCGTGAAGAGCTCCACGCCCACCCGGATCGCGGACTCGTCGGCGTCGAAGTCGCCCTGGTGCAGGTCGCGCAGCGTGCGCTCGCCCGGGGTACGGACGCCGAGCCGGGCCATGGCACCGGGCACGTGCTCCAGGTACCAGGAGAAGTCCTCGCCGCCCAGGCTCTGCTCGGTGCTCTCGACGGAGTCCGCGCCGCGCCGCGCCACCATGGCCTCGCGCAGCAGTTCGGTCGCGCCGGGTTCGTTGACGACCGGCGGCACCCCGCGGACGTAGTTGATCTCTGACTTGGCCTTGTGCAGGTTGGCGACCTCGTCGATCGCGGCGACCACGATGTCGGGCGCGTGCCGCCAGGCGTTGATGTCCAGGCAGCGCACGGTCCCGGAGAGCTCGGCGTGCTGCGGGATGACGTTCGGGGCGTGCCCCGACTCGATGCGCCCCCAGGTCACCGCCAGCCCGGCGCGGGTGTCGACCCGGCGGCCGACGAGCGCGGGCACGTCGGTGACGACCCGGGCGGCGGCGGTGACGAGGTCGGTGGTCAGATGCGGCCGGGCGCTGTGACCGCCGGGACCGTCCAGCGAGACCTCCAGCCGGTCGCAGGCGGAGGTGATGGCGCCCTGCCTCAGCCCGATCATCCCGGCGTCCACCCGGGGGTCGCAGTGCACGGCGACGATCCGCGCCACCCCGTCCAGCACGCCGGCCTTGATCGCCTCGGCGGCGCCGCCGGGCAGCACCTCCTCGGCGGGCTGGAAGACCAGCCGCACGGGCCGGGACAGCAGCCCCTGCCGGTGCAGGTCGGCGAGGACGAGTCCGGTGCCGAGCACCACGGTGGTGTGCACGTCGTGGCCGCAGGCGTGGGCGCGGTCGGGCACGGTCGAGCGGTACGGGCAGTCCGTCTTGGTGTCGGGGATGGGCAGCGCGTCGATGTCGGCGCGCAGCGCGAGGATGCCCCGCGCGGTGCCGCTCGCGCCGTCACCCAGGGGCACGTCCGGCGCGTCACCCGGCGCGTCACCGAGCAGATCGTCCAGCTCCTCCCCGTAGCCGTCCGGGCTCACGCCGGCGTCCAAGCCGATGTCACAGACGAGTCCCGTGCCGCTGGGCAGCACGCGCGGCGCCAGCCCGGCCTTCTCCAGGCGCTCCTTGATCGCGGCGGTGGTGCGGAACTCCTGGTTGCCGAGCTCCGGGTGCATGTGCAGGTCGCGACGGAACGCGACGAGTTCGGCGAACAGCGCCTCCGGCAGGGTGCCGGGCAGGGCGGCTTCCGCGGGGAGATCGGCCTCGGACTCTGGGGACATCAGTTGCTTCACCCTCTGAAGGGTATGCCGCCGGGCCGGTCAACTGACCCTCGATCAACAAAAGTTCAGCCCGTCAGGGGAAGAAAAACCGGCCGTCGGCGCATAGGTATCGGCTGGGATGGGTACACTCGCCCGTCTTGACCGGCCGAGTGGATCACGGAATCCCCGGAGGTGGCACCGCCACACCCTGGCACCCGTCCCACTGTGCTTTTCTCCAGGCATACCACGCTTCACGGGAACCACGCCCGAATTGTTCACTTGGCGGACATCACCGGACGGCCCGCCGTGCGGCCGCTGACCAGGCGGCCCTAGGGAGAACAGGGCCGAACGAGGCTCTCTCCGGTCTGGCCCGTCCGGGCGATACGACACATGTCACGGACCGTGACGCCCGCCCAGCCAGTCAGTCAGTCACTCCTCGGCGAACACCTCCGCAGCGTCCTTGGCATGCACGGCCCTCCGCATCCACAGTTCGAGCCGTTCACGACTCCCGCAGAGGTTCACACGCGACCGGACAAGGTTGGTGACCGGGAAGCCGCGCCACTTCAGGACGGCGAAGACCAGTTGGCGATCAGCCTTGAGGTGCTGCTGCCTGTGCCAGTAGTCGAGAACCTCATCATCGGTCGGCGTTCTCGCCGCCGCCTTCACGTCGCCGGACTCCACTCTCACTCCTCGGCGAACAACGATGCCGCGTCCGCCGCGTGCACCGCTCGCTGCGCCCAGATCTCGAGCTGGTCCAGATCCGGGCACGCGCCCACACGCTCACGGACAGCGTCCGTCACGGGGATGCCGCGCGACTGCAAAATGCGGTGGATCAGTTCGCGAAGCCTCTGACGCCCCGCCTCAAGCCCTACCTCAAGCCCTTCCTGACGCCCTTCCTGACGCCCTTCCTGACGCCCTTCCTCTCGGCCTTCCTCGCGCACCCGCTCGGCCACCTGGTGCCGAAAGAAGTACTGGGTCGCCGTCATCAGGTCCCTCCAGATCTGCTTCGCCTGAGGGTCGGTCAGGCAGGAGTCGACGAACTGTACGAAGGCTGCGGCGCTGTCGGGGTCGAGCTCCTCCAGGCCGGCCACCAGGGATTCCAGTATGGCGGCGACTCGTGGCCCCCGACCGTGTGTCATGGCCGAGAGCACCGCAAGAGGTGGGTCCTGCCTCGCCTGACGCTCGTCCACGATCACCGGCACGTTGTCCGGGCCGAGCACGAGTGGTCGTACCGTCAGTGAGTACCACCCCGGAAAGCCGAGCTGGATGGGGCGCGACGCCCACCGTGCCGTGGCGCTGCTCTGGGTGATGACGATCAGCACCGGCTCGCAGCGGTACTTCTCGTACAGGAACGACAGGTAGTAGGGCCAGCTGCCCCGCTTGCGTTCGTCCACCTTGCCCTGGGACTCGACCACGAGGAGATACGTCCCCTCGTCCGTCTCCGCCCGCAGCAGTGTGTCCACGCGGCGCTCGACCGGTTCGATCTCCGTGAGGTCCACGTTCAGCGCGGCGATCTCCCGCGGTTTGGGAAACGGCACGTTCAGCACGCGTTGTAAGGCCTTGGTCAGCAGTTCGGGTTCCTTCTGGAAGATGCGGTGCAGCGCCTCGTGCGACGAGCCGACCATCAGCTCTCCTTTCCGTACGACGTGATCAACGAGCTACGCCGCGAGAAGTTCGCACCACACGTACTTTCCGTGGTCGCCGAAGCGGGTCGACGGGCGCCAGCCCCAGTGGTCCGCGCAGGCCGTCACCAAGGCGAGGCCCCTCCCCTCCTCCTCCACCTCGCCCACCTGCTCCAGCGGTCGTGGCGGGTCCGGCGGGGCCGGGTCCGTGTCCCACGCCCCGATCCACACCACGCCCTGCCGGGTGCGGCGGATCCTGAGCGCGGCCGGCCCCTTCGTGTGGCGTACGGCGTTCGAGACCAGCTCCGCCGCCAACAGTTCCGCCGTGTCCACCAGGCCGATCAGTCCGTGCATGGTCAGGATGAGGCGCAGGGTGCGGCGGCAGACCGTGACCGCTCTGGGGTCGTTGGGGATGTAGAGGGTGTAGTCCCAGGACTCGGTCGGCTCGCTTCCGGGCATGCGTCATCAACTCCGGGCGGTGAAGGGGGTCTCCGCGCGCGGTGGCCTTGCCGCAGCCGTCATGGCACGACGGTGCGGTGCGCTTCCGCTGCGTGTGCGTTGCGTCACCGACCGTAGGGCTAATTGTTTAAATCCCGCAAGCGGATCACGTACCCTGACACCCGAACGGGGCGTGCTGACAGGCGCGTTGAGAGGATCGAACGATGGCACTGAGGAGCGAACCGACAGCACGTCAGTTGCGGCTGGCGACCGAGCTGCGCAGGCTCCGCGACGCTGCGGGCCTCACCGCCCGGGAGGCAGCGACCCTACTGGGGGTGACTGCTCCGGTCATCAGCCAGATCGAGTCCGGCATCGCAGGGGTGAGCGAGAAACGGTTGCGCCGCCTCGCAGCCCATTACGCCTGTACAGATAGGGAGTTCATCGATGCCCTGGTAGCCATGGCCACCGATCGGACGCACGGCTGGTGGGAGGAGTACCGGGGTCTCCTGCCCACATCATTCCTGGATCTGTCCGAGCTGGATCACCACGCACGGCTTCTACGCAACGTAGCCACCCTGTACGTGCCCGGGCTGCTCCAGACGGAGGACTACGCCCGCGCGGTGTTCTCCAACAGAATCCCCGAACTCGACGAGAACGAAATCGACTTGCGCGTCGACCACCGAATGAGGCGCCAACAGCACGTCGTCGTCCCTTATGAGGGCGTGATCCATGAAGCGGCGCTGCGCATCAGGGTCGGCGACCGTGCGACGTCACGCGCCCAACTCGTCCGCATCCTCGAACTCTCCGAGTCGGATCGCATCACAGTGCGCGTGATCCCCTTCGACTTGGACGGCTTCGGGCTGGCCACGAGCACGATGACTTACGTGAGTGGCCCCGTACCCAAGTTGGACACGGTGGTCCGCGATGCTCCCCATGGGACCGTCTTCATCGACGCAGATGCTCAACTCGGCGCCTTTCAAAGGCTTTTGCGTAAGGTGGAAGACGCGTCACTCGAGCCCGAGCGCTCGTGCGACTTCATTCACAGGTTGTCGAAAGAGCTGTGAGGTATCCGATGACCACCCCCGACAACTGGCGGAAGTCCTCTTACTCCGGCCCAGGAGACGGCAACGACTGCTTGGAGATCGCCAGCTCCCCCACCTACATAGCCGTCCGCGACTCCAAAGCCCCCGCCAGAGCCACCCTCACCTTCCCCACGGAAGCCTTCGCCGCCTTCCTCGGCTCCCTCAAGACCCCCGAGCGTCGCTAGTGCCGTGACCGGACAGGTTCACCGAGGTCTCGTGGTCTGCGGGTGCGCGAGTCACCGCTGCTCCCCGGTTTCGGCTGGTCGCAGGGCTGAACGACGTCGTTCGCATGGTTGTAATCAACTTGCTGCCGACCCGGGCGGGCGGGCAGGGTCTGGATCATGCTCGAACTCCGCACTGTGGAATCAGACGACTGGCCCCTCTGGCGGGAGTTGCGGCTGGCCGCACTTGCCGAGGCGCCCTACGCGTTCGGATCGACGCTGGCCCAGTGGCAGGGCTCCGGCGACCGAGAGGAACGCTGGCGTGCCCGTCTGTCGATTCCTGGCGCGCACGATCTCGTCGCGCTCCTCGACGGTCTTCCGGTGGGCATGGCCAGCGGAGTGCCGGGCGAGGGAGCAGAGAACGTGGAGTTGATCTCGATGTGGGTCAACCCGACGGCTCGGGGCAAAGGCGTGGGCGACTGCCTGATCCAGGCGGTCGAGCGGTGGGGGGTGGCGCGCGGCGCCACGACTCTGCGGTTGTCCGTGATGCCGGACAACCGAAAGGCGACCGCGCTCTATGAGCGGCACGGTTTCACGGACACGGGTGAGCCCGGCGATCTTCTGCCCGATGGCGTCGGCAGGGAGCGGGTCATGGCGAAGCGCCTGGCCGCTGTCTGATCTCCACATCCGGCATCGCGGGATCACTCAACCGGTCAGGCTGCGGCGGCGAGGGGCGTCCGCCCCAGCGCATGCCCTTCTCCCTGCGCATGCGGCGAACCTACACGGTCACGGCACTAGAGCACCCCCACCGCCAGGCGGTGCACGTCCCGTGCCGTCCCCGTCACCCCCGACAGGAACCCCTGTGCTCGCGGGGACGCCGTCTCGGTGAGCCAGGCGGGGTCGATGTCGCAGACCGCGACCCTCACCCCCGTGCCCGCCAGGGCCAGCGGCAGGGTGTGGACGACCGTCGACGGGAAGCTGAGGATCGTACGGCCGATGGGGCCGCGGCGGGCTGTCAGCTCCAGGGGGAGGTCGGGGCGGACTATCTCCAGTCCCGTTTCCCGCGCCAGCCTGTGCAACTTCTCCGTGCTCTCGCGGCGGTGGGCGAAGTAGCGGGTGGCGCCATGGGTCCTGGCCAGGGCGCGGACCGCCTCCAGATAGTGGCCGACGTCGACCACACCCGTCTCGACCAGGGACGTGCCGACCAGGTCCGCGCCCTTGGTGAGGCGCGGTGGGCCGAAGCGGGCCCGGGTCCAGGCGAAGTCGTTGGCGGTGACCGTGACGCCGTCCGGGGCCTCCGTCACCGGCATGGACGAGAAGACTTCCACGCTGCGGCCCTGCCGCGGGGTGAGGCGGCGGCGGGCCGAGGAGGACACCGGCGCGAACAGCAGGTCCCTGGGCCCGCGCCGGCCCCCCTTGCGGTGCCAACGGACCAGGCGTTCGCCACGGGCCAGCTGGGCGACGAACTCCATGGTCGCCGTGCCGTCGTCCACCACCACCAGATCGCGGGCCCGGGTGATCGTCAGCAGCAGCTGGACGTAGCGGGAGAACGGGTCGCCGATGACGACCCGGTCGGCCCGGCGGAGCGGGCCCGCCAGGCCGCCGATCGTGTGGAAGGGGGCGGTCGTGCCGCCCCGGGCCTCCTCCCAGCGCACCCGGTACCCCTCGTCCCGGGCGAGGTCGGCCGTGCGGCGCAGCTGGCCCCGGGTCATGGGGTCGGCCGGGGACAGCACGACGACGGTGAGCTGTGCTTCTTCCGGTGCCGGGCCGCCGTCCGGTGCCGGGCCGTTCAGGCCGTGGTGGTGCGCCCACTCCATGACGTTCAGCAACTGGACCGGGCTCTCGACGAAGGCGAGGGTGCGACTGTGGGGTCGGGGGCTCATCGGCGTACGACCGTCCCGTCGTGAGGGAACCATGGGGAGACCAGCGGGGAACCAGTGAGGCGATCAGGCGCGCAGGGCGTTCAGACCGCGACCGGCTCGCCCGCCGCCGCGGCGATCTCCGCCTCGGCGACGACGCCGGTGACGCGGCGCAGCTTCCTCATCGGGGCGAGCTCGGAGTCGTAGACCTTCTTCACGCCGTCACCGAGGGACGCCTCGATCACGCGGATGTCGCGGACCAGGCGTTCCAGGCCCTGCGGCTCCACGGAGGCCGCCTGGTCGGAGCCCCACATGGCGCGGTCGAGGGTGATGTGGCGCTCGACGAAGGAGGCGCCGAGGGCGACGGCGGCCAGCGTGGTCTGCAGGCCCGTCTCGTGGCCGGAGTAGCCGATCGGGACGTTCGGGTACTCCTTCTCCAGCGTGTCGATCACGCGGAGGTTGAGCTCCTCGGCCTTCGCGGGGTACGTCGAGGTGGCGTGGCACATCAGGATGTTGTCGCTGCCGAGCACCTCCACCGCGTGGCGGATCTGCTTCGGGGTGGACATGCCGGTGGAGAGGATGACGGTCCGGCCGGTGGCGCGCAGTTCGCGCAGGAGTTCGTCGTCCGTCAGGGAGGCCGAGGCCACCTTGTGGGCGGGCAGGTCGAACTTCTCCAGGAAGGCGACGGCCTCGGTGTCCCACGGGGAGGCGAACCAGTCGATCCCCTTCTCCTTGCAGTACTCGTCGATCCGGCGGTACTCGTCCTCACCGAACTCCACGCGGTGGCGGTAGTCGATGTAGGTCATCCGGCCCCAGGGGGTGTCGCGCTCGATGTCCCACTGGTCGCGGGGGGTGCAGATCTCGGGTGTGCGCTTCTGGAACTTCACGGCGTCGCAGCCGGCCGCGGCGGCCACGTCGATCAGCTTGAGGGCGTTGTCCAGCTCACCGTTGTGGTTGATGCCGATCTCGCCGCAGACGTAGACGGGACGGCCGGGGCCGACCTCGCGCGAACCGAACGTACGCAGACGGGAGTTGGTGCTCATCAGGGATGTCCTTAATCGGGGAGGGAGTCGAGACCGGGGCCGAGGATCCAGCCGGCGATCTCTCGGATCGCGCCGTCACCGCCCGGGACGGTGGTGACCGCGCGTGCGGCGCCGCGTACGACGTCGTGGGCGCTCGCGACCGCGACGGGCCAGCCGACGAGGGCGAAGCACGGCAGGTCGTTGACGTCGTTGCCGACGTAGAGCACGCGCTCCGGCGCGATGCCCTGCTCCTCGCACCACTGCTTCAGCGCGAGGTCCTTGCGGTCGACGCCGTGCAGCACGGGAAGCCTGAGCTTCCGGGCGCGGGCGGCGACCACCGGGTTCTGTTCCGTGGACAGGATCAGCATCTTCAGGCCGCCGCGGCGCAGGGCCGCGATGCCCAGCCCGTCGCCGCGGTGCACCGAGACGAATTCCCGTCCCTCGGAGTCGATCAGCACCCGGTCGTCGGTCTGGGTGCCGTCGAAGTCCAGTACGACCGCGTCGATGTCGGCGGCGGTCGGGAGGGCGCCGGGCCGGTCCGCGTCGAGCAACGGCGCCAGGGCCCGCGCCCGCGCCAGGTCGTGCGGGTCGTCTATCTCCAGCACCCGGGCCGGGTCGGTGCGGACGAGTTCCGTCCGGCCGAAGAAGCGGTGCCCGTGGGCGCGGAACCCGGCCGCGTCCATCGCGTAGGCGGCGCCGGTCTCCAGGAAGTCCTGGGGGCGGTCCTGGCGGCGGGGGCGGAAGGACTTGTCGTGGTTGACGCCGTGTCCGCCCTCGCCCTCCTCCTCGACGCGGCGCCAGACGAAGCCGTGGAAGGGGGCCACGGTGACGGCGGTGTCCGCGCCGTTCTCGACGACCGCGCCGGCCACCCCGTCTATGTCCTCGCGGACGATGAACGGGCTGGTGCACTGCACGAGCAGCACCACGTCGACCGCCGCGCCGTGCAGCGCCTCGTGGACGTCCATGGCGTGCAGGACCGCGGCCTCCGAGGTCGCCGTGTCCCCGGCGATGGCTGCGGGCCGCAGCACGACCTCGGCGCCGGCCTCCCGAGCGGCGGCCGCGATGGCCTGATCGTCGGTGGACACCACGACGTCGGTCACCAGCCGGGTCGCCCGGCACGCGCGGACCGCGCGCGCCACCAGCGGGACCCCGCCGACCGGCGCGAGGTTCTTCGCGGGGACTCCCTTGGAGCCGCCGCGCGCGGGGATCACCGCGAGCACGCGGCGCACCCCGGCTGCTGTCTCGGACATGGGCTTTTCTCCTCGCGGGGTCACAGCTCGCCCATCCGCCGGATCACCGGGGCGACGCGCTGCACGCCGTGGCGGTAGGCGCCGCGGGCGGCGCGGCGGACGATCCGCCGGACGGCTCCGGGCTCCTTGTCGCCGGCCGGGGCGCCCGGCAGCGGGGCGCCGTCGGGGCCGAGGTGGTGGCGGGCGAGGATGCCCGGCAGACAGCCGGGGGCGGTGGCGGGCGTGTAGTAGGGGCTCAGGGGCGGCAGTCCGCCGGGCGCGGCCAGCAGTTCGGTGACGCGGGCGCGGGCCGTGTCGAAGGCGGTGGCGTACGAGCCGCCCCCGGAGGAGGGGCTCCCGGTCGCGACGCCCTGCCGGGCCACCCACGTCTCGTCGGGCACCGGGAGGTGGCCGGCGTCCAGCTGGTCCCAGGAGGCCAGGCAGCCGGAGCCGACGAAGTGGTGGTTGCCGAGTGCCTCGCGCACGCCCAGGTCGGTGAGGATCACCGTGGGGATGCGGCGGTGCAGTGCCTCCAGGGCGGCCGTGGAGCTGACCGTGACGAGCAGGTCGGTGCGGTCCAGGACCTCCCCCATGTGGCCGTGGACCAGGCGGAGGTTGGGCGGCAGGGCGGTCCTGCGCGCCAGCTTCTGGTACGGCAGTTCCTCGATGTGGGTGGTGTGCTCGCCGGGCCTGGAGCGCAGCTTGAGCAGCACCTCGCGGTCGGGGTGCAGCCGGGCGTGGCGGACCAGCCGGTCCAGCAGGTACGCGCGCTCCTCGCGGCGCTCGGGGACGGAGGGCTGGGCCGCGAACACCACGGCGTACGGCTGGTGCTCGCCTTCGTACGCGGCACCGTCCAGGAACGGCAGCGCCGCTTCGGTGACCGCCGAGGCGTCGGCGCCCACCCCTTCGTAGACGGCGCGGAAACGGTCCGCGTCCTGGCGGGAGTTGGCGAGCACCAGGTCGGCGCCGTGGCGCAGCAGCAGGCCGTCGGCGAGCTTCTCGTAGACGACGCCGACGTACCCGGTGACGACCACGGGACGCCGCTCACGGCCCTCCCACACCCGCTTCAGCCCGTGCAGCAGGGCCTGCACCCCGCCGCCGACGAGCGCGAGGACGAGCACGTCGTACGACCTCGCGGCCTCGGCGTCCACGCCCCCGGCGTCCGCATCCGCGCCGGACCGGCCCGCGCCGGACCCGCCGACGCCCCACTCGCTCTCGGGGGCCGTCGCACGCAGGAACTCGACGGCGGTCACCTCGCGCAGCGAGTCCGCGCGGACGCCGACCTCCGTCAACTGGCGGGCGGTGGGGGTGGCTCGGCCCCGCAGGAGGTAGCCGTCCAGGCGGATGTCCGAGGCGTCGGGCTCGGCGGCGACCAGGCGCTTCGCGGTGAGCGCGCCCCATTTCCACCGGGTGTCGGAATCCGCGAGAACAGCGACTCGCCTGATCTTCATTGCACTTGCTGGCACACCGAAGACCGTAGGAAGGCATTTCTAGGTGCGACCCAACTCGAACGCAACAAACGGTTAACAGCGCACCGCCGAACGGCGAATCGGGCCGGGAAACCGCGAAAGAAGCCGTGGTTAACGGCATCGCCACGCACCGTTCATCCACGGTCGAACTGGAGGTAAAGACACGGGCGGGCCCCGACGTCTAACGTCGCCTGCGTGGTCAAGCTCTCCGTCATCGTGCCGTTCTACAACGTGCAGAAATACGCACCCGACACTTTGCGAAGTCTGCGTGCGAACGCGCGTGACGACTTCGAATTCGTGCTGGTCGACGACTGCTCGAACGACGGCACCCCGGACATTCTCGCGCGCGCCGAGCGCGACCTTCCGGGCGCGGTGTGCGTCCGGCACGAGCGGAACGAAGGACTGGCGACCGCGCGCAACACCGGGATCGACCGGGCGCGCGGTGAGTATCTGACGTTCCTGGACGGCGACGACTGGCTGGTCCCCGGCTACTACCAGCGGCTCCTGGCCACGATCGAGGGGCTGGGCTGCGACTTCGTGCGCACCGACCATGTGCAGTGCACCGGCCGGACGCGCACGATCCGCCGGGTCCCGCACGGCCGGCGCGGGGTGGTGCTGGACCCGCGCTCGGCGATCCTGCCTGCCGGCCGTTCCACCTCGGTCGACTATCCCTACGCCTGGGCGGGCGTCTACCACCGGCGGCTGGTGGAGAAGGGTCTGCTGCACTTCACCGACGGGCTGCGCACGGCCGAGGACCGGCCGTGGATATGGCGGCTGCACCGGGAGGCGGAGTCCTTCGCCGTGGTGGGTCTGCTCGGGGTGCGCTACCGGCGCGGGGTGGCCTCGTCCCTCACCCAGATCGGCGACGTGCGCCGGCTGGACTTCATCCGCGCCTTCGACCAGATCGTCCGGGAAACGGCGCAGGACCGGGACGCGGACCGGCTGCTGCCCAAGGCGGTGCGCACGTACTGCGCGATCATCTCCCATCATCTGGGGTCCCTCGACAGGTTCGAACCGGCGGTGGCACGGAAGCTGAAGTCGCTCGGCGCGGGGGCCCTGCGGCGCATGCCGCAAGATGTCCTCGACCAGACGCTGGACTCCATGGACGTCCAGCGGGCGTCCCGGCTGCGCCGCCTCCGGCGCCGCCCGGTCCCGGTTTCCGCTTCTGCCGCGACGGGAGCCTCGGCATGACCACGCAGATCTTCCTGGCCTCCACGCTGTACGGCACGGCCACGCTCGCCGCCGCCCTGGATTCCGGCCGGTTCGGCCCGGCCGACCGCCGCATGCTGCTGGTGTGCAACAACGCCGCCACGCCCGAGACCACCCCGGCGCTGGACGAGCTGCCCGGCTTCGAGCGGCTGCGGGCACGGTTCGACGACGTGGTGTCGTGGAACGAGACCATCGCGCCGTTCCACCCGGGCGCCTGGAGCCCCCGCCCGGACGACGTCCCGCTGTGGGAGCGGCACCTGCGGCTGCTGTGGGACCTGGGTGACGACGACGTCGCACTGGTCGTCGAGTCCATCCAGGTCGGTCCGGCCCTCGGGGTCTGCCGGATCTTCACCGGCGCGCCCGTCACCGTCTACGCCGACGGACTGATGAGTTACGGCCCCACCCGCAACAAGATCGACCCGCTGGTCGGCACCCGCGTCGACCGCGTGCTGCACCTGGATCTGGTGCCGGGCCTGAAGCCGGTGCTGCTCACCGAGTTCGGCGTCGGCTCGGAGATCGTGCCGACGGACGCCTTCGTCAAGGTGCTGGCAGAACTGTCGGACGCCGGCGAGGAGTTGCCGGAGGCGGGGACCGAACCCGCGCTGCTGCTCGGTCAGTACCTGTCCGCGCTGGGCATCCTCACCGCCGACGAGGAGGAGGCGCTGCATGTGCGGATGCTGCGGGGCGCGGTCGCGCTGGGCCACACGCGCGCCGTCTTCAAGCCGCACCCATCGGCGCCGGTCCGCTGGTCGCGGGCGCTGGAGCGGGAGGCGGAGAAGCTGGGCGCCGAGCTGACCGTCCTCACCACGCCCGTGCTCGCCGAGGTGCTGTACCAGCGGACGCGTCCGGCGCTGGTCGTCGGCTGCTTCTCCACCGCACTGCTCACCGCCTCCGCGCTGTACGGCCTGCCGGTCGCCCGGACCGGCACCGGCACGCTTCTGGAGCGCCTGACGCCGTACGAGAACAGCAACCGGATCCCGGTGACGATCGTCGACGCGCTCCTGCCCGACCTGGACGACCGTGCGGCGGTCACCGCGCAGCGGCCGGGCATGGCCGTCGACGCGCTGACCGAGCTGGTCCGGGCGGTCGCCTTCGCGATGCAGCCGAGGATGCACCCGGGTCTGCGCCCGGCCGCCGAGCGGTATCTCGCCGCACATCCGGGCCCGCGCACCCGGCGCTACTTCAAGCGCCGCCGTCTCACCTCCCTGGCCCTGCCCGGCGGTGTTCCGATGCGGCCGGCCTTCCTCCGGCGCAACGCGACGGTACGGCGCCTGGCCCGCCGGGCACGCGCGCTGAGGGACGGGACGGGACGCTGACGATCGACGATCTTCACGGCGGCGGCTCAGCCGATCCCGTAGCGGGCTCCGATGCCGGCGATGACCAGCGCCAGTCCCTCTTCGAACTGGCGGTCGTAGTCGTCGAAGAGCAGCTCGCCGGCCGCGGCCGCCAGCGGGTGGTCGGCCATCCGCCGGGCACGTTCCCCGACGTCGTAACCCTCCCGGCGCTCGCCCGGGAGGGGCCGGACGCCCTGTTCCTCGGTGACGAAGCCGAGGGTGTACACGCTCGCCGTCCGGCCCGCCTGGACGGCCTGGGCGAGGGTGAGTCCGGCGTCCGTGAGGAGCCGCAGGTTCGCCTCCAGTTCGCGGGCGTGGTCCGTGCCCGTGAAGCGTGAGCCGCTGAAGACCTTGGCTCCGTCCCGGTAGCCGAGCAGCGCGGCACGCAGCCCCCGGTGCACCTTGAGCAGCCGCTCCTGCCAGGTGTCGGCGGGATCGAGCGCCGTGCCCGCGACCATCCGGCGGTACATCTCCGTCGCCATCTCGTCGAGCAGCGCCTGCTTGTCCTTGAAGTGCCAGTACAGCGCGGGGGCCTTGACGTCCAGCTCCCTGGCGATGGCGCGCAGGGTCAGCCCGTCCAGGCCGACCTCGTTCAGCAGCCGCAGTGCCGTGTCCGTGACCCGTCGGCGGTCCAGGGGGGCGCGTCGTTCCGTACTCACGCTTGACAGCTTAACAGCGTTAAGGGCACGCTTGCCGAGACCGCACCTTAACGATGTTAAGGAGAGATGTGATGGATGCGTGGAATGACGCCCGGAGCGACGACGTCCCGAGCGATGTCCCGGTCGAGGTGCTGATCGTGGGAGCGGGGCCCACCGGGCTCGCCCTCGGGATCGACCTCGCCCGGCGCGGAGTCGGCGCGCTGGTGGTCGAGCGGGCGGACGGCCTGTTCCCGGGATCGCGCGGGAAGGGGATCCAGCCGCGCACCCAGGAGGTCTTCCACGACCTCGGCGTCCTCGACGCGATCCGCGCGGCCGGCGGCCGCTACCCGCCCCGGGTGCTCTGGAAGGACGGCCGGCGGATCGACGCGAAGCCGATGTTCGAGCCGGTGGAGGCGGACGAGGGCGCGCCGTACACCGACCCGCTGATGGTTCCGCAGTGGCGGACGCAGGAGATCCTGCACGCACGGCTGGTGGAGCTCGGCGTGCGGGTGGCCTTCGGTCGCGAGGTGACCGGCCTGGAGCAGGACGCGCAGGGCGTGACCGCGCGCTTCGCCGGCGGCCGGACCGTCCGCGCCCGGTACGCGGTCGCGGCCGACGGCGGCCGTTCCGCGGTACGGCGGGCGCTGGGCGTCGGCATGGCCGGCGAGACGGTCGACCCGGCCCCGTACCTGGTGGCGGACGTGCGGGTGAGGGGCCTCGACCGGGAGTTCTGGCACACCTTCCCCGCGGGCGACGGCGGCATCGCGCTGTGCCCGCTGGCCGGCACGGACGACTTCCAGCTGGCGGGCCGCCTCCCCGAGGGAACGACGCCCGACCCGTCCCTGGACGGCATCCGCGAACTGGTCGCCGCGTACACGCACCTCGACCCCGAGGACGTGACTCAGGTGCGCTGGGCCTCGGACTACCGGCCGCGGGCAGCGCTGGCCGACCGATTCCGGGTGGGCCGCATCTTCCTCGCGGGCGACGCCGCGCACATCCATTCACCGGCCGGCGGACAGGGCCTGAACACCAGCGTCCAGGACGCGTACAACCTGGGCTGGAAGCTGGGTGCGGTGCTGCGGGGCGGGGCGGGGGACTCTCTTCTCGACAGCTACGAGGAGGAGCGGCGCCCGATCGCGGCCGGGGTGCTGGGCCTGTCGACGGGGGTGCACCGCGGTGAGGTGCGGCGGGGCAGGGCGACCGTGCAACTCGGTCTGGGCTACCCCAAGTCGTCGTTGAGCGTCGACGTCCGTACGGACCCGGCCGGGATACGGGCGGGCGACCGGGCGCCGGACGGCACGGTGGACGGCGTACGCCTCTTCGACACCTTCCGCGGACCGCACTGGACGCTGCTCGGCGCGACCACATCCGTGGCCGGTGTACGAGCGCTCCCGGCGGCGCCGAAGTCGTACGGCCCCGGTGTGTTCCTCGTCCGCCCGGACGGATACGTGGGCTGGGCGGGCGACTCGCCGGCCGGACTCGACGCGTATCTGGGCGTGGTCGGTCTCTGACGGCGCCCCTTCGCCGGCCTGCCGGTGCCCTACGCGCTCGCCAGCGAGAGCTTCACCGCGAAACCCAGGAACAGCGCGCCCGCCGCCGAAGTCGCCCACGCGGACAGGCGCTTGCGGCGGCGGAAGGCGGCGGCCAGCCTGGTGCCGCTGAAGATCAGGGCGCTGAGGTAGAGGAAGCTCGCCAGCTGGGCGAAGGCGCCGAGGACCACGAAGGACAGGGCCGGGTAGGCGTAGCCCGGGTCCACGAACTGCACGAAGAAGGCGATGAAGAACAGGATCGCCTTCGGGTTGAACAGGCTGACGACCAGGGCCCGACGGTAGGGCCGCTCGTGGGCGGGACCGGCCTCGGCGGGCGCGTCCCCGGCGGCGGTGCGCTCGCGCCGGGCGCGCCACATCCCCCACGCGGCCCGCAGCATCCCGATCGCGAGCCACGTCAGGTACCCGGCACCGGCGTACTTCACGATCCCGAACAGCACGGCGTTCGCCTGGAGCAGCGAGGCGACCCCGGCGGCCGACAGCGTCATCAGCACGGTGTCCCCGCACCACACGCCCGCCGCGGCCGTGTAGCCGGCGCGGATGCCGCGCCGCGCGGCCACGGACAGCACGTAGAGCGAGTTGGGCCCTGGCAGCAGCACGATCAGGACGAGTCCTGCCAGGTAGGTGGGGAGATCGATGACGCCGAACATGGAAAGGAGTGTCGCACGGGGGTACGACACTCCGAATCCGGTTTTCGAAGGGAGACGATCAGCCGTCGAGAAGGGTGTCCACGGCGAGTTCGACACGGATGCCGACGGGCTCCGGCACGGGCAGGCGCACTCTCCACGACAGCGACCGGGGACGTGCCAGGTCCGCCCTGCCTCCGTCATCCGGAGGAATCTCCCGGATCAGAAAGCATCCGACGGCACGTAGTTCCCCCAGACCTCCCGCAGCGCGTTGCACACCTCGCCCACCGTGGCCCGCGCGCGCAGGGCGTCCTTCATCGGGTACAGGACGTTGTCCTCGCCCTCCGCGGCCTTCTTCAGGGCGGACAGGGCCGTGTCGACCGCCGCCTGGTCGCGCTCGGCGCGCAGCTTGGCGAGGCGCTCGGCCTGCTGGGCCTCGATGGCGGGGTCCACGCGCAGGGGCTCGTAGGGCTCCTCCTCGTCGAGCTGGAAGCGGTTGACGCCCACCACGACCCGCTCGCCGCTGTCCGTCTCCTGGGCGATGCGGTAGGCGTTGCGCTCGATCTCGTTCTTCTGGAAGCCGTGCTCGATCGCGTTGACCGCGCCGCCCAGGTCCTCCACCTTCTGCATCAGGTCCAGGGCCGCGGACTCGACGTCGTCGGTCATCTTCTCGATGACGTACGACCCGGCGAAGGGGTCCACCGTCGCGGTCACGTCCGTCTCGTAGGCGAGGACCTGCTGGGTGCGCAGGGCCAGGCGGGCGGACTTGTCCGTCGGCAGTGCGATCGCCTCGTCGAAGGAGTTGGTGTGCAGCGACTGGGTGCCGCCGAGCACGGCCGCCAGGCCCTGGACGGCGACCCGGACCAGGTTGACCTCCGGCTGCTGGGCCGTCAGCTGCACCCCGGCGGTCTGCGTGTGGAAGCGCAGCATCAGCGACTTGGGGTTCTTCGCGCCGAACTCCTCCTTCATCACCCGCGCCCAGATCCGGCGGGCCGCGCGGAACTTGGCGACCTCCTCCAGGATCGTCGTACGGGCCACGAAGAAGAAGGAGAGACGGGGCGCGAAGTCGTCCACGTCCATGCCGGCCGCGACGGCCGTGCGCACGTACTCGATGCCGTCGGCCAGCGTGAAGGCGATCTCCTGCGCGGGCGAGGCGCCCGCCTCGGCCATGTGGTAGCCGGAGATCGAGATGGTGTTCCACTTCGGGATCTCGGCCTTGCAGTACTTGAAGATGTCCGCGATCAGCCGCAGCGACGGCTTGGGCGGGAAGATGTACGTCCCGCGCGCGATGTACTCCTTGAGCACGTCGTTCTGGATCGTGCCGGTCAGCCTGTCGGCCGGCACGCCCTGCTCCTCGGCGACCAGCTGGTAGAGCAGGAGCAGCAGCGCGGCGGGGGCGTTGATCGTCATCGACGTGGAGACCTTGTCCAGGGGGATCCCGCCGAACAGCACCCGCATGTCGTCCACCGAGTCGATGGCGACACCGACCTTGCCGACCTCGCCGTGCGCGATCGGCGCGTCGGAGTCGTGGCCCATCTGGGTGGGCAGGTCGAAGGCGACCGACAGACCCATCGTGCCGTGCGCGATGAGCTCCTTGTACCGGGCGTTGGACTCCGCCGCCGTGCCGAAGCCCGCGTACTGGCGCATGGTCCAGGGCCGGCCGGTGTACATCGTCGGGTACACGCCACGCGTGAACGGGTACGACCCCGGCTCGCCCAGCTTCGCCGCCGGGTCCCAGCCCTCCAGGGCGTCCGGCCCGTAGACCGGCTCGATGGGCAGCCCGGACTCCGACTCGCGCGCCATGGTGTGTGCCTCCGCGTTCTTGTTACTCGCCAGTTACTCGCCGGTATCCCGATCCTCGCCACGGACTGTAGCTGCGGCCGTGCGCCGGGTGGAGTGCCCCACGCTGGGACCTTGCTCACAGACCTGTTCGGCCCGCTGTCCGGCCCCGTCCGGCCCGCTGTCCGCCACGCCTCCCGCACGCTTTCGCGGACGGGCTCCGCCCTTCCAGCGTGCCTCCTGGTTCACGGCCGGTCACCCGTGGGGAGACATCCGGTGTACTTCCGGACCACGGCGACTCGACAGCCACGACGGGGGGCGGTATGCGCATCGGGGACATCAGGAGATCGGGCGTCGCCGTGGTGGCGGCGATGGCGCTGGCCACGGTGGGCGCCTGCACGGTGCGGACCCCCGGCGCGGGCTCCGGATCGGGAGCCGGGCCGTACGGCGGCGGTGGCGGGCACCGCGGACCGGTGCACATCGAGATCCCGGCCACCGGATCGCCCGGCGACCGCGCCTTGAGCGACGACAGACCGGGCGGCGCGGCCCCGGGTACGGCCCACGGGGCCGGAACCGCACCGGGCACGACCCCAGGTGCCACTCCCAGCCGGGCGCCGAGCACGCCCGCGTCCGTCCTGTGGGCCCGTGGTGACAGCGGCAGCGGCGTCCGCGAGCTCCAGGCCCGGCTGCGTCAGATCGCCTGGCTGTTCGACGGCCCGACGGGGACGTACGACGATCTGACGGAGCGGGCGGTCAAGGGCTTCCAGGGCAAGCGCGGCCTGCCGGCGACGGGACGGACCGACACCGTCACCTGGCAGCGGCTGCTCTCCATGACGCACGAGCCGGGCAAGTGGGAGCTGTACCTGATGGGCGGTCAGCCGGCCGGCGCACCGGATCCGCGCTGTCTGACCGGCCGGGTGCTGTGCATCGACAAGACCAGCCGAACCCTGCGCTGGATGGTCGGCGGGCGGACGCTCGCGACGATGTCCGTGCGGTTCGGCACGCAGTACACACCCACGCGAGAAGGTGTCTTCACGCTCTACTGGAAGTCACGCCACCATGTGTCGACGCTCTACAACTCCCCCATGCCGTACGCGATGTTCTTCAGCGGCGGCCAAGCCGTGCACTACTCCTACGACTTCGCGGCCCGGGGGTACGCGGGCGGCTCGCACGGCTGCGTCAACGTACGGGACGAGACGGCGATCGCGCGGCTGTTCGCACAGGTGAGGGTGGGGGACAAGGTCGTCGTTTACTGGTGAGGCCGCAGGGGCGAGGAATGAGGCGGGGCGCGGGCGGGACCGGGGGAACGTGTCCCGCCCGCGCCACATGCACGAGCCGTAGGTACGGGGGGAACCCCGGCTGCGTGCGACGGCCGATGACCAGTCGGCTCACTAGGTACTGCGCCGCGACCGCCGAAAACGTCACACCGCGCGGAGAAAGATTGCCGCCGGGCTGCGAAAGACCAGGTCATCGGCGTGCGGCAGGCGCCGCCGGGGAGGCGGGTGCGGCAGAGGACGCGGGCTGGTCGAAGGCCGCCCTGCCCGCCGGGGTCGCCTTCGGGGCCTTCCCCGCCGGGTGCGGCGGACGCGGGGGCGCGAAGCCGGCGGTGTCGGTGTCGGTACCGGGCCGGCCGCCGCCTATGTGACCGCCGTCCTCGTCACCGCCCTTGCCGCCCCGGCCGTCCTTGCCGCCGCCGCTGTCCGTGCCGCCCTTTCCGTCCTTGCCACCCTTGCCGTCTTTGCCCTCTTTGCCGCCCTTGCTGTCCTTGCCGTCCTTGCTGTCCTTGCCACTCTTGCTGTCCTTGCCACTCTTGCTGTCCTTGCCGCCGTTCCTGTCGCCGTCGCCGTCGTCCCGGCCGCCGCCCTGGGCCGAGCCGCGGCCTTCGGCGGTCTTGAGGACGCCCTTGCAGTACGTCCACACACGCGAGGAGCCGCCGGCCGCCCCCTCCAGGGCGTGCCTGCGGTCGGCGTCCAGGCCCTTGCCGTCCCGCAGGTCGCGGCAGTCGGCGGCCAGACGGCCCCAGCGACCGTCCGAACCGGCGCGGTCGTCGTTGCCGCCGTCCGCACCGGACGGGCGCGACGGGACGCCCCCGGGCGTCGACGCACCCGGCCCCCCGCCGCGCGCGTCACCCGAACGGCCGCCGGGAGAACCGTTCGGCGAGGACGAGGCGGACGGGCCGCCAGGCGTCGCCCGGCCCGAGACGGACGCGGCGGGAGCGGGCTCGCCGCCGAACGGGGTCGGGAACACACCGGTCGTGGCCACCGCCACCCCGCCGACCGCTCCCGCGGCCAGCGCGGCGGACACGGCGAGGCGCAGGGGGCGGCCCCAACTCCGGCCGTACGTCCGCGCGATACGTCCATGAGGCCCGACCCGCCGGCGGAAACGACCGGCGTCCGCCGAAGGGTGCGCGTGCGCATCGACACGGACGACTTCGGCGTCGGCCCGTTCGGCGCGCGCCTTGCGGAAGGCGGCGAGCGCGGCGGCCTCGCCGGGAAGTTCGGCGTCGTCCGCCGACGGCGGCTCGGCCTGCGGTTCGGCGGCCAGTGCGTACAGTGCTGCGGCGAGGCGTTCGGCCTGGTCGCGGACGGTTTCGTCGACGGTGTCCAGTGGCTCCCCACGCAGCAGACGCTCCGCTGTGTCGGGGTCCAGCCAGTGGTACTGCTCGTCGGCCATCACATGTCCTTCTGCGTCCGGGCGCGCATCCGCGTCACACCGGCGGACGTCACCGCGGGGCCGCGCGGTTCTCTCGGGGGTGGCAGCGCGTCGAGCGCGCCGACGGATTCCGGATCGTCGCCGAGCAGTTCGGCGAGGCGCTTCAGGCCGCGGTGCGCGGCGGTGCGGACGGCGCCCGGGCGCTTGCCGAGCGTCTCGGCGGCGGTCTTCGCGTCCAGGCCCACGACCACGCGCAACACGACGGCCTCGGCCTGGTCCTGGGGCAGTCGGGCGATGAGCGAGAGAGTGCGGCCGGTGGCGAGGGACTCCATGGCCTCCCCCGCGGTGTCCGACTCGGCGGCCTTGCCCGCCAGTTCCGTTTCGTCACCCCCTATCACCGGGCGGCGGCCGCGCATGCGTATGTGGTCCAGAGCGCGGTTGCGGGCGACCCGGGCCGCCCAGCCGCGGAAGCGGTCCGCGTCCCCACTGAAGCGCTCCAGGTCCCGGGCGATCTGCAACCACGCCTCGGACGCCACGTCCTCGGCGTCGGGGTCGCCGACCAGTGTGCGTACGTATCCGAGCAGCCGTGGGTGCACGGCACGGTACACAGTCCGGAAAGCGGCCTCGTCTCCGTCCTGTGCCGCAAGCACCGCGGCGGTCAGCTCCGCGTCGTCCCCCAGCACCCCGTGGTTCCTCAGTAGATCGAGCAGGATCGTTGCGGCATCACGGCCGACGTCGTGTGCGGTGATCATGCACCTTCCGGGCCCGGCACGAAAGGCACGTTACGGCCTCAAACCGCCTCTCGTCCATGACAGTACAACGCGCAACTAACAGATCGGGTGTGCGGTGTGACAGAAAACGCACTCACGGCGCTGTAGGGAGTACGGGCCGCCGCGCGGCCCGTGCCGCGTGACGGCCGGGGCCTCTCCTGTGGGGGGTGGCGGCCCCGGCCGTCGCCTCGGCGGAGCGGCGCACGGAAGCAACACACGGTCAGCCGGGTCCGCGACCTCGCCGTTCATTCCGGCTCTCCCGGTGCCGGGGATCGCCTCGGGCCGGTACACCTCGCGAAGGCGCTCTCGTCGCCGTTCCGGGCGCGCGCCACGGCCGTGCCCGGCTCCCCGTCGTGCGCCCTCGCGCCGCGGGTCGTGCGCCTTCGGTACGGACCGGCTGCGACGGCCACGGCCGTGCGCACGGCCGGTCCTGTGGTGCGGCACGGGTCCGGCGGAGCGAAAGCGGGACGGTGATGTCCGGACGGGGCCCGCGTCACGCGAGGCCCCGGCCCGGTGCGTCAGTCGCGCGGGCCGCCGTGCCCCGCCATGGCGTCCAGGCAGAGCAGCCGCAGGGACCCGTGGCCCGCGAAGCAGCGGCGGGACTCGTCGATCGGGTCCCACAGGCGGCCGTCGACGGTACGGATCCAGTGCTCGCCGCCGGAGGCCCACCACTCGGCCCCGGCCTCGCGGACGATCACCTCACCGGCGTACGCCCCGAAACCGCGCAGCACGCTCTCCACGGCCGGGTACGGCGTGCCCTCGCGGCGGAGCTCCTCGATCACCCGGTCGACCCGCCACAGGCTCCGCCGCGAGTAGTCCAGGCGCAGCCGGGCACCCTCGCGCATCGCCGCCACGGTGTCCGCCGCCCACCGCACCGGCCTGCCGGCGGCGTGCGGCCTGGTCTGCTGTCGAGTCGTCACATGCTGCGCTGTCACATAGGGAAGAGCGGGGACGGCACGGTTTCCGTCACCCGGATCCGCCCGTTTCCCGCAACCGGCGCACGACCCCCGCAGAGCCCCCGCACCACACCCGCACGACGCTCACAGAACGGCGGCTCCGCACGTCGCGAGCCGCCGGGACCGGTCAGGGGTTCACACCCGGCCGCGGGCACGGCGGGAGACCACCGCCCGCAGGACACGGCGGCCTTCGGTGGAGACCTCCAGGGCGTGGCGCAGCCCCGCGGAGCCGTGCCCGGCGAGGAGTTCGAGAACGCTGATCTGGCGCCGGAGTTCGGCGGCGACCAGCGGGGACATGCCGTCCGTGCGTCCCTCGCGGCGGGAGTCGACGGACTCGGGATCCTCGGCCGGGTCCAGAAGCCGGTGGATCTGGAGGGAGGCGACCGAGCAGGCGTCGGCCCACTGCCGTACCTCCACGGGGGTCCGGCCGGCCGGCGCGGCGGCGAGCATGCGCCGGGCCAGCAGCGCGGCCTCGTCCTCGTCCGGTTCCTCGGAGCCGGCCCCGCCGAGCTCGCCGCGCGCCTGTTCCAGCCGGTCGGCCCAGTCTCCGTCGCGGCCCTCCACGAGGGTGCCCCACAGGGGCCGCAGCACCTCGTCGTCCCCGCCGAGCAGCGGTACGCACCGGTCCAGACAAGCCAGCCCGCTGGCGGCCAGCCCGCGCTCGTCGGCCTGCGCGATCAGTTCCACCAGGCTCATCCACACCCCTCCCTCGCCAGAGCGTCGTCCCAGGCCCTTTTCTGGCCACGGAACCCGCCCTTCCCCTTACCGTCTGCGACCGCCCGGTAGTGTCACACGGGCATCACGCTCAGTCGAGGGAGCTGCGGAAGAAAAGATTTCGGCCAGTGGCGCCGACAGGCGCCGGGGTCAGCCGAGCCGGCCCGCCAGCGCCTTGAAGTCCGCCCAGGACAGCTCCGGCTTCCGCGAGTCCCACAGCTTCTGCGCGGTCGCCCGCAGCGGCATCCGGATGCCGGCCGCCACCTGGTCCTGGGTCTGGGCGTTCGGGCGGTCGCCCCAGACGGCGAAGGTGCCGCCGAGGATCTGGGCGTCGTAGCGGGCGGGGACCGCCTCGGTGCCGCGCAGCACGCGCGGGGTCCACTGCTCGTAGATCCGCTGCCCGGTGGGGTAGACGAAGGTCTGCGGCTGGCCGAGGACGTAGTAGAGGAACTCGTCGTTGTAGTTGATCACCTTGCGGCCGGCGGCGAGGTACTCGGCGGGCGGCCGGGCGCCGATCTCCTTGCCGGTCCAGTAGGCGACCTCGATGTCCTTGGCGGGCTGCACCGAGGTGTGCCGGAAGAAACCGTCGTTCCAGGCGCGCGGGGCGCGGTCGTGGTTGCGGACCGTGGCGGCGCGGTCGTTCAGCCAGCCGGTGGCCAGGTCCGCGACGGTGCCGCCGGGGCCGTAGGCCTTGCGCGCGGCGGCGGCCAGCTGCGGATAGGAGGCGGCGGGGTCCCGCACGGTCAGCGCCTGGTACTCGTCGCCGCCCAGGTGCCAGTAGCCGCCGGGGAAGACGCCCGCGAACTCGTTCAGAAGGTCGTCGACGATCTGCGCGGACTCGTCCTTGGAGATGTCGATCGCGCCGCGGGTCGGCACGCCGCTCGCGTTGCGCAGCTGGAGGTCGGGGTGGGCGGAGATGACCGCGCCCAGGTGACCGGGCGAGTCGATCTCCGGCACCACGGTGATGTGCCGGCTCGTGGCCAGGTCGACGATCTGTTTGACCTGCGCCTTCGTGAGGTGGTCAGCCGAGACGATCTCCGGGTGGGTGTCGGACTGGATCCGGAAGCCCTGGTCGTCGGAGAAGTGCAGGCCCAGCTCGTTGTACTTCAGGTCGCCCAGCTCGCGTACACGGTCCTCGATCCAGCCGACCGTGTACGGCTTGCGCGCGATGTCCAGCATGAAGCCGCGACGCGGCTCGGCCGGCTCGTCGTTCACGACGCCCTCCGGTGCCGTGCCGCCGCCGTGCACCTCCTGCTTCAGGGTGCGGGTGCCGTAGAAGACGCCCGCGTCGGCCGGAGCGCTGATGGTGACCCGGCCACCGCGCACGGTCATGGTGTACGACTCCGGATCACCGCCCTCACCGCCGCTGAGCGCGAGGCGTACGTCCCCGGCCCGCACGTCGTTCTTCTCACCGGCGTACGACAGGCCCAGCTCGCTCGCGATCAGCTTCCCCTCGTCGGCGAGGGACGCGTCGCTCACCACGACCCGCTCTCCGTGGACAGGGCGCCAGCCGGGGCCGCGCGCCGCGGTGTGGGACCGCACGGCGGGGATGGTGCGGGGCGCCTGGGACAGCGGGTAGCTGCGGCTGGGACTGGGGCTGGTGCCGCCGGCGTCCGGGACGGACGGCTCCCCGGACGCGGTGCCCGCCGAACCCGTCGGGGTCTCGTCACCGCCGGAGGCCCACAGACCGAGCCCGACACCGAGCCCGACCGTCACGGCGAACACCCCCGCGGCCAGGGCGTACCTGCGCTGCGGCTTTCGCGCCGGCGCCCGGCGATGCCTGTGCTGACTCACAGAGCCAACCTACGGCCCCCGCGCGCGACGTCCGTCCACGAAGCGTTCTCAAACTCTGCCGTCCGAGTGAAATCCGGGCCTCGACCGGACACATCATGAGCACGCCCGATAACGTAACGGCACATCTCACACAAGATCCCCTGCCGACACACACGGCCCGCCCACGGGCGCCGCCGCATCCCACGCCGAGGACCCACGCTGCCCGCGCAGAACCTGGAGCACTTCAACACCGCCCCGCCCGAGGAGGCCCGCCACACCCTCCTGGCCTGCCTGCCCAGCCCGCGCTGGGCCCACCGCGTCACCGCCCACCGCCCCTACCCCGACCTCGCGGCCCTGCTGGCCGCGGCGGACGAGGCGGTCTACGACCTGGACCCGCGGGACCTGGCGGAGGCCCTGGCGGCGGAGCCGCTGCCCGCACTGCCGGCGGCCACGTACGCGGCCGCTTCCACGGCCCTGAGCGCGGCGTACGCGGCCTACGAGGCCAAATTCGGACACACGTTCGTCATCTGCCTGGACGACGTACCCGCCGGCGAGACGCTCGACCGGGTACTGGCGGCGATCCGATCACGATTGGCGAACGATCCGGAGGAGGAACGGATCACCGCGGCGGAGGAACTCCGCCGCGTCGCCAGGGGACGGCTGGCGCGAGCGGCGCAGGGGCGCGGCGCGGCGGCGGTCAGCGGCTCCGCCGCGGGGCGCGACCAGCCGCCGCGCCCACGCACCCGGCAGCCCCCCGACCACACCCGCCCGGTGGCCACCCCTCACTAACCCGTCCGTGCACCTTTGAGTGCCAGTTTGATCACACGAGGCAGGCCCCCCGCGAAGCTCACCGCGGCGCATCGCTACCATGCTGGGGGCCGGTGGACCGTACCCGGCCGGGCCCGACCGACACAGAAGCCGGCGCGGCCCTAGTCCCCGCTCCCGGAGGGTTCTTCCGTGCCGGCTGGAACGCTGTACCGCGGCCGGGAAGGAATGTGGTCCTGGGTGGCTCACCGAGTCACCGGCGTCCTCATTTTCTTCTTCCTGTTCGTTCACGTGCTGGACACCGCGCTCGTCCGCGTGTCTCCCGAGACATACGACAAGGTCGTGGCCACCTACAAGACGCCGGTCGTCGCCGTGCTGGAGTACGGCCTCGTCGCCGCCGTCCTCTTCCACGCGCTCAATGGCCTTCGAGTCATCGCCGTCGACTTCTGGGCCAAAGGCGCCCGCTACCAGAAGCAGATGCTCTGGAGCGTCGTCGGCCTCTGGGTCCTGCTGATGATCGGGGCGATCTACCCCGTTCTCGGCCACGCCGCTCGAGTCGTCTTCGGGAGCTGAGGCGCACGCATGTCGAACAACGCAGTCACCACTGAAACCACCGCTTCCGGCATCGGCCCGGTCGAGGGCGCCGCCGACTACAGCGTCGACAACCCCGCACCGGTCATCGAGGCCCCGCGCAAGCGCACCAAGAAGACCCCGAAGTCGACCCGGGGCAACTTCGAGATGTACGGCTGGCTGTTCATGCGGCTGTCCGGCGTCGTCCTGGTCGTGCTGGTCATCGGCCACCTGCTGATCCAACTCGTCCTGGACGGCGGCGTCTCCAAGGTCGGCTTCGCCTTCGTCGCCGGCCGCTGGGCCTCCCCGTGGTGGCAGGTCTGGGACCTGCTGATGCTGTGGCTCGCGATGCTGCACGGCTGCAACGGCCTGCGCACGGTCATCAACGACTACGCGGAGCGCGCCAACACTCGGCTGTGGCTGAAGGCGCTGCTCTACACCGCCACGGTGTGGACCATCCTGCTGGGCACGCTGGTGATCTTCACCTTCGACCCGAACATCCGCTAGGCCCCGGGACCGAGGTAAATCCTGATGAAGATCCACAAGTACGACACCGTCATCGTCGGCGCCGGTGGCGCCGGTATGCGTGCCGCCATCGAGGCGACCAAGCGCAGCCGCACCGCGGTCCTGACCAAGCTCTACCCCACCCGCTCCCACACGGGCGCCGCGCAGGGCGGCATGGCCGCCGCGCTGGCCAACGTGGAGGAGGACAACTGGGAGTGGCACACCTTCGACACGGTCAAGGGCGGTGACTACCTGGTCGACCAGGACGCCGCCGAGATCCTGGCGAAGGAGGCCATCGACTCCGTCCTCGACCTGGAGAAGATGGGCCTGCCGTTCAACCGCACCCCGAACGGCACCATCGACCAGCGCCGCTTCGGCGGTCACTCCCGCAACCACGGCGAGGCCCCGGTCCGCCGCTCCTGCTACGCGGCCGACCGCACCGGTCACATGATCCTCCAGACGCTGTACCAGAACTGCGTCAAGGAGGGCGTGGAGTTCTTCAACGAGTTCTACGTCCTGGACCAGCTGATCACCGAGGTCGACGGCGTCAAGCGGTCCGCCGGTGTCGTCGCCTACGAGCTGGCGACCGGCGAGATCCACATCTTCCAGGCGAAGGCCGTCATCTACGCCTCCGGTGGCTGCGGCAAGTTCTTCAAGGTCACGTCGAACGCGCACACCCTGACCGGTGACGGCCAGGCCGCCGTGTACCGCAGGGGTCTGCCGCTGGAGGACATGGAGTTCTTCCAGTTCCACCCGACCGGCATCTGGCGCATGGGCATCCTGCTCACCGAGGGCGCCCGCGGTGAGGGCGGCATCCTGCGCAACAAGGACGGCGAGCGCTTCATGGAGAAGTACGCGCCCGTCATGAAGGACCTGGCGTCCCGCGACGTCGTGTCCCGTTCGATCTACACGGAGATCCGCGAGGGCCGCGGCTGCGGTCCCGAGGGCGACCACGTGTACCTCGACCTGACCCACCTGCCGCCGGAGCAGCTGGACGCCAAGCTGCCCGACATCACCGAGTTCGCGCGGACGTACCTCGGCATCGAGCCCTACACGGACCCGATCCCGATCCAGCCGACCGCGCACTACGCGATGGGCGGCATCCCGACCAACGTCGAGGGTGAGGTCCTGGCGGACAACACCACCGTCGTCCCCGGCCTGTACGCGGCCGGCGAGGTCGCCTGCGTGTCCGTGCACGGCGCCAACCGCCTGGGCACCAACTCGCTGCTGGACATCAACGTCTTCGGCCGCCGGGCCGGCATCGCCGCCGCCGAGTACGCGAGCACCGCGGACTACGTGGAGCTGCCGGAGAACCCGGAGTCCCTCGTCGTCGAGCAGATCGAGCGGCTGCGCACCTCCACGGGCACCGAGCGGGTGGCGAACATCCGCCGCGAGCTCCAGGAGACCATGGACGCCAACGTCATGGTGTTCCGCACCGAGCAGACGATCAAGACGGCCGTCGAGAAGATCGCCGAGCTGCGCGACCGCTACAAGAACGTGGCGATCCAGGACAAGGGCAAGCGGTTCAACACCGACCTCCTGGAGGCCATCGAGCTGGGCAACCTGCTGGACCTGGCCGAGGTCATGGCCGTCTCCGCCCTGGCCCGCAAGGAGTCCCGCGGCGGTCACTACCGCGAGGACTACCCCAACCGCGACGACGTCAACTTCATGCGCCACACCATGGCGTACCGCGAGGTCGGCGCCGACGGGACCGAATCCATCCGTCTCGACTACAAGCCGGTCGTCCAGACCCGCTACCAGCCGATGGAGCGTAAGTACTGATGGCTACACCTGTTCTGGACAAGGAAGAAGCGGCCGGCAAGCCCGAGCCCGGATTCGCCGACTCCCCCTACATCACCGTCACCTTCCGGGTCCGCCGGTTCAACCCGGAGGTCTCGGCGGAGGCGACCTGGGAGGATTTCCAGCTGGAGATCGACCCCAAGGAGCGCGTCCTCGACGGTCTGCACAAGATCAAGTGGGATCTGGACGGCACGCTGACGTTCCGCCGCTCCTGTGCCCACGGCATCTGCGGCTCGGACGCCATGCGGATCAACGGCAAGAACCGTCTGGCCTGCAAGACGCTGATCAAGGACATCAACCCCGAGAAGCCGATCACGATCGAGCCCATCAAGGGCCTGGCGGTCCTGAAGGACCTGGTCGTGGACATGGAGCCGTTCTTCCAGGCCTACCGGGACGTGATGCCCTTCCTGATCACGAAGGAGACCAACGAGCCGACGCGTGAGCGTCTTCAGTCGGCCGAGGACCGGGCGCGCTTCGACGACACCACGAAGTGCATCCTGTGCGCGGCCTGCACCTCCTCCTGCCCGGTGTTCTGGAACGACGGCCAGTACTTCGGCCCGGCGGCCATCGTCAACGCCCACCGCTTCATCTTCGACAGCCGTGACGAGGCGGGCGAGCAGCGGCTGGAGATCCTGAACGACAAGGACGGCGTCTGGCGCTGCCGCACCACCTTCAACTGCACCGACGCGTGCCCCCGTGGCATCGAGGTGACGAAGGCGATCGCAGAGGTCAAGCGGGCGCTGATCACGCGTCGTTTCTGAGCCTGAGGTCGCTTCCGGTACCTGCCTGTGGGCCCCGTTCCTTGCGGAGCGGGGCCCTCGGCGTTCCTCGGCCGGGCGGGTGACCTCTCGGTCGGTCGGCCGGGTGTGAGAGGGAGGGCGTGGCGGGTCCGAACCTAATCTGACCACATGTCAGATGACGAGTCGTACGAGCTGCTCGGGTTCGACAACGTGCTGCTGGCCGTGGGCGATCTCGGCGAGGCCGTGGAGTTCTACGGGCGGGCCGGGTTCGCGGTGGCGTTGCGGCTGGACGAGGCGGGGATCGCGCTGCTGAAGGTGGGCGGTGAGACGCCGGGGATCCTGTTGCGCCAGGAGGAGGCGCTGGGGCGCCGCACACCGCCGTGGGCGTCGCCGCGGGTGTGGCTGGAGGTCCCGGACGCCCGGGTCGCGGCCAGGGAGCTGACGGCGGCCGGGATCGCGCTGCTCGACGAGCCGTCCGCCGTGGCGACCGGCTGGACGGTCGAGATCGCCGACCCCTGGGGCAACGTCCTCGGCTTCACGGACTACACCAAGCGCCGGGAACTGGGCCGCCGCCCCTGAGACACCGTCGGTGGGGCGCGCGGGGCAGCCCTTAGGCTCTCCTCGTGCCCGAGAAGACCATCAGCAAGTCCGAGCAGACCCGTGCGCTCATCCTGGAGACGGCCATGCGGCTGTTCCAGGAGCGCGGCTACGACAAGACCACCATGCGGGCCATCGCCCAGGAGGCCGGGGTCTCCGTCGGCAACGCCTACTACTACTTCGAGGGCAAGGAACACCTGATCCAGGGCTTCTACGACCGGATCGCCGCCGAGCACCAGGAGGCGGTCCGGGAGGTCCTGGCACGGGAGACGGCCCTGGAGGCCCGGCTCGCCGGCGTGCTGAAGGCGTGGCTGGACATCGCCACGCCCTACCACGAGTTCGCGGTGCAGTTCTTCAAGAACGCCGCCGACCCCGACAGCCCGCTCAGCCCCTTCTCCCCCGAGTCCGAGCACGCGCGGACGGAGGCCATCAGCGTCCACAAGGAGGTGCTGCGCGGGGCGCGGACCAAGGTGCCGGCGGAACTGCGCGAGGTGCTCCCCGAGCTGATGTGGCTCGCCCAGATGGGGCTCGTCCTGTACTGGGTGTTCGACCGCACGGAGGGACGCGAGCGCAGCTACCGGCTGGCCGAGCGCGGCGCCCGCCTCACCGCGCGGGGCGTGGCGCTGGCCCGCTTCCGGGTGCTGCGTCCGCTCGTGCTGGAGGTGCACGAGCTGTTCACGGACTTCCTGCCGGGGATGACGAAGATGCTGCCGGACCCGGGAGTCAGGGGCCGGAAGGAGGCGTGATCACTTTCGGGTGATCGGGTCGCGACGGGACACGTGGAGTGCCGGCTGCCTACGATGATGCTCTCGACATTTCAGCCACGGGAGGCACCTCATGTCCGCTGCAGCAGTCGAGCGGCCCCACGGCGAGCGTCCGCTGATCGCGGAAGCCAACCGGCTCATGGAGCGCAACCCGGGGAATCGCGTCGAGATCATCGGAGGCCAGATCCTCGTGTCCCCGCCGCCCAACGCCCCTCACGCCCGTGCCCTGTCCAGGCTGAGGCGCCCCTTTACGGCCGCGGGTCTCGATGGTGGGGAAACCGAAGTTCTCGAAGGCGTGGGACTGTGGCTCCCTACCGGAGTCGAGGACTATGCGATTCCCGACCTCGCGATCGTGGACGGCGATATCGACGACCACCTGGTCGAGAACAACTGCTACGACCCCCTGTGCTTCCGACTGGTCCTGGAGGTCACCTCCAGCAACTGGAAGACCGACCTGCGGGACAAGGTGAAGGCTTACGCCGGCGCAAAGATCCCGGTCTACGTCATCGTCGACCGCAAGCACCAGCGCCTCCACGTCCTCACCGACCCCGCCGGCGACGGGTACGAGAATCACCGTCCGTACTCTCCCGGCGAGCTCGTCACGCTCCCCGAGTCCATCGGCGCCCAGGTCACCCTCGACGTGAACGAGATCCTCAAGGCCGGTCAGCCGAAGACCGGCTGACCGGCCCCCGCCTCAGAGCCGTCCCAGCTTCCACAGCCGGAACACGCCCGTGCCGTCCGAGAGGTACTGGCCGCCGCCGACGTCGTCGGTGGTGACGACGTACTCCTTCTGCTGCCACAGCGGGATCAGCGGCACGTCCCGCGCCACTTCCGCCTGGAGGTTGCGGAAGTCCGTGGCGACCCGGCCTCGGTCGGCGTACTTCTGGCTGTCCGTGATGAGGTGGTCCACGGTCTTGCTGCTGTAGCCGGTGTTCATGGTGGAGCCGGTGCCGACGAGCGGGCCCCCGAAGGTGTCCGGGTCGGGGTAGTCGGCGACCCAGCCGACCGCGTACGCGTCGAGCTTGCCGCCCGCCCAGCGCTTCTGGAAGTCGGTCCACTCGTAGCCCTTGACGTCGACCTTGAACAGGCCGCTCGCCTCCAGCTGCCGCTTGATCTCCTTGGCCTCCTCGGCGCCCGCGCCGCGCCCCTCGCCGTAGCCGTAGGTGAAGCGCACCGGGATCGACACGCCGGCCTCTTCGAGCAGCTCCCGCGCCTTCTTGGCGTCCTGGGCCGGATAGGAGTCGAAGAACGACGTGGTGTGCCCGGTGATGCCCGCCGGAATGAGGGAGTACAGCGCGTCCACGGTCCCGTCGTACACGCTGCCGGCCAGCTGCTCGCGGTTGATCAGCCAGGCGATGGCGCGGCGGACGTGGACGTCGTGCAGGGGCGAGGAGGACCGCGTGTTGAGGTACAGGTTGCGGGTCTCGGAGCTGTCGGACTCCGACACGCGCTGGTCGGGGTCGCTCGGGTTGAGCCCGGCGAGCACCTTCGGGGACAGGGTGCGGGTGGCGACCTCGATCTGCTGGTCCTGCCAGGCCCTGTCCAGGGCGCTGGCCTGCGGGTAGTAGCGCAGGTCGATGGGGTGCCCGGTGTGGCCGACGGCGCCCTTGTAGGAGCCGTTCGGCTTCAGCTCGGCGCTCTTGTCCTTGGTGTAGGCCGTCAGACGGTACGGTCCGGTGCCGTCGACCTGGCCGCCGGAGCGCAGCGCGTCCTTCGGGTAGCGGGTGTGGTCGACGATGGAGCCGGCCCCGGTGGCGACCTTGAACGGGAACGTGGCGTCCGGCGTGGACAGGTGGAAGGTGACGACCATGCCGTCGGCGTCCACCGAGCCGAGCGTGGAGAACAGCGGCGACGGACCCACGTCGGACTTGATCTTCTTGACCCGCTCGAAGGAGTACTTCACGTCCTCGGCGGTCATCGACCGGCCGCTCGGGAACTTCAGGCCCGGGCGCAGCTCGCAGCGGTAGGTGCGCAGTCCGCCGCCCTGGAAGGCGCAGCTCTTGGCGGCGTCCGGGACGGGGGTGGCGCCGTCCGGATCGAAGGTCATCAGGGACTGGAACACGTTGCTGTACAGGGCCCAGGAGCCGGCGTCGTAGGCGCCGGCCGGGTCGAGCGAGGTGACGGCGTCCGTCGTCCCGACGATGATCGTTCTGTCCTTGTCCCCCTGCGACGGAAGCAGTTGCCAGCCGCCCACGCCCACCATGGCCAGGACCAGCAGCGCCAACAGAATCCGCATGCGAACCGATCGCATCGGTGATGCCCTCCCCAGGCCCTCCACGGGCCGCTGTGCATATGCCACACCCCTGAGTGGCGCGGACACCTAATCACAGGTCTTTCACCCCGGGGAAGAGGGTTCTGGAGAGGATGAAAAGACGTTATGAAGAAGTGTTTTCAGTTCGTTTCACAGGAACTTCTCAGCCGGGCCCACGAGTTGCGGGGAATGCGCCTCTTCATCCGTTTTTCCGGCCGTCGTTGTCACGCCTGCCGGGACGCCGGCTGGACGACGGTGATGTCGGACGGGGCGCCCGCGGGTGTGGGCGGTCCCCACGCGGCGGCCCCCCGGCTGACGTACAACTGGGTGTCGTCGTACCGCTCCACGCCCGCGACGGTCGGGCCGGCGGTGGCCGCGCGCCGTGCCCGGCCCGGGCCGGCGGTGGTGTCGCGGAACGGACGGTGCCGCACATACCGGTTGGCCGCCACGACGGCCGTCAGGGCGAGCAGCGCCCCGAGCACGAGGACGAACACCATGCCGCCCGTCCCTTCCGTGGCCGGAACGCTATGACGTCCGGCGCAGTGCGCGCAGTCCGCGCAACCCGATGACCCCGATGACCGTCCCCAATACGAAGGAGACGACGGCCAGCGCCAGGTGCACCCAGAAGTACGCCGTGGGGTCCCCGTGGTCGAACGCCAGTCCGCTGCCGTCCTTGACGAGATTCTTGACGAAAGTGACCCAGATGATCCAGCTCCACACCCCGAAGGCGAGCAGGAACCAGGAGAGGGGGCGGCTGAGCTTCATGCGTCCAGTATCGCTGCCGGACGCCTCGCTCCCGGCCCGGGGTGGGAGGGCGGATGGGGTGCCGTCGGTCACGGCAGGTACGTTTCCGACCGTGCCCGCACCCAAGAAGACCGGCAGGCGATCCCTTCTGGTCGCTTCCGCCGCCCTGTTGTCCGCGTCACTGACCGCGCCCGCCGCCCTGGCGGCTCCGGCCCCGAAGACGGGCCCGTCGGCCACTCCCCCGGCGAACATGTCCACGGTGGGCGGCGCCCGCCTCGGCCGGGCCGGCACGCAGGTCGACCTGACCGGCGGCGTCCCGGTTCTGCCCAAGGGCCTCACGGCCCGTTCCTGGATCGTCGCCGACGCCGAGTCCGGCCAGGTGCTGGCCGCGCACAACGCGCACTGGCGGCTGCCCCCGGCCAGCACCCTGAAGATGCTGTTCGCCGACACCCTGCTGCCGAAGCTCCCCGCGGCACAGGAGCACAAGGTCGCCCCCGAGGACCTCGCCGGCATGGGCGCCGGTTCCAGCCTGGTCGGGATCAAGGAGCACGAGACCTACACGGTCCACGACCTGTGGCTGGGTGTCTTCCTGCGCTCGGGCAACGACGCGGTGCACGTGCTGTCCGCGATGAACCACGGCGTCGAGCAGACCGTCAAGGACATGAACGCGCACGCCCAGGAGCTCCAGGCGCTCGACACCTATGTGGTGTCCCCGGACGGCTACGACGCGCCCGGCCAGGTCTCCTCGGCGTACGACCTGACCCTGTTCGCCCGCTCCGGGCTCCAGAAGAAGGACTTCCGGGAGTACTGCTCGACGGTGCGCGCCAAGTTCCCCGGCGAGACCAAGAAGGACAAGAAGGGCAAGAAGACCCGGACCTCCTTCGAGATCCAGAACACCGACCGGCTGCTGAGCGGTGACTACGACCTCTCCGTCTACCAGGGGATAGCGGGGGTGAAGAACGGCAACACCACCAACGCGGGCGCCACCTTCACCGGCGTCGCGGAACGCGGCGGCCACGTCCTGCTGGTGACGGTGATGAACCCGGAGAAGAAGGGGCACAACGAGGTCTACCGGGAGACCGCCAAGCTCTTCGACTGGGGTTTCCAGGCGGTCGGCAAGGTGCGGCCGGTGGGAGAGCTGGTGCCGCCGAAGAGCGCGGTGCCGGCGAGCGCCCGGCCGGGCCCGACCGCCTCGGCCGGCCGGGCGGGCGGCGGCTCGTCGGCCGAGCCGGTCGCGAAGGCCTCGGCCCGGAGCGGCTCCACCGGCATGGGGATCGCCCTGGGCATCGCCGGCGGAGTCGTGGTGCTGCTCGCGGCCGGCGCCTATCTGGTCAACCGCCGCTGGCCGCTGCCGGACCTGGTGCGCCGCCGCTCCCGCCCGTGAGCCGGTCCCCCGGCCCACTGTCCCCGGCGCCGCCCGCACCGTCGCCGTCCGGAACCGGCTCGACACGGGTCGCCGTCCAGGCGGCGCAGTACAGCACGAGCTTGGCGGTGAAGTTGATCCACAGCAGCAGGGCGACGGGGACGCCGAACGCGCCGTACATGCTCTTCGCCGCCACGCCTTGGATGTAGCCGCTGAGCAGCAGCTTCAGCAGTTCGAAGCCGACCGCTCCGAGCAGCGCGGCGACCAGCAGCCGGCGGCGCGGCGGCTCGACGCCGGGCAGCAGGGTGAGGACGTACAGCAGCACCAGGAAGTCGGCGGCGACGGCGACGACGAACGCGACGACCTGCAACACGACACTGCCCCAGCCGTCTTCGCTCAGGCCGATCTGGCGCGTGAGCCATCCGATGGCGGCCGAGGCGAGCGTGGAGACGGCCAGGGTGACGAGCACCGCGCCGCCGAGGCCGATGAGGATGCCACCGTCCTTGAGCTTGTTCAGGATCGGGTTCTCCTCGGCGTCGGGCAGCTCCCAGACCGCGCGCAGACAGTCACGCATCTGGCCGACCCAGCCCATGCCGGTGAACAGCAGCAGGACGCCGGCGATGACCCCGACCGTGCCCGCGTTCTGCGCCAGGGAGCTGATGTGCAGCTGCTCGCCCAGACCGGGGAACTGCGCGGTGATCCTGTCCTCCAGCCTGTGCTGCTGCCGGGCGCTGAGCGTGGCGGCGCCGAGCGCGGCGGCCAGCGTCAGCAGCGGGAAGAGCGCCACGAAGCTGACGAACGTCATGGCGGCGGCCAGCCGCGTCCACTTCACGCGGTCCAGACGCTCGTACGACCGCCAGGCGTGCGTGCGCATCAGCCGCGCCACCCAGGGGCCGACGACGGGGAGCTTCTTCAGCCAGTCCATGATCCGACGTGTGCCCGCTCCGGGCCGCCGTCAACACCGCGTTTCTACGACGAAGCGTCCATAAGCGGACGATACAGTCGTCTGCCGTGAAGGATGCCTCCGGTCTCACCCGTCTGCTCCGGCTCTCCCCGCTCCCCGGATCCCTGCTCGTCCTCGGCGGCACGTCCCGGATCGCGCTGGCCGTGGCACGCCGGCTCATCGCGCGCCGCACCCGCACGGTGTGGCTGGCGGGCCGGCCCTCGCCCGCCCTGGAGGAGGCCGCCGGGCAGCTGCGTTCCCTGGGCGCCCAGGTGCACACCGTCGACTTCGACGCGCTCGATCCGGCGTCCCACGAGGAGGCCCTCGGCAAGGTGTTCGCGGAGGGCGGCATCGACATGGTGCTGCTGGCCTTCGGCGTCCTCGGCGACCAGGCCTACGACGAACGGGAGCCGCTGAACGCGGTGCGGGTCGCACAGACCAACTACACCGGAGCCGTGTCCTCGGGCCTGGTGGCCGCGCGGGAGCTGCAGAACCAGGGGCACGGCTCGCTGGTCGTGCTCTCCTCGGTCTCCGGCGAGCGGGCCCGCCGCACGGACTTCATCTACGGCTCCAGCAAGGCCGCGCTGGACACCTTCACGCAGGGGCTGGGCGACGCGCTGTACGGCACGGGCGTGCACGTCATGGCCGTGCGCCCCGGCTTCGTGCGGTCGGCGGCGACGGCCGGGCGGCCGGTGCCCCCGTTCGCGAGCACGCCGGAGGAGGTCGCCACCGCCGTCGAGCTGGGGCTGCGGCGGCGCTCGGAGACCGTGTGGGTGCCGGGGGTCCTGCGGCCGGTGGCGGCGGTGCTGCGGCATCTGCCGCGGGCGCTGTACCGGCGGCTGCCCCTGTAGGCCGCGCCGGCCTGCCGTCCGCTACCGCGCCGGCAGCGTGCCGCTGTCCACGGGGGCCGCCTGCGGCGGCACCACGGCGGAGCCGCCGAAGGCGAACTCCCGCAGCTTGCGCCACACTCCGTCCGCACCCTGCTCGTGCAGGGCGAAGCCGGTGCACCACCACTCGGCCTCGTAGCCGGCGAGTTCGCGGAGGGCGAGGTCCATCGCGGCGTCGTCGATGCCGTGCGCCACCGTGACGTGCGGGTGGTAGGGGAACTGGAGTTCGCGTGCCACCGGCCCGGAGGCGTCGCGGACCCGTGCCTGGAGCCGGGTGCAGGCCTCGGCGCCGTCGACGACCCGTACGTACACCACCGGCGACAGCGGACGGAAGGTGTCCGTCCCGGACAGCCGCATCATGAAGGGCCGGCCGACCGCGGCCACCTCCGTCAGATGGGCCCCGAGGGCCGCCAGCTCGGCGGAGTCCAGCTCCGTCGGCGGCAGCAGGGTGACGTGCGTGGGGATGCCGTGAGCCGCGGCGTCGCCGAAGCCCGCGCGCCGCTGCTGGAGCAGGCTGCCGTGGGGCTCCGGGACCGCGATCGACACGCCGATCGTTACGGTCCCCACGTCGTCTCCTGTCGTCGTGTCGGGTGAGTTGTCTGTTTCGTTCTCAGCCGTCCGGCTATCGACTGTACGTCCACAGCCGTCCCGAGGGCAGGCGCGGGCACAGTGATGTACGGCGCTCTGCCCCCAAAGGCGTGTGCGCGGTGGTGCGCCTCAGTGCTTGGCGGGCAGGAAGCCCACCCTGTCGTACGCCCGGGAGAGGGTCTCCGCGGCGACCGTGCGCGCCTTCTCCGCTCCCTTGGCCAGGATCGAGTCCAGCGTCTCCGGATCGTCCAGGTACTGCTGGGTCTGCTCCTTGAACGGCGTCACGAAGTCCACCACGACCTCGGCGAGGTCCGTCTTGAGCGCGCCGTAGCCCTTGCCGGCGTACTTCTCCTCCAGTGCGGCGACACTCGTGCCGGTGAGCGTCGAGTAGATCGTCAGGAGGTTGCTGACGCCGGGCTTGGTCTCCGGGTCGAAGCGGACGACGGTGTCGGTGTCGGTGACCGCGCTCCTGACCTTCTTCGCGGTGGCCTTCGGCTCGTCCAGCAGGTTGACCAGGCCCTTCGGGGTGGACGCCGACTTGCTCATCTTGATCGTCGGCTCCTGGAGGTCGTAGATCTTCGCCGTCTCCTTCAGGATGTACGCCGAGGGCACGGTGAAGGTCTCGCCGAAGCGTCCGTTGAAGCGCTCGGCCAGGTCGCGGGTGAGCTCGATGTGCTGCCGCTGGTCCTCGCCGACCGGCACCTCGTTGGCCTGGTAGAGCAGGATGTCGGCGACCTGGAGCACCGGGTAGGTGAACAGGCCGACGGAGGTGCGCTCGGCGCCGTGCCGGGCGGACTTGTCCTTGAACTGGGTCATCCGGGACGCCTCGCCGAAGCCGGTGAGGCAGTTCATGACCCAGGCGAGCTGGGCGTGCTCGGGGACGTGGCTCTGGACGAAGAGCGTGCACCGCTCCGGGTCGAGGCCGGCGGCCAGCAGCTGGGCGGCCGCGAGCCGGGTGTTGGCGCGCAGCTCGGCCGGGTCCTGGGGCACCGTGATCGCATGCAGGTCGACGACCATGTAGAACGCGTCGTGCGTCTCTTGCAGGGCCACCCACTGACGGACGGCGCCGAGGTAGTTCCCGAGGTGGAACGAGCCTGCGGTGGGCTGGATTCCGGAGAGCACGCGAGGTCGGTCTGTCGCCATGCTCATCATTCTCTCAGGTCCGGCGGCCCGATCCGGAACTGGCCGGAAACAGAGGGGCTCCGAACCGTCCCCGGAGGTGTAACAAGGGGCGGGTGACCTTGAGGGTGCGTCAGAGGGCGGGTGACCCCGGGGCGTGACGAGGGGCGGGTGAGGGGGCGCGATGCGGCGGCTGATCTGCGTGGCGGCGGCCACGGCGGCGGCGGTGCTGGCGGGCGGCGGAGGGGCCCGGGCGGCTCCCGAGGAACCGGACGTGGCCGTGGTCGTGACCGCCGGCGAGGGGCGCACCGAGTCCTGGCACTCCGGGGAGACGGAATTCGACCGGCTGCGGTGGCTGCTGGACCCGTCGTACACGGGCACGGAACGGGTGCCGGAGGCCTGGTCGCAGGGCCGGTATCCGCCGGTGCGGTTCACGGTGATGTGGGGACTGACCGGGGTCGGCGGCTGGCCCCAGACCGACCGGGCGCCCGGCGGTGACGTGGCGATGCTGCGCCAGGACCAGCTTTTCGTCGGCGAGGACGGCACCCCGTGGGTGCGCAGCGACCCGGCGCCCGACCTGCCGGACGACGACATCCGCTGGCACCGGGCGCCGCGGCGGGTCTACGACGAGCTGGCGGGCGCCGGCTTCCTCGGGCTCGACGGGACGCCGGCCGCCGCGCGCGAGGGCGGAGAGCGGGACGGTGTGTGGTGGGCGGCCGGCGGGCTCGCCGCCGGGGTCGCCGGGACGCTTCTGACCTGCCGCGCGGCGGCCCGGCGCAAGGCCGGGCCGCCGCGTGAGGAGCCGCGTCAGGAGCTGATCGACCTCTGAGCTCCCCGGGGGGCGGGACACCCCTGGCCGGGTCAGCCCAGGTCGATCTCCGGGTACAGCGGGAAGGCGGCCACCAGGTCGGTGGCGCGGTGGGAGATCTCGTCGGCGATCTTCGGGTCGAGGACGTGGGCGGCCTTGGAGGGGGCGCCGGACTTGGTGGTGCCGGGCTCGGTGCTGGTGAGGACGCGGTCGATCAGGCCGGCGACCTCGTCCATCTCCGCCGTTCCGAGGCCGCGGGTGGTGAGCGCGGGCGTGCCGATGCGGATGCCGGAGGTGTACCAGGCGCCGTTGGGGTCGGCCGGGATCGCGTTGCGGTTGGTGACGATGCCGGACTCGAGGAGGGCGGCCTCGGCCTGGCGGCCGGTGAGGCCGTAGGAGGTGGCGACGTCGATCAGGTTGAGGTGGTTGTCGGTGCCGCCGGTGACGAGGGTGGCGCCGCGGCGCATCAGGCCCTCGGCGAGGGCGCGGGAGTTGTCGACGATGCGCTGGGCGTAGTCCTGGAAGGCCGGCTGCCGGGCCTCGGCGAGGGCGACCGCCTTGGCGGCCATGACGTGCGGGAGGGGGCCGCCGAGGACCATGGGGCAGCCGCGGTCGACCTGGTCCTTGAGGGAGTCGTCGCACAGCACCATGCCGCCGCGCGGGCCGCGCAGGGACTTGTGCGTGGTGGTCGTGACGATCTGGGCGTGCGGGACCGGGTCGAAGTCGCCGGTGAGGACCTTGCCGGCGACCAGGCCCGCGAAGTGCGCCATGTCGACCATGAGCGTGGCGCCGACCTCGTCGGCGATCTCGCGCATGATCCGGAAGTTCACCAGACGGGGGTACGCCGAGTAGCCGGCGACGATGATCAGCGGCTTGAACTCGCGGGCCTGGGCACGCAGCGCGTCGTAGTCGATCAGGCCGGTGGCCGGGTCGGTGCCGTAGGAGCGCTGGTCGAACATCTTGCCGGAGATGTTGGGGCGGAAGCCGTGGGTGAGGTGACCGCCGGCGTCCAGGGACATGCCGAGCATGCGCTGGTTGCCGAAGGCCTGGCGCAGCTCGGCCCAGTCGGCCTCGGTCAGGTCGTTGACCTGGCGGGCGCCGACCTTCTCCAGGAAGGGGGCCTCTACGCGGTCGGCGAGGACGGCCCAGAAGGCGACCAGGTTGGCGTCGATGCCGGAGTGGGGCTGGACGTAGGCGTGGCGGGCGCCGAAGAGTTCGCGCGCGTGCTCGGCGGCCAGGGACTCGACGGTGTCGACGTTGCGGCAGCCGGCGTAGAAGCGGCGGCCGACGGTGCCCTCGGCGTACTTGTCGCTGAACCAGTTGCCCATCGCCAGGAGGGTGGCCGGGGAGGCGTAGTTCTCCGAGGCGATCAGCTTGAGCATCGCGCGCTGGTCGGCGACCTCCTGGCCGATGGCGTCGGCGACGCGCGGCTCGACGGCGCGGATCACGTCGAGGGCGGCGCGGAAGGCGGTGGACTCGTGGGAGAGGGGCGCAGACATCTCGGGGACCTCCGGGCGTGGCGTTCGGCGTTCGGCGTTCACGGTACGGCCCAGGCGCACGGCACACTCGCTGCTCGGGCCGCTCCCCGATGGTCGGTCCCATCTTTGGGCCCTGGCGTCACCAGGACCCGACGCGCCAGTCACGGCCCGCCCGTCAGCCTACCGGGTGACCTGCCCGAAGGCCCTGCCGCGTCCACCATGCGAGCCGCGTCGTGCGGGCCCGTCAGAGGATCACGTGCGGCAGGAACCGGGCGTACTCGTCGGTGACCAGCCCGGCCGACTCACGGATGCCGAGACCGGCGGACTCGTCCTCGACGACCCAGGCGCCGAGGACGACGTGGTTGCCGTCGAAGGCGGGCAGCGGGGCGAGCTCCTGATAGCAGCAGGGTTCGTCGCGCACGACGGGCTCGGTCCCCGGTTCGTGGACCGTCACTCCCTCGCCCTCGCGGCCGAGCAGCGGCTTGGCCACCCAGCCGGCGCCGTCGGCCAGCTCGCGGGGCCCGTCCAGGTACGCGGGAAGCAGGTTGGGGTGGCCCGGGTACAGCTCCCACAGGATCGCCAGCAGCGCCTTGTTGCTCAGCAGCATCTTCCAGGCCGGTTCGATCCACAAGGTGGAACCGGTCCCGCCGCCGTTGTCCAGGGTGTCCAGGACGTGGCCGCCGAAGCGGTCCGTGGTGAGCCACTCCCACGGGTACAGCTTGAAGATGCTGCGGATGAAACGGAGGCCGTTGTCGACGAACCGTCCGGAGAGCGGGTCCCAGCCGATCTCCTCCACGGAGATCCAGTCGGTGTCGAGGCCGGCCTGCTCGGCCGTCTCCTTCAGATAGGCGACCGTCATCAGGTCCTCGCCGAGTTCGTCGGCGGCGGAGTGCGCGAAGTGCAGCGGACTGCCCGGCGGGAGCAGGCCGGCCTGCTTCCTCCAGGCGGCGACGAGCCGTTCGTGCAGGGAGTTCCACTGGTCGGCGCCGGGGAACCGTTCCTCCATCCAGAACCACTGGGGCGAGGCGGCCTCGACCAGGGAGGTGGGGGTGTCCGCGTTGTACTCCAGGAGCTTGGCCGGGCCGGTGCCGTCGTAGCGCAGGTCGAAGCGGGCGTAGACGGAGGGGAGTTCGGCGCGCCGCCGCCAGGACTCGGCGACGGCGTGGGCGACTCGGGGGTCGGTGATGCCGAGGTCCGCGAAGCGCCCCGTGGTGACGATGTGGTCCGCGGCGGCCAGGCACATGCGGTGCAGTTCCTCGACGACCTCCTCCAGCGCCTCCACCTCGGGCAGGGAGAAGACGTAGTAGGCGCTCTCGTCCCAGTAGGGGCGCAGGGAGTCGTCGGGGTAGCGGGTGAGCGGGTAGATCAGGCCCTGCGCCTCGACGGTCCGCTGCCAGCCGGGGCGGGGCTCGACGGTGCGGCGTTCCATGCCCGGCTCAGCCGCCGGACTTGCCGTGGCCGCTGCCGAAGCCGCCGCGGTCGACGCCGCCGTGGCTGCCGGCGGACCCGCCGGAGCTCTTGCGGGGCTTGGTGAAGGAGCCGCCCTCGATCCAGCCGCTCTTCTTCTTGCCGCCGTAGTACCAGGCGCCGTCGACGGAGGTCGCGGACTTGCAGTTCTTGTCGGAGACGACCTTGTATCCCTGGGAGAAGGTGTAGCTGTCGCGGTCGACGCAGCGCTTGTCCGGGTCGGAGGAGCACGCGGTGAGCGCCGAGGCGAGCAGTCCCATCCCGCCCAGCACCACGGCGCCCGACCTGAGTTGCCGCCCGGTGTCCGCCATGTCCGTCTCCCCCTTGTCGTCGGCTGCCGGCGGGTGGCCGCCGGTTTCCGACGGACAGCCTAGAGATCAGGTGTGAGCGCCCGCCAAGGGGCCCCGCGACCGGCGCCGCTCGCCTACAGTCGGCCCGTGCTCTCGGGAATGGTGTGCGCGCTCGGCGCGGCGGTGTGTTTCGGCACGGCGACGGTGCTCCAGGCGGTCGCCGCCCGGGCGGCGGCCGAGCCGGGTGGCACGCGGGGCGGCGCGGCGGACGCGGCGCTGTTGCTGCGGGCGCTGCGGCAGTGGCGGTACGCGGCGGGTCTGGGCCTGGACGGACTCGGCTTCCTGTTGCAGATCGCCGCTCTGCGGTCGCTGCCGATCTACGCGGTGGGCGCGGCCCTGGCGTCCAGCCTGGCGGTGACGGCGGTGGCCGCGGCCCGGCTGCTGCGGGTGCGGCTGCGCGGGACGGAGTGGGCCGCGGTGGGCGTGGTCTGCGCCGGCCTGGCGATGCTGGGCCTGGCCTCGGGGACGGAGGGCGGCCGGGACGGTTCCACGGCACTGAGGTGGGCGATGCTCGCGGCGGCTGCGGCCGTGCTCGCCCTGGGCGCGGTGTCCGGCCGTCTCCCCCCGCGCGGCCGGGCCCTGCTGCTCGGCCTGGGCGCGGGCCTGGGCTTCGGTGTGGTCGAGGTGACGGTGCGGCTGATCGACTCGCCGCGCCCCGCGGCGCTGTTCGCCGACCCCGCGTCGTACGCCCTGGTCCTGGGCGGCGGCGCCGCGTTCCTGCTGCTCACCTCGGCGCTCCAGCGCGGCTCGGTGACGACGGCCACCGCCGGGATGGTGATCGGCGAGACGATCGGCCCGGCCGCGATCGGCGTGGTGTGGCTGGGCGACCGTACGCGGGAGGGCCTGGGATGGCCGGCGGTCCTGGGCTTCGCGGTGGCGGTGGCCGGAGCGCTGGCGCTGGCACGTTTCGGGGAGGCTCCGGTGACGCCGACGGCGGCCGACGGGACGGTCCCGGCGGGAGCGGCGCCGGGCGGCACACCGGCGCCGGGGGCGGCGGCGGACGCGGTGGCGCCTGTCGAGCGGCACTGAGCGGCGCGGCGCGCACGGCGGCCGGGGCCGCGCGGGCGTGGCCCGGGGCGCGGAGCCGTGGGCTGCCGTCAGGGCAGGACCCGGCACAGCGCGTCCAGGGCCGCCGCCCAGGCGTGGTCCGGTGGAGTGCCGTAGCCGACGACCAGGGCGTCCACGGGGGTGACGGCGGCCTGCTCGTGCCGGTAGCGGGACAGGCCGTGAAGGGCGAGCCCCTGCCAGGCCGCCGCCTGGACCACGGCCGGTTCGGTTCCGGGCGGCAGCCGCAACACGGCGTGCAGTCCGGCGGCGATACCGGTGGGACGGACGGCCGGGGCGTGGGCGGCGAGCGCCTCGACCAGTGCGTCGCGGCGGCGCCGGTAGCGCAGCCGGGCGGAGCGTACGTGCCGGTCGTAGGCGCCGGAGGCGATGAACTCCGCCAGAGTCAGTTGGTCGAGCACCCCGCAGGTGTCGGAGTACCCCTTCGCCGCCGCGGCCTCCTCGGCCAGGGAGGGCGGCAGCGCCATCCAGGCCAGGCGCAGTCCGGGGGCCAGGGCCTTGCTCGCCGTGCCCAGGTGGACCACGCGGTCGGGATCCAGGCCCTGGAGAGCGCCGATCGGCTGGCGGTCGTAGCGGAACTCGCCGTCGTAGTCGTCCTCCAGGACGACACCCCCGGTGCGCCGCGCCCAGTCCGTCACGGCCGCACGCCGGTCCGGATGCAGGGGTACGCCCAACGGGAACTGATGGGAGGGGGTCAGCATGACCGCGCCGACGTCCGTCAGCCCGGTGGTGACGGTGCCGCGTTCGTCCAGGGGCAGGGGCCGGGTGCGCAGGCCCGCCCGGGTCAGGACGTCCCAGTGCACGTTCAGGCCGTACGAGTCGACGGCGACCGTGTCCGCGCCGCGCGCCCGCAGCACCGCGCCGAGGATCCGCAGAGCGTGCGAGAAGCCCGAGCACACCAGGATGTGCCGCGGGTCGGTGCGTACGCCGCGCACCCGGGCCAGGTAGCCGGCGAGGGCGGTGCGCAGTTCGGGGCGGCCACGCGGGTCGCCGTAGCCGAGGGCGTCGTTCGGGGCCGCGGCCAGGGCGCGGCGGGCCGCTCTGAGCCACTGGGCACGCGGGAAGGAGGCCAGGTCGGGGATGCCGGGGCGCAGGTCGAGGGCGGGGCGGCCGGGTTCGCGGGGCGGGCGGGCCGCGTCGGCGCGCGGGGTGGCCACCAACCGGTCGGCGACCCGGGTGCCGGAGCCCTGGCGGGCGGTGAGCCAGCCCTCGGCGACCAGGTCGCCGTAGGCGTCGGCGACCGTGTTCCGCGCGATGCCCAGGTCGGCGGCGAGGGCGCGGGAGGAGGGCAGCCGGGTGCCGGGGGCCAGGCGGCCGGAGCGGACCGCCTCGCGCAGGGCGTCGGTCAGCCCTCGGCGCACGCGCGGTCCGGCCGGTTCCAGATGCAGGTCGACGCCCGGAATGGCCCAAGATCTCACCATGAAAATGGACCATACGCCTGGGCTGCTTCCGACCTAGGGTCGAAGCATGACCACGACGCGGAACACCCCTGAGACGACGCATGACACGGACGCCGAGTACGCGCCCGAGGAGGGCCCCCGGATGCGCTGGGCCGAGCACGCCCCCGAGGTCTACAAGGCGATGATCCGGCTGGACGCGGCCGCCGGGCGGGGTCTGGAGGCGCGGCTGCGCGAGCTGGTCAAGATCCGCGCCTCGCAGCTCAACCGGTGCGCGCTCTGCCTGGACATGCACAGCAAGGACGCCCTCGCGGCGGGCGAGAGCGTGGAGCGCATCATCCAGCTGGGCGCCTGGGAGGAGTCCCGGCACTTCTACACCGAGCGGGAGCTCGCCGCCCTGGAGCTGACCGACGCGGTCACGGTCCTCACCGACGGCTTCGTGCCGGACGAGGTGTACGACAAGGCCGCCCAGCACTTCGACGAGGAGGAACTCGCCCAGCTCATCGCCGCGATCGCGGTGATCAACGCCTGGAACCGGTTCGGCGTGACCACCCGCGGCGTGCCCGGCCACTACACGCCGGGGGAGCACAAGTGACGGCCCGGACCACCCGCCTGGACGACGCGGTGCGCGGCGCCCTGCGGTCGGTGGGCGCCGCCGCCAAACGGGGCCTGGCCGATCCTGCCCTGGCCGAGCTGGTGCAGGTGCGCGCCTCGCAGCTGAACCACTGCGCGTTCTGCCTCGACATGCATCTGGCCCTCGCCCGCGAGCACGGCGTCAGCGAGCGGCAGCTGGGTCTCCTGGACGCTTGGGAGGAGGCCGGAGACGTCTTCGCCGAACGGGAACGGGCGGCGCTGGCCCTGACCGAGGCGGTCACCGTCCTCACCGGGGGCACCTCCCGGGCCTCCGGCTCCGGGGGAGGCTTCGTGCCGGACGCGGTGTACGACAAGGCCGCCGAGCACTTCGACGAGCCCCACCTGGCCCATCTGATCGCGCTGATCGGCGCCATCAACACCTGGAACCGTCTGATGGTCAGCCGCCGGATCCCCGCCGGGAGCACCGAGTGGTGAGCGGCGCCGAGACCTTCCGCGCGCTGCACCAGGGCCGCCCCCCGGGCGACCCGCTGGTGCTGCCCGGTCCGTGGGACGCGGCCGGCGCCCGGGTGTTCGCCGAGGCCGGGTTCCCGGCGCTGGCGACACCCAGCGCCGGGGTCGCCGCCTCCCTCGGGTACGAGGACGGCGCGACCCCGGCCGACGAGATGTTCGCGGCGGTGGCCCGGATCGCGCGGGCGGTGGACGTGCCGGTGTCGGCGGACGTCGAGGACGGGTACGGGCTCGCCCCCGAGGAGCTGGTGGAGCGGCTGCTGGAGGCGGGTGCCGTCGGCTGCAACCTGGAGGACTCGCGCGGGGGCGCCCTGAAGGACCCGCACGAGCACGCCGACTTCCTCGCCGGGGTCCGCTCGGCCGCCGCCGGCCGCCTCTTCGTCAACGCCCGGGTCGACACCTTCCTGCACGGCGACGGCGATCCCGGAGGGGCCGTCGAGCGGGCCGCGCTGTACACGGCGGCGGGCGCGGACTGCGTGTATCCGATCCTCGCCCCGGCGGACGTGCTGCCCTCGCTGAGGGCGGGGATCAAGGGCCCGCTGAACATGCTGGCCGTGCTGGACGGCACGGGGCCCTCCCCGGCCGAACTCGGCGAGCTCGGAGCCACCAGGATCACGTTCGGGCCAGGGCTCCAGCGGCGTGCCGCACAGGCGCTGCGCGACATCGCCGCCGGCCTGGTGGGCTGACACGGTTCAGGGCAGCCACCGCTTCCACACATCGGGGTGGCTGTCCACCCACTTCTTCGCCGCCTCCTGGGGCGACAGCTTCTGGTCGGCGATCATCAGGGAGACCTCGTTCTGGTCCTCGGTCGTCCACGTGAACTTCTTCAGGAAGGCCGCCGCCTCGCCGCCCGACTTCGCGAAGCCGGCGTTGAGGTACTTCTGCAGCGGGGTGTGCGGGTAGGCGCAGACGACCTTGGCCGCGTCCGCGTCGCAGCCCGCCTTGTACGGCGGCAGCTTCACCTCGGTCATGGGGACCTTCTCGAACAGCCACTGGGGTGAATACCAGTAGGTCAGGAAGGGCTTCTTCTCCTTGGCGAACTGCTTGATCTGCGTGATCTGAGCCGCCTCGGAACCGGCGAAGACGACCTGGTAGTCCAGCTTCAGGTTGGCCACCAGCGCCTTGTCGTTGGTGACGTACGACGGGGAGCCGTCCATCAGCTGGCCCTTGCCGCCGCTCTCCGCGGTGCGGAAGAGGGGGGCGTACTTGTCGAGGTTCTTCCAGTCGGTGATGTCCGGGTGCTGCCTGGCGAGGTACGTCGGCACGAACCAGCCGATGTGACCCGTCACCCCCAGGTCGCCGCCCCGCACGATGGTCTTCTTGTCCCGGACGTACCGCTTCTCCTGGTCGGGGTGGCCCCAGTCCTCCAGGATGGCGTCGACCCGGCCCTGGCTGAGCGCGTCCCAGGCGGGGACCTCGTCGACCTGGACGGTGTCGACGCGGTAGCCCAGCTCGTGCTCCAGCAGGTACTGGGCGACGGCCACGTTGGACTGCGCGCCGACCCACGACTGGACGGACAGCGTCACGGTCCTCGCGCCCTGCGCGCCCGCGAACGGCGAGGCCTGCCGGGTCATGTCGGCGGCTGAGCAGCCCGTCAGCAGCAGGAGTCCGGTCAGGCCGGCCACGGCGGACGACGTACGGCTTCGCATGTCACGCTCCCTTCTTCGCGCGCCGCGCGGTGGGCTGGGTCACCCGGTCGAGCATCAGGCCGAGGCAGACGATCGCGACGCCGGCGACGAGACCGGTCGCCAGGTCGCCCTGGGCGAGGCCGAAGACGACCTGGTACCCGAGCGCGCCACCGCCGACCAGGCCGCCGATGATGACGACGGCGAGGACGAGGACCAGGCCCTGGTTGACCGCGAGCAGCAGCGCCGGCCGGGCGAGCGGCAGCTGGATCTGCCTCAGCTGCTGTCCGCTGGTCGCGCCGAGCGAGCGGGCCGACTCCAGGGCGGCCGGGTCGACCTGGCGCAGCCCCTGTGCGGTGATGCGGACGACGGCGGGCAGGGCGTAGACGATCGCGGCGGCGACCGCCGGCGCGCGGCCGACGCCGAACAGCGCGACGACCGGGATCAGGTACACGAACTGCGGCATGGTCTGGAAGACGTCCAGGACCGGGCGCAGCAGCTTCTCGAAGCGGTCGCTGCGGGCGGCGGCGATGCCGGTGGCGAAACCGGCGAGCAGGGTGACGGCGACGGCGGCCAGCACCTGGGACAGGGTGTCCAGGGCCGGCTTCCACACCCCGAGCACTCCGATCGCGGCCATGGCGGCCACGGCGGTCAACGCGGTGCGCCAGGTGCCGATCAGCCAGGCCAGGGCGGCCACGATCAGCAGCACCGACCACCAGGGCAGCCACTGCAGCCCGGACCGCACGGGGTCCAGGACCCAGGTGGTGAAGTGGCCCGCCCAGTCCGCGGTGCCGCCGATGTACGGGACGCCCGAGTACAGGTGTGCGGTCATCCAGTCGACCGCGCGGTCGACCGGCTCGGCGATGTCCACCGTCCACCCGGAGGGCCAGTCGGGACGGCCCGCGACACGGGCGGCGACCGCCACGGCGGCGACGGCGGCGGCGAGGGCGCCGTTCACCCACCACACCGCGTTCGTGCGGGGCCCGTCGCCGATGCGCTCCCCCGCCGCTGCGGTCACCCGGTCCAGTACGACGGCCAGCAGCACGATGGGGATGCCGGCCGCCAGCGCGGCGCCCACGTCGACCGAGGCGAGCGCCTGGTAGACGCGGTCGCCGAGGCCGCCGGCGCCGATGACGGAGGCGATGACGGCCATGGACAGCGCCATCATGATCGTCTGGTTGAGGCCGAGCAGGAGTTCCTTCCGGGCCAGCGGGAGGCGTGCGGTCAGCAGCCGCTGGCGTGCGGTGGCACCGAGGGAGTCGACGGCCTCCAGCACCTCGGCGTCGGCGCCGCGCAGCCCGAGGGCGGTGAGACGGGCCATGGGCGGGGCGGCGTAGACGACCGTGGCGAGGACGGCGGCGGGCACTCCGATGCCGAACACCAGGACGACGGGGAGCAGGTACGCGAACGCCGGGAGCACCTGCATGGTGTCCAGCACCGGGCGCAGCGCGCGGTCCATGCGGTCCGACAGCCCGGCGGCGAGACCGAGCAGCGCCCCGACGGCCACCGAGGCGAGCACCGCGATCACCATCAGCGCGAGGGTCTGCATGGTCGGCACCCACATGCCGAGCAGACCGCAGGCGAGGAACGCGGCCGCCGTGCCCAGGGCGAGCCGGACTCCGGCCACCCGCCAGGCGACGGCGGCGGCGAGGGCGGTGGCGCCGGCCCAGCCGGCGGCGAGGAGGAAGAGGTACACCGCGCGCACGCAGATGACGACCGCGTTGCTGATGTGGCCGAAGAAGTAGAGGAACAGGGGGTGGCTGTCGCGGTTGTCGATGATCCAGGTGCTGACGCCGGTGAGCGGTTCGGTGAGGTCGACCGTCAGCGCGTGCGGCCAGGCGCTGCCCGCCCAGTGGGCGCCCGCCAGGGGCCCGACGACCGCGGCGAGGAGCGCGAGGACCGCCAGCTTCTGCAGGGCGGGGCTGCGCACGGCGCCGGACGCCGGACGGGGGACCGATGCGGAGATCGTCGCCATCACACGGCCCCCGGGTCACTGCCGGGACCGGGCGGGACGGCCGGCCCGCCCGAGCGGGACGCCGCCGCGCTCACCGGTGCCGTCCCACCGGCGCGGCCGCCCGCGGGCACGCCGGCGTCGGTGACGCCCGCGACCACGCCCAGCAGTGCGTCCGAGTCGACCGTCCCCACGCACCTGCCCCCGTCCACCACGCGGGCCGGTGCGCCCGCCCGGGCGACCACCTCGATGGCCTCGGCGACCGTGGCACGCGGGGACACCGCCGGGCCGGTGCCCGCGTCCTGCGCGGCGGCCGGGCGCATGGCGCTGCGCACCGTCATCACCTGTTCGCGCGGGACGTCTCGGACGAACTCGCGGACGTAGTCGTCGGCCGGGGAGCCGACGATCTCCTCGGGCGTGCCGAGCTGCACGACGCGGCCGTCGCGCATCAGCGCGATGCGGTCGCCGAGCTTGAGGGCCTCCTGAAGGTCGTGGGTGATGAAGACCATCGTGCGGCCCTCCTCCTGGTGCAGGCGGACGACCTCCTCCTGCATGTCCCGCCGGATGAGCGGGTCGAGGGCGCTGAACGGCTCGTCGAACAGGAGCACCTCGGGGTCGACGGCGAGGGCGCGGGCGAGGCCGACGCGCTGGCGCTGGCCGCCGGAGAGCTGACCGGGGCGGCGCTGTTCCATGCCCTTCAGGCCGACCTTCGCGACCACCTCCGCGGCCTTCGCACGGCGCTCGGAGCGGCCCACGCCCTGGATCTGCAGGCCGTAGGCGACGTTGTCGAGGACGGTGCGGTGGGGCAGCAGGCCGAAGTGCTGGAAGACCATCGCGGTGCGGTGCCGGCGCAGCTCCCGCAGCCGGGTGCGGTCCATGGCGCGCACGTCCTCGCCGTCGAGCGCGACGGCGCCCGCGGTCGGTTCGATCAGCCGGGTGAGGCAGCGTACGAGCGTGGACTTGCCGGAGCCGGACAGGCCCATGACGACGAAGACCTCGCCCCTGCGCACCTCGAAGGAGACGTCTCGCACGGCGGCCGTGCAGCCGGTGCGGGAGCGGAGTTCGGCGGGGCCGAGTCCGCTGAGTTCCGGGTCGGCCGGAACACGGTCGGCCTTGGGGCCGAAGACCTTCCAGAGGCCGGACACCGAGAAGACCGGCGCGTCGGTCGTGGTGGTGGGGGGCTTGCGGGTGGGGACCGTGAGCGTCATCGCGCATCGCCTCCGATCAGGTCGACGGCCCTCTCCCCGACCATGAGCACCCCGATCATCGGGTTCACGGCGGTCATGGTCGGGAAGACGGAGGCGTCGGCGATACGGATGCCGTCCAGGCCCCGGATCTTCAACTCAGGGTCGACGACGGCGAGTTCGTCCTCGGGGGCACCCATCCTGCAGGTGCCGGCGGGGTGGTAGACGGTGTGCGCGACCTTGCGGGCGTACTCGCTCAGCTCGGCGTCGCCGACGACCTCAGGGCCGGGGCAGACCTCGCGCTCGAGCCAGCCGGCGAGCGGCTCGGCCTTGGCGATCTCACGGGCGATGCGGATGCCGTCGACGAGGGTCCGGGCGTCGTAGTCGTCCTCGTCGGTGAAGTAGCGGAAGTCCAGAGCGGGCTTCACGGACGGGTCGGCGCTGGTCAGGTAGAGGCGGCCGCGGCTCCTCGGCTTGGGGATGTTGGGGGTCATCGAGACGCCGAACTCCGGCCGCTTGTACCCCAGTCGCTCCGGGTGGTCGGTGAACGGGATCTGGTAGAAGTGGAACATCAGGTCGGGGCCCGCGTGTTCGGGGTCGCGGCGCACGAACAGGCCCGCGTCGGAGTCCATCGCGGAGTTCTCCGGGATGGGTCCGTGGGTCTCCCAGACGATGACCGACTCGGGGTGGTCCAGCAGGTTCTCGCCGACGCCCGGCAGGTCGTGCACGACCGGGATGCCGAGCGCCTCCAGGTCCTCGCGCGGACCGATGCCCGAGTGCATCAGCAGACGCGGCGAGTCGACGGCGCCCGCGCACAGCACGACCTCGTTGCGGGCGCGGATCAGCAGTTCCTCGCCGTCCTTGGTGCGCACCTGGACGCCCTCGACGCGGGTGCCGTCCAGCTCCAGCCGGTACGCCCAGGTCTCCAGGAAGAGGCTGAGGTTCGGGCGCTCGTCCATCACCGGATGCAGGTAGGCCACCGAGGCCGACGACCGCTTGTTGTTCTCCGGGTGGTAGGCGAGGTCGAAGAAGCCGACGCCCTCGCTGAACGGCTTCTTGTTGAACCCCTCGACGCGGGGGACGCCGAGGGCCGCCTGGGCCGCGTCGACGAAGTCGCGGGCGATGGCGTTCCGGTCCTTCTCGTCCACCGGGACGATGTTGTTGAGCAGCCGCGCGTAGTACGCCTCCATGGGCACCGCGCCCCAGCCCTTGGCGCCGGCCTCCTCCCACTCGTCCCAGTCGGACGGCAGCGGCTTGAAGGCGATGAGGGTGTTGTGCGAGGAGCAGCCGCCGAGGACGCGGGCCCGGCTGTGCCGGATGTGGGAGTTGCCGCGGGGCTGTTCGGTGGTGGGGTAGTCGTAGTCGAGCTCGCCGCCGAGGAGGCCCATCCAGCGGCGCAGGGTCAGCACGTCGTCGCGGCCGACGTCGCTCGGGCCGCCCTCGATGACGGCGACGGTGACGTCGGGGTTCTCGGTGAGGCGGGAGGCGATGACGGATCCGGCCGTGCCGCCGCCGACGACGACGTAGTCGTAGGTGTTCTCAGGGAGGTTGTCGGGCATGAGGGGGTACTCCAGAGGGGGATCCGGCCGGTGGGGTCCGGCAGGTGGCGTCCGGCGCACGCCGACCGCGGCGTACGGGGGGTCTGCCGCGAGGGGAGCGCGTTCGCCTGTGAGGGGAGCGGGTTCGCCGCGTACGGGGGCGGGGCTCAGCCCGCGAACCAGCGCACCGGCTTGGGCGCGAGGTTCTGGTACAGGTGCTTGGTCTCGCGGTACTCGGCGAGTCCGGAGGGTCCCAGTTCGCGGCCGACTCCGCTCTTGCCGAAGCCACCCCATTCCGCCTGCGGGAGGTAGGGGTGGAAGTCGTTGATCCAGACCGTGCCGTGGCGCAGTCGGCCCGCGACCCTGCGCGCCCGGCCCGCGTCGGCGGTCCAGACGGCGCCGGCCAGGCCGTACTCGGTGTCGTTGGCGAGCAGGACGGCCTCGTCCTCGGTGCGGAACGTCTCGACCGTGAGCACCGGTCCGAAGACCTCCTCGCGGACGACCCGCATCTCCCGGTGGCACTGGTCCAGAACGGTCGGCTCGTAGTAGTAGCCGGTGGCGGGCCGGGTCCGGTCGGCCTCGGGCCGCTTGCCGCCGCAGCGCAGCACCGCGCCCTCCGCCAGCGCCGAGGCGACGTACGCCTCGGTCTTCGCGCGCTGCTGCTCGGAGACGAGCGGCCCGCACTCGACGCCCGGCTCGGTGCCGCGGCCCAGCCGGATCCGTGCTGCGCGGCGGGCGAGTTCGGCGACGAAACGGTCCCGGACGGACTCCTCGACGATCAGCCGGGCGCCGGCCGAGCAGACCTGGCCGCTGTGGATGAAGGCCGCGTTGAGGGCCTGGTCGACGGCGGTGTCGAAGCCCTCGTCGGTGGCGCAGGCGTCGGCGAAGACGACGTTGGGGTTCTTGCCGCCCAGTTCGAGGGCGACCTTCTTCACGGTGGGGGCGGCGGCCCGGGCCACCTTCGTGCCGCTGGCCAGGCCGCCGGTGAAGGAGACGAGGTCGACGTCGGGGTGCTCGGCGAGGCGGGCGCCGACCGTGTGACCGGGGCCGGTGACGATGTTGGCCACCCCGGCGGGCAGGCCGGCCTCCAGGAGCAGGCCGACGAGCGCGACCGTGGTGAGCGGGGTGATCTCACTGGGTTTGACCACGAAGGTGTTGCCCGCGGCGAGCGCCGGGGCGATCTTCCAACTGGCCTGGAGCAGCGGATAGTTCCAGGGAGTGATCAGGGCGCAGACGCCGACCGGTTCATGGACGACGACGCTGTGGACGTCGGGCGTGCCGGCGTCCACGACCCGGCCGGGTGCCTCGGCGGCGACCAGGTCGGCGAAGTAGCGGAAGGCGTCGGCGACGCAGTCGACGTCGACGCGGCCCTCCTCCAGGGTCTTGCCCGCGTCCCGGCTCTCCACCATTGCGAGCTTCTCGCGGTCGCGCACCAGCAGGCCGGCGACCTCGCGCAGCAGGGCGGCCCGTTCGGCGACGGGGGTGCGCGGCCAGGGGCCGGCGCCCCCGTCGAAGGCGCGCCGGGCGGCCTCCACGGCCCGGTCCGCGTCCTTCTCGTCGCCCTCGGCGACCACGGCGAACGGCGTCGCGTCCGCGGGGTCGAGGATGTCGCGCGTGGCGCCGGAGACCGCCTCCAGCCACTCCCCTCCCGCGTGGATCGTGGTGCGCGCCGTGTGTTGCGTACTGTCCGCCATGATCGGTGATGCCTTCCGTTCCTGCCTGGTCGCCCCGGGTGACGCGGATGTCACCCACGGGGACCGGGAGCGCCTGCCCGCTCCCCGCGAGGTGCATGCGCGATCCATGTCCGAAAGTGCCCCTCGTCACGGAGGTGGCGGACATGGCGGGACGAAAGCCGCGGATGTCGATCGGTCGCGGCCGATCGTCAGCTTCCGCCGGTCACCGCCCACTGGTCCATCACGTCGCGGACGCACCGGCGCAGCCAGGCGTGTGCCGGGTCGACGTCGTGACGCGGGTGCCAGGCGAGGCCGAGTGCGAGCGCGGGCAGCCGGAGCGGTACGCGGAAGGCGACCAGGCCCAGCGCGGCGGCCAGCGGCAGCCCCCAGGTGGGGACCAGGCCCACCAGGTCGGAGCCTGCTCGCCGGGCTGGCGCTGTTCGCCGCCGGCGCCGCCACCAGCGCCCTGGCCACCGGCCCCGCACCGCTGATCGCGGGCCGGGGCCTGTCCGGTGCGGGCGCGGCGCTCCTCGGCGGCGGCCTCATCGGCCAGTTCCTGTCCTGGCGCGCCCTGTTCGCCGTCATGGTGCCACTGGCCGCGCTGCTCGCCGCGGCCGTGGCCGTCGCCGTGCCGCGCACCGCACGCTCGGCGCGCGGCAACCCCGACCCGCTCGGCACCCTGCTGCTCACCGCCGGGCTGGTCGCCGTCGTCTTCGGCATCATCGAGGGCCCGGTACACGGCTGGGGCTCGCCCCGCATCGTCGTCGCGTTCACCACGGGCGCCCTGCTCACCGCCCTCTTCACCCGGCACGCCCTGCGCTCGCCCGCCCCGCTGTTCGACCCCCGTGTCTTCGCCTCGCACCGGCTGCGCGCCGCCGCCCTGGGCACCACCACCGGCTTCTTCGGCCTGTTCTCCCTCTTCTACGTCAACTCCCAGTACCTGCAGGACATCAAGGGCTACGGCGCCGCCGTCACCGGGGTGGCGATCGCGCCGCTCGCCGTGGGCATGGCCCTGGTACCGAAGATGGCGGCGCAGTGGGCGCACCGCCCGCGCCCGGTGATCGGCGGTGGCCTGTCCCTGATCGGCCTGGGACTGCTCGGCGCCTCCACCGCCGGCGCCGGCACCCCGTACGCGGTGTACGCCTGCTGGCTGCTCGTCATCTCCGCCGGCATCGGGCTCAGCATGCCCGCGCTCACGGTCGGCGTCGTCGCCTCGCTGCCGCCGCACCAGGCGGGCCTGGGTTCGGGTCTCGGCACCTCGGCCCGCGAACTGGGCGCCGCCCTGGGCGTCGCCGTCACCGGCACCGTCCTGACCGCCCACCCCCGTGCCCAGGCGCCCGGAGCGCACCAGGCGCTCACGGCCGGCATGGCGCCGGCCCTGCGCGTCGTCGCGCTGACGGTCCTGGTGGCGACGACGGTGGTGGTGGCCGGTCACGGGCGCTCTAACCGCACCGACCGCCCGGCGGGCAGAAGGAGTTCAGTGCGGCGGTGAGCGGCACGCGGACGCGCGCGGTGGGGAGGGCGGCGGGGCCGCTGACGCGGAGGGCGTAGAGGGTGCCGTCGGCGGCCCGGAAGCGGTGGTCGACGACCCGGCGGGGGCCCTTGTCCGCGTCGTCGTAGCGATAGGTCAGCTCGACCCAGGCGGGGCCGGAGTCGCGGTCCAGGGCCTCGTAGCCGGGTTGCCGGGCGAAGCCGTAGCCGGGGTCGTTCTCGGCCAGGTCGAGGGAGGCGGCCGGGGAGTCCTCCGTGACTGCGAAGATCTGGAGCTGACGGCCGTCGGACGGGGAGTCGTAGTAGACCACCGGCGCCTTCTCGCCCTGCTTCTGCCGCCGGGTCCAGCCCTCGGGGACGTCGAGCGTGTAGCCGACGGGGTCCTGGGCGCGGCGATAGCCGGAGGCGGGGGCGGCGGGGGACCGGACCGAGGCGTCCTGGCCGGGATCGGTCCCCGGGGTGCCGTCGTCGTTCCCCGGGTCCGCCGAGTCCGGTGACGAGGGAAGCGGGGAGGAGGCCGGGGACGAGGTGGTGACGGCGACGCCGGTCGCCGGACCGGCCGACGATCCGGTGGCCCCGTCCCGCAGCAGGACGTACCAGACCCCCGCACCGGTTCCCGCCCCCAGCACCGCGGCCGCGGCCAGCGCCGCCAGGACGCGTCCGCCGCGGTGAGTCCCGCCCGCGGAACGCGGCGCCGGCGCGGACGGGGCGTACGCCGGGGGTGGCACGTACGGCGACGACGAGGGGGGTGCGGGCGGCGGGGTTCCCCGCGGCGGCGGGAGCGGGGTGCCCGTTCGGGTTTCGGCGGACGCCCACGACGGCTCCGAAGCCTCTCCGTCCGATCCCTGCCAGGCCGCCCGGCCTCTGTCCTCGCTCGGCTCGCGCTCCGGTCCCGAACCGGAGCCGTGGACGTCCCAACCGCTCATCGTCAACCCCCCGAAGCCGCCCCGCCGCGCACCGGCGACCGACGTACCGCCGAACCCGCCTACCGATTTCCGCGTCATTCGCGCCATTCGACGGTAGCGGTGAAAACGGCCACGGGCCCCGTTCCGGATGAAACCGGAACGGAGCCCGTGCGGGGTCGTGACGAAGCGGGGTCCACGGCGAAAGCCGCTCGACCCGGGTCGGCTCCGGTCGACTCAGATGAGGCCGAGGCCGCGGACCGCCTCGCGCTCCTCCTCGAGCTCCTTGACGGAGGCGTCGATGCGGGCGCGCGAGAACTCGTTGATGTCCAGGCCCTGGACGATCTCGTACTTGCCGTCCTTGGTGGTGACCGGGAAGGAGGAGATCAGGCCCTCCGGGACGCCGTAGGAGCCGTCCGACGGGATGCCCATGGAGGTCCAGTCGCCCTCGGCGGTGCCGTTGACCCAGGTGTACACGTGGTCGATGGCGGCGTTGGCGGCGGAGGCGGCCGACGAGGCGCCACGGGCCTCGATGATGGCGGCACCGCGCTTGGCGACGGTCGGGATGAAGTCCTCGGCCAGCCACTTCTCGTCGTTCACGACCTCGGCGGCGTTCTTGCCGGCGACCGTGGCGTGGAAGACGTCCGGGTACTGGGTGGCGGAGTGGTTGCCCCAGATGGTCAGGCGCTTGATGTCGGCGACCGACGAGCCCGTCTTCTTGGCGAGCTGGGTCAGCGCGCGGTTGTGGTCCAGACGGGTCATGGCGGTGAAGCGCTCGGCCGGTACGTCCGGGGCGGCGGCCTGGGCGATCAGCGCGTTGGTGTTGGCCGGGTTGCCGACGACGAGCACCTTGATGTCGTCCGCGGCGTGGTCGTTGATGGCCTTGCCCTGCGGCTTGAAGATGCCGCCGTTGGCCTCGAGCAGGTCACCGCGCTCCATGCCCTTGGTGCGCGGACGGGCGCCGACGAGGAGGGCGACGTTGGCGCCGTCGAACGCGACGTTCGGGTCGTCCGTGATGTCGATGCCCTGAAGGAGCGGGAACGCGCAGTCGTCCAGCTCCATCGCCGTGCCCTCGGCGGCCTTCAGGGCCGGGGTGATCTCCAGGAGGCGCAGCTTGACCGGCACGTCCGCGCCGAGCAACTGGCCGGAGGCGATGCGGAAGAGCAGGGCGTAACCGATCTGGCCGGCCGCGCCGGTGACGGTGACGTTCACGGGAGTGCGGGTCATGGCGTTCTCCGTAGGACAGCTGGCGGTCGGGGCGTCCCTGCCCCGGGGTGCGGGATCCCCGCGTCCGGTCGGCGACCGTACACCCGCCGCGATGATCGATCACGGATACGGATGATCGATCTCTTGGCGTCAAGAGAGATCCACGGTCAGGCTATCGCGCATCCGGCATGCCGGACTCCCGCCCCCCTGTGGCCCGTCCCACAGACGGCACAGTGAAGATGCCGCGGAGAAGTGCGGAGAAGTGACGCGCGGCGCGCATGGGTTACGCCGTTCGGGGCACGCGAATCCCACCCCCCACGGGAATCCGGTTCTTCCGGCATCCCCCACGGCGGCCGCCCGAGTCTCTCCTCTCCCGGACGGGCGGCCGCCTCTCTCGCCGTCTCACGGCCGCACGGTGCTCCGGTCGGACGGTGCTCCGGTCGGACGGCGGGCCTTCCGGGCGAAGGGGGCCGCCTGAGCGGGTTCACGTGGTGCAGCCCGTCCGCCCCGACGCCAGCGTCGCGCACGCCCTCGCCGAAGCGGCGTCCTTCACGGCCACCATCGGTGTGTACGCGATGGTGTCGCCCGGCTCGGTGACCGTGTCGGTCTCCTTGTGCGAGCCGACCGTCACCTGTACCCGGTCGCCCTGCGCGGCCCGGGTGATACGACCCCATGCGGCGCCGCACGTCCTGCTGTAGCGCACCTCGACCACGGTTGTGCCCACGGTGACGCTGCGGGCCGTGGTCACCAGCTTCCCGCCGCACCCCATGGCCTCGGCGTCCTTGCCGGTGCAGCCCGCCCCTGCGCACTTCACTCCGGGCGGCAGGCCGGCGCCGGTACTCACGGACGGCGACGGTGACGTCCTCGCGGCCGGCACCTCGCGCCCGCCGCCGCCGGTGAAGTGGAACACGGTGCCGATCACCGCCAGCGCGGCCACCATGCCCGCGAGAAACATCGTCAGCCTCCGCCCCCGCCCCCCGAACCGGCCGGGCGCACCGGTCGCCGGCGGGCGGGCGCCGGATCCCGGGCCGGGCGCGGATCCGGAGGCGGCCCCGGAGACGGGGACCGCGTCGCGCACGTGCGCGTCGGAGGCCGTCGGCTGCGACGGCACCACCGTCGGGGACACGCCCGCCGGGCCCGCCACCCCGGGCGTGGGCGCACCCGGCTTGGGCGCCCCGGGTGGCACGGTGGCGCTGCCGCCCACGCGGGTGCCGCCACCGGACACCGCCCCGGGTTGCGTCGTACCGGGTCCGCCCAGCGCCGCCCGGGCCTGGGCGATCCGGATGGCCTCCATGGTCCTGTCGTGGCGCAACTCTGCGCGACTCCAGGCTCGTTCGGCGAGTTCCCACATCGTGGTGAGATGGACCGGGTTGCTGCCGGTGACCTCGGCGAGGGCGATCACCGCCCCCTTGGGCGCCAGGAGCCGGCCGCCCAGATAACGCTCCCAGGACGTCCTGCTGTAGCCGGTGCGGTCGGCGAGCGCGGCGACGCTGAGACCACTGCGGTCGACCAGCCGCCGCAGTTGCCCGGCGAACTCCTTGACCTGCGGGTCGAGTTCATCGGGCAGAGCCTTCCAACGAGCCATCGCGACTCCCCCTGTTCCCCCTTGCGCGGATTGTCAGCACCGGCCCGGCTGTTGGGCGACTTCTCCCCGGATCCCTAGTTTGTCACCCCAGGGCAAGGGTGCCCACGACGGCGGCGAGCACCAGGCCCACGAGCAGCACGACGGCATACAGCAGAAGGCGTCCGCCCGGCCCGGAACGTGACCGTTCCTCCGGCCGGTCCCACCAGGGCACGGTGGGGAGCTCCTCATAGGCTTCGGGGGCCTCGCCGTGGGCCGCGTCGTGCTCGCCGTGGGTCACGCCGTGCGCATCGCAGGCCGCCGCACGGACCTCGCGGACCTCATGGGCCCGGGTCGCCCGGGCCTGATCGGCCCCCTCCGCCGCCGCCTCCGGCGCCGCGGCCGGCCTGGGCCAGACCTTGACGGCCATCTCCCAGCGCACGATGTGCCGTTCGACGTCCGCGCCGGTCAGGCCCGCGACCCGGCACAGGGCGGCGACCGCCTGCCGCGGCGGCGGCTGGCCCGCGTTGAGACAGCGCTGCCAGGACGACTTGCTGTACGCGGTGCGCGCACCGAGCGCGGCCAGGCTGAGGCCGGTCGTGTCCTTGAGGAGCCGCAACTGCTCCACGCAGTGCCGTACTTCCGGCGGCAGATCCTCCGGCAGCGGCTGCCAGGCGCCCATCCCACACCTCCCGGCATCCTCGCGTCGCCCCTTGCGGAGAGTGACGAGGACGGCGGGTGGATCGGTTCCCGCGCCGGGCGGGAGCGCCCCTGTGGCAGAGCGCGGACACCGTAGCGGAATGGTCACTTCCGTGCCACAGCGCACGGACAGCCGTTGAACAGGCCGTTCACCGTGCAGGAGTGTTGTTCCCGACGGCGGCCCGTCCTGACTCGGGGGAGAGGATGGGCCGCCGCCACCGTAGCCGTACGGATGTAGGGCCGCCGTCAGCAGTTCGTCAGCTGTTGCGGACCGTGAAGTGCAGCGCGTCGTCCAGGAACGGGATCTCCAGCAAGGGCTTCGGCTGGGCCATCAGCGCCAGCAGCACGATCGCGCAGCCCAGGATCCCGTAGGTGACGATGTCCGTGAAACGGGAGCGGACGGCGAGCATGCCGACGCGGGGCAGGAACCAGCGCAGCAGGGCGCCGCCCAGCAGCCCGGCGCCGATCAGCAGCAGCCCCACCCGGAACGCGTCGAGGGCCGTCACCAGCAGGCCGAGCCCGACCGTGACCAGCACGGCGAGCAGCGGCCACTGCCGCGCGGGAGCGGGGGCGTCGCCCGGTGCGGCACGACCGCCGCCCTCGGGCCGTGCCGTGTCCTTCGTCAGCAGGGGGAAGCGGCGCGTGCCCCGCCTCGGCCGGGCCCCGGCCTCCGGCGCACCGGCCGGGTCCCCGACCTGACCCGGCCCCTGGTCCCGGGCCGTGTCACGCGTCTCCCGAGAATCCTGCGTGTCCCGTGCGCTCCGTGGGGCGCCGCCCGCCTCAGCCGACACTGCGCTCCGCCGCCTCGACCACGTTGACCAGCAGTTGGGCGCGCGTCATCGGGCCGACGCCGCCGGGGTTCGGGGAGATCCAGCCGGCCACCTCGGCGACGTCGGGGTGAACGTCGCCCACGATCTTGCCCTCGGCGTTGCGAGAGACACCGACGTCGAGGACGGCCGCGCCCGGCTTCACGTCCTCGGCGCGGATCAGGTGGGCCGCGCCGGCCGCGGCGACGATGATGTCGGCCCGCTTGAGGTGGGCGGACAGGTCGCGGGTGCCGGTGTGGCACTGGGTGACCGTGGCGTTCTCGCTGCGCCGGGTGAGCAGCAGCGGCATCGGGCGGCCGATGGTCACCCCGCGGCCGACGACCACGACCTCGGCGCCCTTGATCTCCACGCCGTAGCGGCGCAGCAGCGTCAGCACCCCGTTGGGGGTGCAGGGCAGCGGGGCCGGCTCGTTGAGGACCAGGCGGCCCAGGTTCATCGGGTGCAGGCCGTCGGCGTCCTTGTCCGGGTCCATCAGTTCCAGGATGCGGTTCTCGTCGATGCCCTTGGGCAGGGGCAGTTGGACGATGTAGCCGGTGCAGGACGGGTCCTCGTTGAGCTCCCGTACGACCGCCTCGATCTCCTCCTGGGTCGCGGTGGCGGGCAGTTCGCGCTGGATGGAGGCGATGCCGACCTCGGCGCAGTCGCGGTGCTTGCCGGCGACGTACTTGCGGCTGCCGGGGTCGTCCCCGACCAAAATCGTGCCGAGGCCGGGCGTGACGCCCTTCTCCTTCAGCGCCGCCACGCGGGCGGTCAGATCGGACTTGATCGCGGCTGCGGTGGCCTTGCCATCGAGAATCTGGGCGGTCATGTCTCCATCCTCGCGGATGACCGGGCGGTGGTTCCAATCCGGGTGAGCATGTCGTGGTCGGCCGGGTGGCCGTCGCGCTGCCTCGCCGCTCCGGCTTCTTGATCGTGAGGTTGCGCTTGCACAACACCTGTGAAATCCGGCTGGACAAGTAAGCAACTGGTCAAGAACGATGATGAGCCATAGTGCCGCGGGCAGCTCATCGGGGGGACGGACCGCTTGCCGTAGAACTCTCCTCCGTGCGGTGCCACGCGTCGTCCCCGCACGTGATCCACGGAGGAAGTACCGCCATGAGCTACGGCGACCCGAACAACCCCTATGGCGCCCCGCAGCAGCCCGGCCAGGCGCCCGGCTACGGCTACCCGCAGGCCCCGCCCGTGCAGCAGCCGTACGGCGCCGGCGTACCGGAGACGATGCCGGGCAGCGTCAGCGCCGCCCGGGTGCTGATGTGGGTGATCGTCGGCCTCCAGGTGCTCGGCGCGGCCCTGTTCGCCGCCGGCGCGGCCTCGATCAACGCGGCGAAGGACGACGACAGCCTCAAGGACAGCGCCGCCTTCGAGCGTCTCGCCGACTACTCGACCGGCTGGCTGTGGGCGCTCGTGGTGTTCGCGGTGGTCTGGGGTGTACTCACGGCCGTCCTGGCCACGAAGTTCAAGACGGGCGGCAACGGAGTCCGCGTCACCATCATGGTGTTCGGGATCATCACCGCGGTCATCGCCCTGTATCCGTTCACCATCGCGGGCATCGTGCACCTGGTGCTCGCCATCCTGATCGCCTGCTTCGTCGGCGGCTCCAAGGGCAAGGCCTGGTTCAACCGGCCGCGCTACTGATGGCGACCGGTCGCTGCTCCTGATGCTGAGCACCTGTCCGAAGTGACACGCCGGACGGCGACGGCCGCGGGCCCCTCCTGGAAGAGGGGCCCGCGGCCGTCGCTCGTGTCGGACACCCGATCAGGTGCTCAGTGGAAGAAGTGCCGCGTACCGGTGAAGTACATCGTCACGCCCGCCTTCTTCGCGGCCTCCACGACCTGCTCGTCGCGGATCGAGCCGCCCGGCTGGACGATGGCCTTCACGCCCGCCGCGATGAGGATCTCCGGGCCGTCGGGGAACGGGAAGAACGCGTCGGAGGCGGCGTAGGAACCCCGCGCCCGCTCCTCGCCCGCCCGCTCGACGGCCAGCTTGCAGGAGTCGACCCGGTTGACCTGGCCCATACCGACGCCCACCGAGGCACCGTCCTTGGCGAGCAGGATCGCGTTGGACTTCACCGCACGGCATGCCTTCCAGGCGAAGGCCAGCTCGGCCAGTTCGTCCGCCGCCAGCGCCTGGCCGCTGGCCAGCGTCCAGTTGGCGGGGTCGTCGCCGTCGGCCTGGAGGCGGTCGGTGACCTGGAGCAGCGCGCCGCCATCGACGGCCTTGACCTCGACGGGGTTCGCCGGGGCCTCGGGAGCCCTGAGCACCCGGATGTTCTTCTTCTTGGTGAGGGCCTCCAGGGCCCCCTCCTCGTAGTCGGGCGCGACGATGACCTCGGTGAAGATGTCGGCGACCTGCTCGGCCATCTCCTTGCTGACCGGGCGGTTCACGGCGATCACACCGCCGTAGGCCGACACCGGGTCGCAGGCGTGCGCCTTGCGGTGCGCCTCGGCGACGTCCGCGCCGACGGCGATGCCGCACGGGTTGGCGTGCTTGATGATCGCCACGCAGGGCTCGTCGTGGTCGTAGGCGGCACGGCGGGCGGCGTCGGTGTCCGTGTAGTTGTTGTAGGACATCTCCTTGCCGTGCAGCTGCTCGGCCTGCGCCAGGCCCGCGCCGCTGCCGTCCACGTACAGCGCGGCGGGCTGGTGCGGGTTCTCGCCGTAGCGCAGGGTGTGCGCGCGCTGCCAGGTGGCGCCCAGGAAGTCCGGGAAGGACGAGTCGTCGGCGGGCGCGTAGGAGGAGGCGAACCAGGTCGCGACGGCGACGTCGTAGGCGGCCGTGTGCTGGAAGGCCTCGGCGGCCAGCCGCTTGCGCGTGGCGAGGTCGAAGCCGCCGGAGGAGACGGCGGCCAGGACGTCGCCGTAGCGGGCGGGGCTGGTGACGACCGCCACCGACGGGTGGTTCTTGGCGGCGGCGCGGACCATCGACGGGCCGCCGATGTCGATCTGCTCCACGCACTCGTCGGGCGAGGCGCCGGAGGCGACCGTCTCACGGAACGGGTAGAGGTTCACGACGACCAGGTCGAACGGCTCGACGCCCAGCTCGGCCAGCTGTCGCCGGTGGTCCTCCAGGCGCAGGTCGGCGAGGATGCCGGCGTGCACCTTGGGGTGCAGGGTCTTGACCCGCCCGTCCAGGCACTCGGGGAAGCCGGTCAGCTCCTCGACCTTGGTGACGGGCACGCCCGCCGCGGCGATCTTCGCTGCGGTGGAGCCGGTGGAGACGAGGTCGACGCCGGCCTCGTGCAGCCCGCGCGCGAGCTCCTCCAGACCGGTCTTGTCGTAGACGCTGACGAGCGCGCGCCGGATGGGCCGCTTGTTGCTCTCGGCGGTCACTGGATAACTACCTTTCGTCCCTCGATGCGATAGCCGTTGCGGGCGATCCGCCCCACGACCTCGACGAGCAGCCTTCGCTCGACTTCCTTGATGCGCTCGTGCAGCGCGTTCTCGTCGTCCTCGTCCCGGACCTCGACCACGCCCTGGGCGATGATCGGACCGGTGTCGACGCCGTCGTCGACGAAGTGGACGGTGCAACCGGTGACCTTGGCGCCGTACGCCAGCGCGTCCCGCACGCCGTGGGCCCCGGGGAAGCTGGGCAGCAGGGCGGGATGCGTGTTGACGAACCGCCCGCCGAACCGCGCGAGGAACTCCTTCCCCACGATCTTCATGAACCCGGCGGAGACGACGAGGTCGGGCTCGTGGGCGGCGACGGCCTCGGCGAGCGCCGCGTCCCACTCCTCGCGCGTGCCGTAGTCCTTGACCTTCCGCACGAAGGTCGGCACCCCGGCGCGCTCGGCGCGCGCGAGCCCCTCGATGCCGTCGCGGTCGGCACCCACGGCGACGATCTCGGCACCGTAGGCCTCGGCTCCCCTCTCGTCGATCGCGTCGAGGAGCGCCTGCAGATTGGTGCCGGATCCGGAGACCAGCACGACGAGGCGCTTGGCCACGGGCTTGGCGGCCACGGTGGGGCCCTTTCTCGAAGGAGCTGTTTGTACGGTCGTACGAATGCTTCGGGCCCCCGGATACGGGGAAGCCTACGAACCGGCCGACCGTCAGCAACGATACCGGCACTCCGGGCGGCCCCCGTGGGACGGGGGCGTGGCCGGAAGGTAGCGTCTGCGGGGAGGGGGTTCGGGAACGCGACGGCGGCATGGTGCGTTCACCAGGACAGAGCCCATGCCGGCTCGCACGCCGGACCAGCCGAACTCACGCGTACGTCGTACGTCACACAGTCACAAGGGGAAGACGCTCACTTGATGCCGGACCGCAGTCTGCGACTCCTCACGCTCCCCCCGCAGCCCAGGCAGGGAGGGGAGCGCGGCGCCGTGCTGCTGCGGGAGCAGCCCGCCTCGCCGCCGGACGCGCCCTCGGGCGGGAACAACGGCGACGGCCGGGGCGGCCCGGCCCAGGACGGCAACCCCTTCGCACCGCCGCCCGAGGGCGCACCCGACCGCCCGTGGCAGCCCCGGCGCCCTTCGGGGTCCGACTCGGGCGGGCATCCCTCCGGCCGGGGGCAGGGCTCCGGCGAGGGAGGCGGCTCCGGTGAAGGCGGCGGACACGCCCCCTGGGGCAGCCAGTGGAGCGACCGCCAGCCCGGCCGCTCCCCCGACGGCGGCTTCGGCGAGCGCCCCCCGCGTCCCGGCGGCCCCGAGGGGCCGGGCGGCGGACGCGGTCCCGGCACGCGCTGGGACCCCACGGACCCCGCCCAGCGCCGCGCGCGCTACGCCTTGCTGAGCGGCATGTGGGCCTTCTTCTTCGTCCTGTTCGGCTGGCCGTACGTGGCCCTGCTGCTCGGTGCGCTGGCCCTGTACTGGGGCATCAGCTCGCTGCGCACCAAGCCGCGCAGGCCCGACCCGGACGCGGCCCCGGTGACCGAGGGCCGCCCCCAGACGACGGCGGCGATCAGCGGCCTGGTCACCGCGTCCCTGGCCCTCGCTCTGGTCGCCACGGGCTTCGCCGCGCAGTTCGTCTACCGCGACTACTACACGTGCATGAACGACTCCCTCACCAACCAGGCCAAGCAGTCCTGCGACCAGCATCTGCCGCGGCAGCTGCGGGGGGTCCTGGGAGTGGACGGCTGAGCCGAGCGGCGGCTCCCGCTCCGCCCGCGGCGCTCTCAGCCGGGGGTGGGCGGTTCCGTCTCGGCCGGAGGCTCTGCCGACGGCTTCGCCGGCGTGCCGAGATCGGGGCCGGGATCCGGCTCCGGCTCCAGGTCGGCCGGTTCCTCGGGTGCGGGTGGTCCCCCGGGAGCGGCCGACCCGCCGGACCCGGTGTCTGCTCCGGTGGCGGACCGGTCCGCGGGTGACGCCGGTTCCTCGGGGGTGTCCGGCTCCGCCGGCTCCGCTCCCGTGGCCGTCGCCGCCTGTCTGAGGGCCTCCCAGCGGGTCCGGCGGGCGGCTTCGTCGTCCTGCCAGGCGGCCGGGCCGGATTCCGGCGGGTCGAGGGGCAGTACCTCGTACGGTTCCAGGGCGGGGTCGAAGCCCTGGGCCGGGCGTGTGCCGGTGTCCGACGGCCGGGTCACCGTGGCTCCGCCGTCCCGCGGCCGGCCGATCCTCCCCTCGGTCACGTCCGGTGCGGGCACCCGGCCGCCGCCCCAGTAGCGCCAGGCCCGTACCACCAGCGCCGTCGGCACGGCCGCCGTCGCCGTCCACAGCAGCGCGGCCCCGGCGACCTGCCATCCCACCGGCCCGAACCGGGAGAGCTGGGAGTTTCCGAGCGGGCCGCCCGCCAGCTCCGCGAACACCCCGAGCCCGATCGCGCACAGCAGGCAGCCCAGGACCGCTCCGGCGACGGTCCGCCGCCAGGACCACGCCCGCTTCGCACCGGTCACGTTCCCGTCGGTGTCCCGTCCGTCACGTACCGCGCTGCCCGCGACGAACCAGCCGATGGTCAGCCCGGCCACCACCGGTACGGCGGTCGCCACCCAGTTCAGGGAGGTGCCGGGCCCCGCGTCCGGTACCGCGGCGAGCAGCGGGAAGGGCGGCATCGGTCCCGGGTCGGAGGAGAAGGGGGCGACGACATGGCCGGCGCCGAGCAGGAAGCCGGGCCCCAGGGCGTACGCCACCGCCCACAGGACCGCGTTCGGCAGCAGCGCCAGACACAGCAGCAGCACCGCGAACCGTCCCGACCAGCCCTCGGTCAACCGCAGGAACGCGCCCTGCGCCGCCCCGGAATGCCCCACCAGCGACACCCCGAGGACGAGCGCGCCGCCCCCGGCGAACACCACCGCCCCGGCCCCCGCCGCCCGTGCCGAGGCGCCCAGTCGCGCCCGCGGCCCCGGTCCGAACAGCAGCCGCCGAACGCCGGGCGGCAGCGGGCCCAGAACCCGTTCCACGGGCGCGCGCGGACAGCCGTACGCCGTCCAGACGCCGCTGCCCGCCGCCACCGCGGCGACCAGCGGCACCCACAGGACCGTCCACACCCAGGAGGGACGCAGCGCGCCGCCCGCCGCGTACACGGCGGCGCCGCCGGCGACGCCGAGGTAGCCGAGGACGACGCCGGTCCAGGCGGTGCGCGGGGGGACGAGCGGGCCGCCGTCGCCGCCGTCGGTCGCGTCCCGCGCCGCGCGGTGCACCAGCAGCGCGGGCAGGGCGGAGAACAGCAGCGGGGTGACTCCCAGGGGCACGGGCGCACCGGTGAGCGTGTCGGCGCGGACCAGTTCGGCTCCGTGCGCCAGCAGCCACAGCGCGGCGGCGACGTGCAGCGCGCTGCTCGGCCCGCTGTCGGGGTCCGGGGAGCTGATCCACAGCGCGATGACGAGCACGGCGAACGAACCGAGCCCGAGACCCGCCGCGACGACACCGCCCACGAAGCCGGCGCCGAGTCCGGGTGAGCGGTCCCGTACGCGGGTGCGCAGGTGCGGCAGGGGCGGACGTCGACGGGTCGTCTGGATCACACCTGCCATGCTCCCAACGTCACACGCATTCCCGGCGTAACAGGCAAACTTCCGAAGTGTCGCTCAATATATGTTCATGTGCTTATTCATACGGAGGGACGCACCATGACGGTCGGTCACGCGGACCGGACGCTGACGCCCGCTCAGGCTTTCGACTCGCTCCACGCCTTCTGCGCCCCGGCGCTCATACGCCAGGCCTACCTGCTCACCGGCCACCGCGCCCGGGCACGTGCCGCCGTGGAGCGCGCCTTCCGACTCGCCTGGCAGCGCTGGCCCGAAGTGGCCCACGACCGGAACCCGGCCGGCTGGGTGCGAGCGACGACGTACGAGTGCGCCCTCTCGCCCTGGCACCGCCTCATACCCCGCTGGCGCCGTGCCGATCCGCCGCCCGATCCCGCCGATCGCGCGCTCCAGCGGGCGCTGCTGCGGCTTCCGCCCTCGTACCGCCGCACACTGGTGCTCTACGACGGCGTCGGCCTCGACCTGCCGGAGACGGCAGCGGAGACGGAGGCCAGCACCCCGGCGACGGCGAACCGGCTGCTGCACGCCCGGCAGGCCGTCGCCGCGCACCTGCCCGAACTGGCCGACCCCGCGGAACTGCACCGGCGTCTGATCCGACTGGCCTCGGCCGCACACCTCACCACCGGCGGACCGCCGCCCTCGTCCCCCTCGTCGCCGGCCTGGACCGCCTCGGCCGCCACTCGTCCGACCGCCGGGCCGCCCGTGGACTCCCCGGTGGCCCTGCGGACCGCCGGGGAGCGCACCACCCGCCTGTGGACCCGGTCCGCCATCGCACTCACCGTCACCGTCGTCGGCGCCACGGCCCTCACGCTGCGGACGGCCCCCACCCACCACCTGGCGCCGGTGTCCCCCCGCCGCCCGGTCCAGGGCCTGCCCGCGCGGGGCATGCCCGGTCCCGTGGCGCAGCACGAGCTGAAGCCGAGCACCATGCTGCGGAAGGAGACGGCGGGAGGGCCGGCGCGGCTGGAACCGGAGGCGCGGTAGCGGGAGCGCGAGGGCGGGGACCCCGGCCGGACATGGCGGTGGGCCCGCCCCCTTCTCAGGGACGGGCCCACCGGTGCCGCGTGAGGAGACCTGAGCCCGCTCAGCCGGCGAGGATCTCGCGGGCGAGCTTGGCCGTCTCGGTCGGGGTCTTGCCGACCTTGACGCCGGCGGCCTCGAGGGCCTCCTTCTTCGCCTGGGCGGTGCCGGAGGAGCCGGAGACGATGGCGCCGGCGTGGCCCATGGTCTTGCCCTCGGGCGCGGTGAAGCCCGCGACGTAGCCGACGACCGGCTTGGTCACGTTCTCCTTGATGAAGGCCGCGGCCCGCTCCTCGGCGTCGCCGCCGATCTCGCCGATCATGACGATCAGGTCGGTGTCGGGGTCGGCCTGGAAGGCGGCGAGGGCGTCGATGTGGGTGGTGCCGATGATCGGGTCACCGCCGATGCCGACGGCCGTGGAGAAGCCGATGTCACGCAGCTCGTACATCATCTGGTACGTCAGCGTGCCGGACTTCGACACCAGGCCGATGCGGCCGGGCTTGGTGATGTCGCCCGGGATGATGCCGACGTTGGACTGGCCCGGGGTGATGATGCCGGGGCAGTTCGGGCCGATGATGCGGGTCTTGTTGCCCTTCTTGCCGGCGTACGCCCAGAAGGCGGCCGTGTCGTGCACGGCGATGCCCTCGGTGATCACGACGGCCAGCGGGATCTCGGCGTCGATGGCCTCGACGACCGCGTCCTTGGTGAACTTCTCCGGCACGAAGATGACGGAGACGTCGGCGCCGGTCTTCTCGATGGCCTCTTTGACCGTACCGAAGACGGGTACCTCGGTGCCGTCGAAGTCCACGGTCTGACCCGCCTTGCGCGGGTTCACGCCGCCCACGACGTTGGTGCCGTCGCCGAGCATGAGCTTGGTGTGCTTCATGCCGGTGGCGCCGGTCATGCCCTGGACGATGACCTTGCTGTCCTTGTTGAGCCAGATAGCCATGGTGTCTTGGTGTCCTCGTCCTCGGTGCTTACTTGGCGGCGGCCAGCTCGGCGGCCTTGTCGGCCGCGCCGTCCATGGTGTCGACGCGCTGGACCAGCGGGTGGTTGGCGTCGGTGAGGATCTTCCGGCCCAGCTCGGCGTTGTTGCCGTCGAGGCGGACGACGAGCGGCTTGGTGACCTGCTCGCCGCGACCCTCCAGGAGCTTCAGAGCCTGCACGATGCCGTTGGCGACCTCGTCGCAGGCGGTGATGCCGCCGAAGACGTTGACGAAGACGGACTTGACGTCCGGGTCACCGAGGATGATCTCCAGGCCGTTCGCCATGACCTGGGCGGAGGCGCCACCGCCGATGTCCAGGAAGTTGGCGGGCTTGACGCCGCCGTGGTTCTCACCGGCGTACGCGACGACGTCCAGGGTCGACATGACCAGACCCGCGCCGTTGCCGATGATGCCGACCTCGCCGTCGAGCTTGACGTAGTTGAGGCCCTTCTCCTTGGCGGCCGCCTCGAGCGGGTTGGCGGCGGCCTTGTCGTGGAGCTCCTCGAAGTCGGGGTGACGGAACTCGGCGTTGTCGTCGAGGGACACCTTGCCGTCGAGGGCGATGACCTCACCGGAGGCGACCTTGGCGAGCGGGTTCACCTCGACCAGGAGGGCGTCCTCCTTGATGAAGGTGTCCCACAGCGTGACCAGGACGTTCACGACCTTGTCGGCGACCTCGGCCGGGAACTTGGCGGCCTCGACGATCTCGCGGGCCTTGGCCTCGTCCACCCCGTCGATGGCGTCGATCGCGATCTTGGCGACGGCCTCGGGACGGGTGGCGGCCACCTCCTCGATCTCCATGCCGCCCTCGACGGAGGCGATGGAGAGGAAGGTGCGGTTGGCACGGTCGAGGAGGAAGGAGACGTAGTACTCCTCGACGATCTCGGGAGCCGTCTCGGCGATCATGACCTTGTGGACCGTGTGGCCCTTGATGTCCATGCCGAGGATGTCCGTCGCACGGGCAACGGCCTCGTCCGGGGTGGCGGCGAGCTTCACGCCACCGGCCTTGCCTCGACCACCGACCTTCACCTGGGCCTTGACGACCGACTTGCCGCCCAGCCGCTCGGTGATCTCGCGCGCCGCCTCAGGCGTGTCGATGACTTCACCGGCCAGCACCGGTACACCGTGCTTGGCGAAGAGGTCCCTCGCCTGGTACTCGAACAGGTCCACGCGCTTCCGTCCCTATCAGTGATCTCGCGGTTCGTTGGATGCGTGGGCGTGCCGCGAAGGGCAACGTGACGTCCGCTCTGTGTCACAAGGGAGGCGCACACGGTGTCCGAGCGCGCGGCATGTCCATCTCGCAGGTTATCTCCGCTCGCGGACGCGCCCTAAATCAGGGGTCACACGTGAGCGGTGATACCTGTCACATGATGCCGCGCTCCCTGGCACCGCGTGCCGCATGTGCGGGACCTCACCAGGCTGGGGTTGACCTGGTGAGGTCCCTTGATCAGCCCCGAGGGGCTCAGGGCGGATGATCCCCACCCCAATGGGGACCAGCGGCCCTTCCGCGGAGTTCCGAGGGGCTGCCGGACCGGCCGACGGTTTTCGGCCGTCCGGGTCCACCGGGTCCGCGGAGTCGAGGGGGTGCGGACGGGAGCCGGGTCCCGTCCCGCGCCTGCCCGCCCGGGGTCCTCCGGGCAGGGCTGTCGGCAGGGCTGCCGGGAAGGGTCCACGGGAAGGGCTGACGGAGCGACAGGGCCCGCCCGGACGCCCGGATCCGCCTAGTGCTGTGGCCGGAAAGGTTTGCCGGAAAGCTCGCGGCGTCCGGTGCGGTACGTCGCAAGGCGGAGCATCATCCGTGTACTGGATGTACTCGGGTGATGCGACAACGCGGCGAGGTGCCGTGCCGGGCGTCGCGAGCCGGTGAGCCTTTCCGGTCACAGCACTAGCCGGGGTAGACGGGGACGTCCTCGCGCACGTCCCGGGTTCCGGCCGCCGCGAGCGGGGTGACGGTGCCATGTGTCCGGGGAAGCGGGGCCCGGCCGCCGGAGGTGACGGCGTGCAGGTCACCGTGGACCGGTTCACCGGAGTCGGCCGTCGAACGGGTGCCCACGACCCCGTCCGGGTCTCCGCCGGGCACCTGCCCGGTGGCGGCGTGCGGGGCCGCGGAAGGATCGTGCGCGGCGGGTGAGGTGCCGTGCGTCGCCGCCTGTCCGGAGAGCGGGTCGACGGTGCGCGGAGGGCGTGTGCGGTGTGCCGGCCGGGGTCCGAAGGCGATCGCCGCGGTCGGCCCGGCGACGCGTTCGGCCGTGCGGCCGGGTCCATCGGCGTGGTGTCCGTCGCCGCGGTGCCCGGCAGGGCCCGCGACGGCCGCATCCGACGGCTGCTGGGGAAGGGACGGGGACCCGGACGCGGAGGTCGTGGGGGCAACGGGCTCGGGCGGCGTGACCGGTGCGGGCAGGGTGACCGGCGAGGACAGCGTGATGCGCACGGGAGGGGTGACCGGCGAGGGCAGAGAGACCTTGGGGAGTGGCAGCACGCTTCCCGCGTACGCGATCCCGGACAGGGGGGCATCGAGCCTGTCGGGCAGGACGGACAGGTCCGGGAGGCCCTTGAGATCCGGGCGATCCGGGAGTTGTCGGAGGGGCGGAAGGGCCGAGGGGTGTGAGGGTTTCCGCGAGGGCTCTGAGAGGTCCGGCGCCGGCGGAGCGCTCGGCACGGGCCGTGTCGGCAACGCGGGCAGGGACACCGCCGCAGGAACCCTCACCTTCGGCATCGCCGTCGCCGTCACCGGCGATCCCGCCGTGCCGACCGCCGGGCGGGCGACGCGGGCCCGCGCCGGGAGGGACGACACGCGCTCCCGGCCGTGATCGGGGCGGCCCGTGGCCGGCTCGCGTCCGGAGACCGCGTTCAGGACCGCGGTGGGCGAGGGCACCACCGCCCCGCCCTCAGCGGCCTGCGCCCGTTCCCCGCAGAGGAATCCCAGGGCGAACAACGCGCCCACCAGCAGGACCAGGTGCAGCGCACGCCGCCCGGCCGCCGTGCGCATCACGCGCAGGACGGAAGCGGACAGGGGGGCTGCTGGCACGGTCAAGAGGGGACGGTTCCTTCCCGGGCGGGCGACGCACCGCCGAACGAGGCATCGATCCTCGCACGGGACTCCAGCGGTCGCGCAAGCCCGGTGTTACCGATGGGTAGGCATGTCCGATTTGCCCTCCGAACGCGACCGACAGGCCGTCAGCGCGCCGACCGTTCTCCCGGGTTGAGGTCCTCCCCGTCCTCATGCGGTGTCGGGTATCGGCAGCGGGCGCTTCTCGATCGCCGCCGCCATCACCTCGGGGAACAGGTCGGGGGTGCACGCGAACGCCGGTGCGCCGAGTGCCCCGAGCGCTGCCGCGTGCTCCCGGTCGTAGGCGGGCGCGCCCTCGTCGGAGAGCGCGAGCAGCGTCACGAACTGCACACCCGACGCCTTCATCGCCGCGACCCGTTTCAGCATCTCGTCGCGTATGCCTCCCTCGTACAGGTCGCTGATCAGCACGACCACCGTCTCCGCCGGCCGGGTGATCTGCGACTGGCAGTACGCCAGCGCCCGGTTGATGTCCGTGCCGCCGCCGAGCTGGGTGCCGAAGAGCACGTCGACCGGGTCGTCGAGCTGGTCGGTGAGGTCGACGACCGCCGTGTCGAACACGACCAGCCGTGTGCTCAGAGACCGCATGGACGCCAGCACCGCCCCGAACACGGACGCGAACACGACGGACGCCGCCATGGACCCGGACTGGTCGATGCAGAGGATCACCTCCTTCTTCACGGACCGCGACGCCCGCCCGTAGCCGATGAGCCGCTCGGGCACGACCGTCCGGTACTCGGGCAGGTAGTGCTTGAGGTTGGCCGCGATCGTGCGGTGCCAGTCGATGTCGTGGTGGCGGGGCCGGTGGACGCGCGCACTGCGGTCGAGGGCGCCGGTGAGGGTGGCCCGGGTGCGGGTGGCGAGCCGCTTCTCGAGGTCCTCGACGACCCTCCGCACCACCGCGCGGGCCGTCTCCTTCGTGGTCTCCGGCATCGCCTTGTTGAGCGAGAGCAGGGTGCCGACGAGGTGCACGTCCGCCTCCACCGCCTCCAGCATCTCCGGCTCCAGCAGCAGCGTGGCCAGGCCCAGCCGGTCGATGGCGTCCCGCTGCATGACCTGCACGACGGACGACGGGAAGTAGTTGCGTATGTCCCCCAGCCAGCGCGCCACCGAGGGCGCCGACGCCCCCAGTCCCGCCGAACGGTCCCGTGCCGTCCGGCCCTGCTGCGGCCTGTCGCCCTTGCCGTAGAGCGCGGCGAGCGCTCCGTCCATCGCCGCGTCCCTGCCGGACAGCGCGCACCCGGTGCCGTCGGCCGCGTCGCCGCCGAGCACCAGCCGCCAGCGCCGCAACCGCTCCTGCGCAGGGTCCGCCGCCCCCAGGTCGTGACCCTCCGCCGTCGTCATCGCGCCACCCCCGCGAGCTCCTCGCCGACGGAGTCCCGCACCGTCGCGTCCGCCGCCTGTACGTCCTGTACGTCGCGTCCGTCATCCATGTCCTGTCCGATGTCCGCGCCCAGCAGCAGCCCCAGCACCGGGAGCACGGCGTCCGCCCGCTCCCGGTCGAGGTCGGCGGCGAAGCCGGGCACACCGGCCGCCGTGGCCCCGGTCGTCCCGCCGCCGCGTCCCGGACCCCGCCGGACCAGCTCGCCGAGCGCTCTGCGCACTCCCGGCTCGTACGCGGAGAAGGTGCGCCGCAGCAACGGCAGCACATCGGTGAACGCCGCCGCCGGCACCCCGGTCAGCCAGGCGTCGACCAGTGCGAGCAGCCGCTCGTCGTGCACGAGCAACATGCCGCCTCCGCCGCCGACGAAGCCCTCGATCCAGGCGGCGGCGTCCGGCGGTGGCGTGCCCGGTGACAGCGCGAGCCCCATGAGCCGTGCCGCCTGCTCCTGCTCCAGCTCCCCGTCGTCGAGCAGGAGCCGCACCGCGCGTCCCCGGAGGACGCCGGGCACGGTGTCGCGCCCGGACAGCACCCGCAGCACACCGTGCCAGCGGCCACGCAGGTCCGCGTGGCCGGCCGGGAGGGTGTCACCCAGCAGAGCCACGGCCGTGTGCACCGCGTCCACATGGCCCCGCATCTCCTCGGCCCCGTCCGCGTCCAGGGCCGAGCAGGCCGGCGGAAGGCCGACGAACACCCGTTCGGCAAGGCCGGCGGCGACTTCGGCCAGCGCCCCGGTGTGCGTGCCGCGCACGTCGCCGTAGCGCAGGGAGCGCACCAGGGCCGGGAGCGCCTGGGCGAGGTGTCCGACGTCCGCGTCCAGCGCCGCACGCTCGGCGAGCACCCGCATCACGACGGGCAGTGCGTCGCCGAGTCCGGCGAGCAGGCAGCGCTCGGCGAGGGCGGTCACCTCCGCGAGGGCCCGCGCGCCGACGGCGTCCGCCTCGGCCTTGGCGGTCGCCGCGGAGAGCACGGTGGTCCCCCACACCCCGGCCTCGGCGACCCGCAGCGACAGCTCCGGCTCCCAGCGCAACCGCCAGGTCTCCCGGAACGTGCCCGTGCTGCCACGTGACGCGGTCGGCTCGCCCCAGCCGACGCCCAGCAGCCCCAGCCGGTGCAGCAGCCTGCTCCGCCCGGCGTCGGTCTCCTTGCGCAGGTCGAGCTCCACCTGCCGCTCCAACGCCTCGGGCTTGAGCCGCAGGCGCCGCTGGAGGCCGGTGAGGTCGCGCTGCAAGGGGACCGCCGGCGCCGCCTCGGGCACCTCGCCCAGCACGTCCCCGACCACGAGCCGATCGTGCACCAGTGCCAACGGCACGTCGGAGCCGTCGCACATGACCGCCCGGACGGCGTCGGTCGTCTCGCTCAGCCCGGGCAGCGGACGGCCGCGCATCGCGGCCAGGGTCTCGGCGAGCCGCACCGCCTCGATGACGTGCGCGGAGGACACGATCCGGTCCTCCTCGCGGAGCAGCCCGGCCACCTTGGTCAGCCAGCGTTCGACGGGCCGGTCCGGCGCGGCGAACAGGTGGGCGTACCAGCCCGGCGCGTCGACGCCCGCTCCGTAGCCGCTGAAGCGCGACAGCCGGCGGTGCGTCCACGGCACCCAGGTCATGTCGGCCTTGACCCTGGGCAGTCCCTTCAGCAGCGCCCGGTCGGCGGCGACGGCGGCCTTGCGCCGCAGCGCGGGCACGTGCCACGCCCCGCACACCACGGCCACCCCGTCGCCGTGCTCCCGCCGCGCGGCCCGCACCTGGAGCCGCATATGGGCCTCCCGCACGAGGTCCCGGTCTCCACCGCCCCCGCTCCCGTACGTCTCCCGGAGTGTCTCCATCGCCTCCTCGAGCGCCGCGAACGGAGCGAACGGGTCGCCCTGACCCGGGCCGCGGTGCTCCACGACGTCCTCCCACCAGCGCTCGGGATCGTCGTAGCCGGCGGCCTCGGCGAGCACGGCCAGCGGGTCGACGCGCACGTCGGCCTCCGGCCGTCCGGTTCCCTCCGCCCCGGCTCCCCCAGCTCCGGCCCCGTCCGACCCCGCTCCCCCGGCTACGGCCGGGTGCTCCGCGGTCCCCTCCACCGCGGAGCCCCGGCCGTCCCCGGAGGTCCCGGCCCTCCCTGCATCCGGGTCGGGGCCGGCGTCGTCCCTCCCCCACGCCAGCGTGTGTGTGGCCGGGAGGTCGATGAAGCGGGCCGGAACGCCGTGTTCCAGCGCCCAGCGCAGGGCGACCCACTCCGGGGAGAACCCGGCCAGCGGCCAGAACGCGGACCGGCCCGGTTCGTCCACGGCATGGGCGAGCAGGGCGACCGGAGGCCGCATGCCCTCCTCGGCGGCGAGCGGGATCAGCGCGTCCGCCTCCGGCGGGCCCTCGATCAGCACCGCACTCGGCCGCGCGGCCTCCAGCGCGGCCCGCACCGCCCGCGCGGATCCGGGCCCGTGGTGCCGCACTCCCAGCAGCAGCGGCCGCACGGCCGCACGGCGGCCCGACACCCCGTCAACCCCTGTCACACCGTCCCCCTCGTCCGTGCCCTCCTCCTCGCTCCAGCCGTCCGCCCCGTCGGCACCTGCCGTACGGCCCGCGCCGTCCGCCTCGCCCGCCCGTCCAGCTGGGCTCGTCGTGGGAGCGGCCTTGCGCGGCGCCTTCCGTCGGCCGCCCCGCCCTGTCCTGGCTCGCGCTGGTGCTCATGCCGCTCACGCGCTCACCTCCCGACAGGCCCGGTAGAAGTCCTGCCAGCCGTCACGCTCGCGGGCCACCGTCTCCAGGTACTCCTGCCAGATCACGCGGTCGGCCGCCGGGTCGCGGACGACGGCGCCGAGGATGCCCGCGGCCACGTCGCCCGCACGCAGCACGCCGTCTCCGAAGTGGGCGGCCAGCGCCAGGCCGCCGGTGACCACCGAGATCGCCTCGGCCGTCGACAGCGTGCCGCTGGGCGACTTCAGCTTCGTACGGCCGTCGGCGGTGACGCCGTCGCGCAGCTCGCGGAAGACGGTCACCACGCGGCGGATCTCGTCGATGCCGTCCGGCACGGCCGGCAGGTCCAGGGAACGGCCGATCTGGTCGACACGGCGGGAGACGATGTCGACCTCGGCCTCCGGGGTCTCCGGCAGCGGCAGCACCACCGTGTTGAACCGCCGGCGCAGGGCGCTGGACAGGTCGTTGACGCCGCGGTCGCGGTCGTTGGCCGTGGCGATCAGGTTGAAGCCGCGGACCGCCTGCACCTCCTCGCCCAGCTCCGGTATGGGCAGGGTCTTCTCCGAGAGGATCGTGATCAGCGTGTCCTGCACGTCGGCCGGGATCCGGGTCAGCTCCTCGACACGGGCGGTCGCGCCCTGCGCCATGGCGCGCATGACCGGACTGGGCACGAGGGCGTCGCGGCTCGGGCCGTGCGCCAGCAGCCGCGCGTAGTTCCACCCGTAGCGGATGGCCTCCTCCGGTGTGCCCGCTGTGCCCTGCACCAACAGGGTCGAGTCACCGCTGACCGCGGCGGCCAGGTGCTCGGACACCCAGGTCTTGGCGGTACCGGGCACGCCGAGCAGGAGCAGGGCGCGGTCGGTGGCGAGGGTGGTGACAGCCACCTCGACGATGCGGCGCGGGCCGACGTACTTCGGTGTGATCACCGTGCCGTCCGGCAGGGTGCCGCCGAGCAGGTAGGTCGCCACCGCCCACGGCGAGAGCTTCCAGCGGACCGGGCGTGGACGGTCGTCCTGCGCGGCCAGTGCGGCCAGTTCGGCGGCGAAGGCGTCCTCGGCGTGCGGCCGCAGCGCTTCGGCCCCCTCCGCATCGCCCGCGTTCGCGGGCGCGGAGTGGTACCGGCTCGGTGCGACGGACGTCGGCTCCACGGACACAGACATGGCTGAGGCCCCCTCCAGCTCGGCCGGTTCGGATCTGTCACCCACCGTGCACCACGCCACTGACAATCCGTTCCGACCTGGGCAAACGCTCTCGCCGGGTCGATTGTCAGTGGGGGGATCTACCGTCGAAGGCATGACTGAGCAGGGGGTGCGCTGGGGCGTCGAGCAGGTGCTGGCACTGGCGCCTGACGCGGCGTCACGCAAAGCGGGAAGCAAACTCGGCGTCGCCGGGCCGTGGTCGGAGGCGGGGAGCTCGGACGAGGGGACGGTGTGGGGGCTGTGCAGGGGCAGCGGCAGCAGGCCGTATCAGACGGTCGTCGACATCGCGGACGCGACGGGACCGGCGTACAAGTGCAGTTGTCCGAGCCGCAGGTTCCCGTGCAAGCACGCGCTCGGGCTGCTGCTGCTGTGGGCGACCGGGGAGGACGCGGTACCGCCGGGGCACGCGCCGGAGTGGGCGGAGCGGTGGACGGCGGGCAGAAGGCGCAGGGCCGCGGAGAAGCAGGCCGCCGGGGCGTCCGGTGCCGGCCCGGCCGCCGCCGATCCCGAGGCGGCGCGCCGCCGGGCGGAGCGCCGGGCCGAGCGGATCACGGCGGGTGCGACGGAGCTGGAGCAGCGCCTGGCGGACCTGATGCGCGGCGGTCTGGCCGCGGCGGAGCAGGCGGGGTACGGGCTGTGGGAGGAGACGGCGGCCCGCATGGTGGACGCGCAGGCCCCCGGCCTGGCCGCCCGGGTGCGTGAGCTGGGGGCGATTCCGTCGTCCGGGCCGGGCTGGCCGGTGCGGCTCCTGGAGGAGTGCGCGCTGCTGCACCTCCTGGACCAGGGCTGGTTGCGCCGCGAGCGGCTGCCCGAGTCGCTCGCCGCGACGATCCGGTCCCGCGTCGGCCTCCCCGGCTCCGCGGACGGCGCGCCGGTCAGGGACCGCTGGCTGGTCCTGGCCCAGTACGACACCGCGGACGCGAAGCTGACCACGCGCAGGATCTGGCTGCACGGCACCGGCTCCGGCCGTACGGTCCTGCTGCTGTCCTACGGAGCCGCCGGGCGCGCCCCGGAGCCGTCGCTGCCGGTCGGACTGGCCCTGGACGCGGAGGTGGCCGCGTACCCCGGCGCCGGGCAGCCGCGCGCGGCCCTGGGCGAGCGGTTCGCCGCGCCGGAGCCCACGCGGATACGCCCGCCCGGGGTGACGACGGCGCAGGCGGCCGCGCGATACGGCGAGGCGCTGCGGGACGATCCGTGGCTGGAGTCGGTGCCGGTGACGCTGGCGGAGGTGATACCGGTGCCGGACGGCGACTCCTGGCAGCTGGCCGACGCCGGGGCCGACTCCGCGCTGCCCCTGACCGCGACGGCTCTCGGCCGGCCGGGGCTGTGGCGGCTGGTCGCCCTGTCGGGCGGGGCACCCGTCACGGTTTTCGGTGAGTGCGGCCACCGCGGGTTCACCCCCCTGACGGCATGGCCGCGAGCCGAAGACCCGATCATCACACTCTGCTGATCAGCTGCCCACCGTCCGTGACATCAGGGCCCGTCATCGGCTTTTCCTGTCCGGCGTTGGAGTGACGTCACCGCGCCGGGCGGGGCGTCCTCGGCACAGCGGGAACCCTCACCCGAAAGGCGCACACCGACCACCACCGCAGCTCACCCACCCGCCCTTTCTCATCCGATTCACGCATTTCTTCCGCACCAGGGGAAACCCGGACCGGGTGACCCTCCGGCACCGGCAACGGAAAGGAAGCTCATGATCAGGACCTCCGCCCCGGTGGAGGCGCCCGGCGCGGGCGCCTGGGAGGAGTTGGTCACTGCCGCCCTGCTCGGCACGGACCGCCGCACACCCCCGGGCGGCACAGCCGGCCGCGCGGCTCCGGTCGCACTGCTGGACAGCGCCGCCGTGCGGACCGTGCGCCGACGGGCGGGACTGCGCCCCGGACGGGCGGCCGAGCGCCCGCGGCCCGTGGCCCCGGATCCGCGCCCGGCGCTGCCCGAGGCGGCGGCCCGCAGGCTGTCGGTGCTGCTGGCCGACCGGCCCGGCCCGGCAGGCGGCGGTCGCAGGGGCACGGCGCCCGACCTGATGGAGCTGCTGCCGCAGTGGCTCGCCGCGGCGAACGCGCACGGCTACGCGGCACCCCCGGAGGCCGTCCCGGCGCTGCTGGACGCGGCCCGGGGCCGTACGGACCTGCGTCCGGCCGCGCTGACCTTCGCCGGCCCTCGCGCGCTGTGGCTGGCCCGGCTCAACCCGGAGTGGCGGTTCGCCCTGAGAGCGGCCCCGGGGGCCGATTCGGCGCTCCCCGGCCCCGAGGACGCGGAGCGGATCCGGCGGCTGTGGGAGGAGGGCCTGTTCGCCGAGCGGGTCGCCCTGCTGGCCGCGCTGCGGGAGCGCAGGCCCGCGGCCGGGCGGAAGCTGCTCGCGGCCACATGGGCGACGGAGCAGGCCGAGGACCGGCTGATGTTCCTCGACTCGCTGCGCACGGGGCTCGGCCCGGACGACGAGCCGTTCCTGGAGCAGGCCCTCGCCGACCGCAGCCGCAACGTACGGGCCACGGCCGCGGAGCTGCTCTCCGCGCTGCCCGGCTCGGCGCTGGCCGCGCGGATGGCGGGCCGGGCCGCGGCCTGTGTGGCCGTCGACCACACGTGCGACACACCGACGATCGTCGTCGAGGCCCCGCACGAGTGCGACGCGAGCATGGAGCGCGACGGTGTCGCACCCAAGGCTCCGGCGGGGCGGGGAGAGCGGTCGTGGTGGCTGGGGCAGTTGCTGGAGGCGGCCCCGCTCGGCACGTGGTCCGCGCGGCTGGGCGGGCGGAGCCCGCAGGAGATCGTGGCCCTGCCGGTGGCGGACGACTGGCAGGGCGAGCTGCACGCCGCCTGGTGCCGGGCGGCAGTGCGGCAGCGTGACCCACAGTGGGCGCGGGCGCTGCTGGGGGCGCCCGCGGCACCCGGGGCCGGCGGACCGGGCGCGGTGTCCCTGGCCGAGCGCGCCAGACTGCTCAGCACGCTGGACGCCGCCGAGCGGGCCGACTGGGTCGCCGGGTTCATCGCGGCGCACGGGCTCTCCGAGGCCTTTCAGCTGCTCGGAGTGTGTGCGGTGCCGTGGGCCGCGCCGCTCGGGCGGGCGGTGGTCGACGCGCTCAACATCGCGCGGGACGCAGGGAGCTACCCATGGAGTTTCAGTGGAGTGATGGGACTGGCCGAGCGGTGTCTGGACCCCGCGGAGGCGAACCGGCTCGACGGACTCCTGGCGGTGCCGGACGAGGCGGAGGACGCGTCGCCCGGGGCCGGGGGGTACTGGGCGGAGGCGTTCCAGCGGCTGGTGACGACCTTGCGGTTGCGCCACGCCATGACCGAGGAGCTCGGTGGCCGGGCCGGCTGAACCCGGCCCCGTCTCCGGACGGCCGTCCCCGGCGGCCGCGCGCCCAGACCCTCGGCGGGCCCGAGCGGCTCCGTCCCCGCACACCGGCCCGGCCGGTGCCCGGCGGCTCGCGCCGGGCGGCGCGGCCCCCTGGCCGGCCGCTGGAGCTACTGGGCCTGCGCCGGCTGGCGGACGTTCGCCCTGACCCAGTCCACGATGGACTGCGTGGTCGCGCCCGGGGTGAAGATCTCCGCGACGCCCTTCTCCTTGAGCGGCGGGATGTCCGCCTCGGGGATGATGCCGCCGCCGAAGACCACGATGTCCTCGGCGTCGCGCTCCCTGAGCAGGTCGATCACGGCGGCGAACAGTGTGTTGTGCGCGCCGGAGAGGATGGAGAGCCCGATCGCGTCGGCGTCCTCCTGGATGGCGGTGTCGACGATCTGCTCCGGGGTCTGGTGCAGCCCCGTGTAGATGACCTCCATGCCGGCGTCGCGCAGCGCCCGCGCGATCACCTTCGCACCCCGATCGTGGCCGTCGAGCCCCGGCTTGGCCACCACCACGCGGATCGGACCGGCTGCCACACCCATCACTGCCTCCATGAAGCGATTCCATCCGTGCCCTGCGGGACGGACGCCCGGCACCACATCGTCCGGGGAAGTGAACGAACGTTATCGCCAGCATCCCGCAACCGTCAGTTTCACGGTGCGTACCGAGGGGGAAATCACACGGTGGGACACTTCCCCAGGCTCCGGGCACCAGCGAGGCTGTGGGAACAAGCGCCACGGGAGCCGCAACAAGGCCGTCTCGGGCACGAAGGACACACCGGACGGGTACGGCACGACAGCAGGGACCCTCGTCGCCACACCGGCAGGGAGCCCCGTCACCTCTTCGGCGTCTGGCACGCCGCGCGTCGCGCGATCCGCCCCGCGTACCCCGTTCCTGCCCGGTCCCGCGCCTTCGCCGCGACTGCCCACGAGGGCACCTGGGGGACACAGCCGTCCTCCCGTGTGCCGACAGGAGGTCGGTCATGAAGGTCACCAGCGTCGCAGACCCGATCCTTCCGTTCGCGCAGCGTCTCCTCCCGGTGAAGATCGCGGGACTGTCGCTGGCCCTTCTGAAGGCGACCGCCCTGGAGCTCGCGATCCTCGCGGGACACGTCCTGCTCTACCCCTCCGGGATCATCCAGGAGCGCCGGGCCCAGACCCACCCGGCGCCCGCACCCGACGGCACCGCGCAGCTGCCGACGGAGGCCAAGCCCCCGGTGGTCCTGCTGCACGGGTTCATCGACAACCGCTCGGTGTTCGTCCTGCTGCGCCGCAGTCTCGCCCAGCACGGCAGGCATCAGGTGGAGTCCCTCAACTACTCGCCACTGACCTGTGACATCCGCACGGCCGCGGAACTGCTGGGCCGGCACATAGCGGAGATCTGCGAGCGGACCGGCAGCGAGCGCGTGGACGTCGTCGGCCACAGCCTCGGCGGCCTGATCGCCCGCTACTACGTGCAGCGGCTCGGCGGCGACCAGCGCGTGCGCACCCTCGTCACGCTCGGCACCCCGCACTCCGGCACCCGCGTCGCCCCGCTGGCCAACGCCCATCCGATCGTGCGCCAGATGCGGCCCGGTTCCGAGCTCATCGAGGAGCTGGCCGGTCCCGCTCCCGGCTGCCGCACGCACTTCGTCAGCTTCTGGAGCGACCTCGACCACCTGATGGACCCGCTGGAGTCGGCCTGTGTCGAGCACCCGGACCTCCAGGCCACGAACATCCAGGTGAGCGGCATCGGCCATCTCGCCATGCCCGTGCACCCTGCCGTCGCCAGCGGGATACGGCAGGCCCTGGACACCGTGCGGCCGGGTGATCCGTCCACCACGCGCGCCGGCGGTCTCACCGTGGCCTGACAACAGAACATTGACCCATCAGGGTCGAACCTCGCCTCGAACACAGTCCCAAGGGTGTGTCCGCACTTCGACGAATCGCGGCTGATTGCCCGTTTCCCGGGTGTGGGAAACCTGTGGAAGATTGTCGCGCCCGCGTACCGCCGGGTACAGTCGCCGCACTGCTCTGGCAGCCCCTGTTGTCGAGGCGAAAGAGAAGTTGGTGAACGACCGTCACCCGTCGGGGACCGCGACCACCCCGGCTCCGGCCTCCGATGACGCCTCGGCGCCCTACGCGCCGTACGGTGGACAGGAAGCCGCGTACGGTGACTTCACCACCTACGGCGACTACGCCCCCACCGGTTTCCAGACCGGCACGTACGGCACGGCGAGTTTCGCGACGGACCCCCTCTTCGGCCAGTTCTCGGCCGACGGCACGCAGGCGACGGGCGCGTACGACCCCACCCAGTGGTCCACGGACACCCAGCACTCACTGCCCTACGACGCGTACGCGGCCCAGCACCACGCCGCCTACGACACCGGCGTGTACGACACGACGGCCTGGGCCACCGGGTACCAGCAACTGGCCGCCGTACCGCAGCAGTCGGGACCCGTGGACGTCAGCGGCCAGTGGGACGCGAGCGCCTGGCTCCAGCCGGGCGGGGTCGATCAGACCGACCCGTTCGGCGGCCCGGGGCAGGCCGACTCCGCGGCCGGCCAGACCCAGCAGTGGGGCTGGGGCACCGAGATTCTCGACTCCGGCGCGTACGACGCCACGCAGTGGAACACCGACGGCGCGGCCGGCGACACCGCCGGCGCCGTCACCGGCGTCTCGCCGTCCGAGCATCCGCCGGACGGCGACGAGCGCGGCGCGACCGCGGAGTACGGCGATCACGTCGCCTACCGCGGCCCCCAGCAGCAGGACGGGACCGGCTTCGACGAGGCCGAGCCGTCCGCCACCGGTGAGCTGCCCACCGTGTCCGGACTGCTCGAGGACCAGGAAGAGACCACCCCGCCCCTGGTCGCGCGGGCCGGCTCCCGCGGCGCGGGCCGTTCCCGGCGCCGCCCGGCCAAGCGTTCCGCGTTGCTGACCGTGGCCGTTCCCTCGGCCTGTGTGATGGGGGTCGCCGGCATCGCCGCCGCCTCCGTCGGCGGTCTCACCGATGACGGCCAGGACACCTCGGCGTCCACTTCGGACGCGCACCCCGTGCGGGCGTCCACCGCGAACAACAAGCTGGACACCCAGCTGCAGAGCCTGTCCGCCGGTGCCGACGACTTCGCCGACCGCGCCAGCCGTACGCAGGAACGGATCGACCTCAAGGCACAGCAGGAGGCCGAGAAGAAGAAGGCGGCGGAGGAGGCGGCCCGCAAGGAGCGGCTGCGCCCCAAGTTCGCCCTTCCGGTCCTGCGCAGGGGGCTCAGCGCCTACTTCGGCCAGGCCGGTGTGAACTGGATGTCCGTGCACACGGGTATCGACTTCCCCGTCTCCTACGGGACGACGGTCATGGCCGCGACCGACGGCACGGTCCGCACCCAGTGGAACAGCGCCTACGGCAACATGCTGATCCTGACGGCGAAGGACGGCACGGAGACGTGGTACTGCCACCTCTCCCGGTACCAGGTCTTCTCCGGTGCCGTCGTCAAGGCCGGGCAGCCCATCGCGTACTCCGGGAGCTCGGGCAACTCCACCGGCCCGCACCTGCACTTCGAGGTGCGGCCCGCCGGCGGGGCGCCCATAGACCCGCTGCCGTGGCTGCGCAGCCACGGCCTGGACCCGACGTGAGCACCTGAGTGATCCGATCACCGAGGAGCCCGCTGCCTTTCGGCAGGGGGCTCCTCGCCGTGTGAGCGCCGCTTCTTCTCCCGCTACAGCTTCTCCACCGGCGCGTAGCGCAGCAGCAGCCGCTTGGGCTTGGCGTCACCGAAGTCGATGGTCGCCTCCGCGTTGCCACCCGTGCCCTTGACCGCGACGACCGTGCCGAGGCCGAACTGGTCGTGCGTGACCCGGTCGCCCACGGCGAGGGACACCACCGGCTTCTCCGCGGCGCGGCGCGTGGCGAAGCCGGACGCCCCGGCCGCCGACGAGCGGGACCGGGACGACGACAGCGAGGCCGCCACCCCGGCTGCCGGGCCGGAGGAGACGGGTGCCGAACCGCCCGTGCGCTTCCAGTCCACGTGCGCCGCCGGGATCTCCTCCAGGAAGCGGGAGGGCGGGTTGTACGACGGCTGTCCCCACGCGCTGCGCATCGCCGAACGGGTCAGATACAGCCGTTCCCGCGCCCGCGTGATGCCGACGTAGGCCAGGCGCCGCTCCTCCTCCAGCTCCTTGGTCTGGCCGAGGGCGCGCATGTGCGGGAAGACGCCGTCCTCCATGCCGGTGAGGAAGACCACCGGGAACTCCAGGCCCTTGGCGGTGTGCAGGGTCATCAGCGTGATGACGCCGTCGCCGTCCTCCTCGTCGGGGATCTGGTCGGAGTCGGCGACCAGCGCGACCTGCTCGAGGAAGTCGGACAGCGCGACCGACTCGCCCTCCCCGCGCTCCTGCTCGAACTCCAGGGCGACGGCGGCGAGTTCCTGGAGGTTCTCGATCCGGGTCTCGTCCTGGGGGTCGGTGGAGGACTGCAGCTCGGCGAGGTAGCCGGTGCGTTCCAGGACGGCCTCGAGGACCGTGGCCGGGCCGGCGCCGGACTCGACGACGGTGCGGAGCTCTTCCATGAGCGTGTTGAACCGCTTGACGGCGTTCGCCGACCGCGCGGCCATGCCGTACGCCTCGTCGACGCGGCGCAGTGCCTGCGGGAAGCTGATCCTCTCCCGCTGGGCGAGGGCGTCGATCATCGCCTCGGCGCGCTCACCGATGCCCCGCTTGGGCACGTTGAGGATGCGCCGCAGCGGGACGGAGTCCTCCGGGTTGGCCAGCACCCGCAGATAGGCCAGGACGTCCCGGACCTCCTTGCGCTCGTAGAAGCGGACGCCGCCGACGACCTTGTAGGGCAGGCCGACGCGGATGAAGACCTCTTCGAAGACACGGGACTGGGCGTTGGTGCGGTAGAAGACGGCGACCTCGCCGGACTTGGCCTCGCCCGCGTCCGTGAGGCGGTCTATCTCGTCGGCGACGAACTGCGCCTCGTCGTGCTCGGTGTCGGCGACGTACCCGGTGATACGGGCGCCCGCGCCGGCGTTGGTCCACAGGTTCTTCGGGCGGCGCGACTCGTTGCGCTCGATGACCGCGTTGGCCGCGGACAGGATCGTCTGCGAGGAGCGGTAGTTCTGCTCCAGCAGGATCGTCGTCGCGTCCGGGTAGTCCTCCTCGAACTGGAGGATGTTGCGGATGGTCGCACCGCGGAAGGCGTAGATCGACTGGTCGGCGTCACCGACCACGCACAACTCGGCGGGCTGGAGGTCGTCCGGCCCCGCGGGCACGTCCACGGGGTGCTCGGTGGTGCCGACGAGTTCCCGGACGAGGGCGTACTGGGCGTGGTTGGTGTCCTGGTACTCGTCGACCAGGACGTGCCGGAAGCGGCGGCGGTAGTGCTCGGCGACGTCCGGGAACGCGCGCAGCAGGTTGACCGTCGTCATGATCAGGTCGTCGAAGTCGAGGGCGTTGGCCTCGCGCAGCCGCGACTGGTAGAGCGCGTAAGCCTGGGCGAGGGTCTTCTCGAAACCGTCGGCGGCCTGGGCGGCGAAGTCCTCCTCGTCGATCAGCTCGTTCTTCAGGTTGCTGATCTTCGCGCTGAAGGACTTGGGCGGGTAGCGCTTGGGGTCGAGGTCCAGGTCGCGGCAGACCAGGGCCATCAGGCGCTTGGAGTCGGCGGCGTCGTAGATCGAGAAGGAGGAGGTGAAGCCGAGCTTCTTGCTCTCCCGGCGCAGGATCCGCACGCACGCACTGTGGAAGGTCATCACCCACATCGCGTTCGCCCGCGGGCCGACGAGCTGTTCGACGCGCTCCTTCATCTCGCCGGCGGCCTTGTTGGTGAAGGTGATCGCCAGGATCTGGCCGGGGTGGACGCCCCGCTCGGCCAGCAGGTGGGCGATACGGTGCGTGAGCACGCGGGTCTTGCCGGAGCCGGCGCCGGCCACGATGAGCAGCGGGGAGCCGGAGTGCACGACGGCGGCGCGCTGGTTGTCGTTCAGCCCCTCCAGGAGCGCGGCCGTGTCCACGACGGGCCGGTGGGCGCCGTCGCGGTAGTACGCGTCCCGGCTCGGCGGCACGTCGAACTTCCCGCCGAACAGATCGTCCGGAATCGGCTCCGGAGCGTGCTCGTCCTCGGGCGGCGGCGGGGGCTCCTCCTCGTGGCCCCGCGGGGCCTGGAGATCCGCCAGGAAGCTGTCGTCAAAGAGGCTGCTCATCGCTCTACGAGTCTAGGGCGCCGCACCGACAACCCGTGGCCTCCCTCGGAACATCGCCGGCTTCACCGTCCGCAGCCGTCCGGTCACGTCACACGGGCCGGCGAACTCAGGTCACGAAAACGTATCGGGCATATCACGCATCAACCTTCACACACACCACACCAGTTGGTTACGGTTCCGCCCGGACCTTGCCCCGGAGCCCGAAGGAGTCGCCGTCCCTTGGCGTCGCACCACACCACCACGCCGGTATCGCCGTCCGCCTCGGCGGAAGAGGTCGAGAAGAAGATCGACGAGCTGTACCGGCGGGCCGCCGGACCGGACGCCGGGGCGCACGGCCCGGCCGACCGCACAGCGGCCCCGGAGGAGCCCGCCAGGCAGCGCGGCCGGGTCGCCGCACTGCTCGACGACATGGCCAGGCGCACCGACACGCTCGGCAGGGCGCGCGAGATGCTCCAGGCCATCGCCGGCGGCCAGGCCCGCGCCGCGACCGCCGGCCCCGACGCCGCCCTCCTTCCCGAGACCCCCCAGGGCTACTTCGACCAGGCCCAGGTGACGAGCCGGCTGATCGCACGCCAGAAGAGCCTGATCGGCCACTCACCGGTGCAGCGGTCCGCGAGGTCTTCGAGGCAGGAGGGCGCGGACCGGCAGGAGGCCACCGGCGCCGACGAGTCCGGCAGGAACCCGGCCGCCCGCGCGACCGCGGATTCGGTCGCACACGCGTCCGTACCCGCGTCGGTCGAGCGCACGGGCGGGGCTCGGCGTGGCATCCGGGCGGACAAGGCCGCCGTCCAGCGAAAGCTCGCCGAGGCCCGTGCGCTGCTGGCCGACGCCCGCCCGCTGCCGACGCACGCGGCCGCCGTGCCGGCGAGGGCCGGGGCCGAGCAGCCGGTGGGACCCGCCTCGTCGGGCGGGGCCGCGCGGGGAGAGGCCCGCAAGGCTCTCGCCTTCGCCCGAGCGCAGATCGGCAAGCCGTACGTCTGGGGTGCGGCCGGTCCCGGTTCGTACGACTCCTCCGGCCTGGCCCAGGCCGCGTGGAAGGCCGCGGGGGTCGCCCTGCCGCGCGCCGCCCGCGATCAGGCCGGCGCGGGCAGACGCATCCCGCTGGCCGAGGCGCTCCCCGGCGATCTGGTCCTCTTCCACGGCGAGCCAGGTCACGTCGGCGTCTACGCCGGTGACGGCACGATGATCCACGCTCCACGGCCCGGCGCTCATGTCCGTGCAGAGTCGATCTTCTACGAAGGGGCGTCGGCGATCCTGGGGGTGGTGCGCCCGGCCTGAGAGCGCCCCGGCTCCTTTTTGCACGCGACCGCGCGCGTACCCCGCTCGCTCCGTGCGCGCACCTCTTAGCATCAGGATCATGCCCGCCACCTCACCCTTCCGCGCCTGGCTGGCGCAGCATCCGCCGGCCGCCGGGGCCGCCGTCATGGCGACCGGCATCCTGTCGGTCGGACTTCATCTGACGGGCTACGAGGCGCTGTCGCTCGCCGTCCTCTCGGTGGCCTGCGTCGCCTGGCTGGGCCTGGCGGCGGACTTCGTCCTACGGCTGCTGCATGACCGGGCGCGCTGGCTCCGGGAGGCGGGAACACCGGGCGCACTCACCGGGGTCGCCGCGACCACCGTGCTGGGCACGCGCTTCTCGGTGCTGGGCTGGCAGCACGTCGCCGAGGCCGCGCTCGCCCTGGCCGTGGTGCTGTGGCCGTGGCTGCTCGTGCGGGTCGTGCGCAACTCGCCGCGGCCCATGCCGGGCTCCGTCTTCCTGTGCTGCGTGGCCACGGAGGGGCTGAGCGTGCTCGGCGCGTCCGTGGCCAAGGCGGAGGCGACGGCCTGGCTCGCGCACACGGCGCTGGTGTTCTTCTGGCTCGGTCTCGCGCTCTACGTCTTTGCGCTGAGCCGCTTCGATCTGCGTCAGGTCGTCGAGGGCCGCGGGGACCACTGGGTGGCGGGCGGAGCACTGGCGATCTCCGCACTCGCGGGCGCGAAGCTGATCGCCGCCGGCACCGGGGGCCCGTACCTGTGGAACCAGGACGACCACGACGTCCTGCACACCGTCACGCTGGCCCTGCTCGCCTTCGACCTGTGCTGGTGCGCCGTCCTGCTCGTGGCCGAGCTGGCACGTCCCCGGCTCCGCTACGACGTGAGCCGCTGGTCGACCGTCTTCCCGCTGGGCATGACGGCGTCGGCGATGCTGTCGGTGGCCACGAACCTGGACATCCCCGAGTTCGCGGCGTCCGGCGAGGCGGTGCTGTGGGTGGCCGTGACGGTGTGGGTGGCCGTCGCCGCCGGGGCCGTCGCGGACGCACGCGCCGAACTCAGGTCCACAGCACCGCGATGAAGATGTTCGTCATGGTCAGCAGGCCCACGACGCCGAACATGCCCTTGTCGACCTTCTCGTCGTCGCGCTTGACGTAGACCAGGCCGAGGATCACGATCAGCAGCGCCAGCTTCACGCCGATCTTGATGTTGTCGATGTGGTGGTCCTGCGCTTCGTTGAGGCCGACCAGGACGACACCGGTGACCAGCATGGTCAGCGCACCGTGCAGCATGGCCGGCACGAACTGGGCCGTGCCCTGGCCCATCGCCTTCATCTGGGTGAGGAATCCGCCGAGCAGCGCGGCGATCCCGATGATGTGCAGGCCGACGAAGAGATGGATGAGTACGTCCATGAGGCCGGAGCCTAACCAGCGGTCCGGTCGCCTCGGACACCGGCCCGGTCGGCTCGGACGCCTGCCCGGTCGGCTCGGACGCCTGCCCGGTCGGCTCGGACGCCTGCCCGGTCGCCTCGGACACCGGTCCGGTCGGCTGGGCCGCCGGACCGCGGGCCGACGACGCATATATGCGCCCTCATAGCACTCGGCCGTCCGCGCCTCCCCCCGAACCGCCGCATCGGTCATCGCTCTGCGTGAAGTCGCCAGCCTCGGTCCCGGACGACGGTCACATACGGTCACGATACGGTCCCCTCAGGCCAGTTCCGTACATGGAGTCACAGGATCGGCACGGAGCGCTCTAGCGTCCCTCCAGGTGACCGGCTCCCCACCGCCGCCCGGGCCAGGGGCGGCAGCCGGCACCCCCGCCAGAAGGTCCGGCGGCGGCACGCTCCCCCTGTGTGGGCCGCCGCCGGACGCCCACCGCTTCCGCGGCCGACGAAGGGACGTGACGGTCCACGTGGCAGCGCACCGCAGGCCCCGACAGCGCTCGCTCAACGGCGGTACGGCGCGCACGGCCGCCACGATCGCCCTGGCGGGCGCGGCGACGGCCACCGGCCTCGACGGCATCGGGCAGGCGGCGCCGCAGCTGACGCCGGAGCAGGTCAAGGCCAGGGTGGACAAGCTGTACCAGGAGGCGGAGGTCGCCACCCAGAAGTACGACGGGGCGAAGGAGAGGGCGGACGCGGCGGAGAAGCGGCTCAAGACACTGGGCGACGAGGCGGCCCGCAGGCAGCAGGGGTTCAACGCGGCACGCGACGCCCTCGGCTCGATCGCCGCGGCCCAGTACCGGGAAGGGGGGATCGACCCCTCGGTGCGGCTGATGCTCTCCAACGACCCCGGGCGGTACCTGCGGGACGCCGAATTCGCGGAACGGGCCGGTGCCCGGCAGACGGCCGCGGTCTCCGACGTGCGCAGGCGGCTGCGGGAGATCGAGCAGCTGCGCGGGGCCGCGCGCATCGAGCTGTCCTCGCTCAGGTCACGACAGGCGGAGCTGCGCCGGCAGAAGAAGACGATCACCCGCAGGCTCGACAAGGCCCGGCGGCTGCTGGCAGGGCTGTCCCCCCAGCAGCGCGCCGCGCTCGGCGACGGCTCCTCGCACGCCTCCCGCTCGGCTTCCCCCAGGGGCGGGCTCGGCGCCCCCGGCTCGGTGCCGGCGCCCAACTCCCGTGCGGCGGCGGCCGTCGCCTACGCGTACCAGAAGCTCGGCAGCCCCTATGTCTGGGGCGCGACCGGCCCCGACGCCTTCGACTGCTCGGGCCTGGCCCAGGCCGCCTACCGCGCCGCCGGGATCTCCCTGCCCCGCACCACCTACGCCCAGATCAACGCCGGCCGCCGTGTCGCACGGTCCGATCTGCGCCCCGGCGACCTGGTGTTCTTCTACTCCGGGATCAGCCACGTCGGCATCTACGTGGGCAACGGCCGGATGATCCACGCCCCGAACCCCTCGGCCCCGGTCCGCCTGGCCCCGATCGACCAGATGCCGTTCGCGGGGGCGACCCGGGTGGCGTAGCAGAGTCGGCGGGGCGGCCGGTCACACCAGTCGGCGCGCGGTCGCCCAGCGGGTCAGCTCGTGCCGGTTGGACAGCTGGAGCTTGCGCAGGACCGCCGAGACATGGGACTCGACCGTCTTCACCGAGATGAACAGCTGCTTGGCGATCTCCTTGTAGGCGTAGCCGCGGGCGATCAGTCTGAGGACCTCGCGCTCGCGCTGGGTGAGGCGGTCCAGGTCCTCGTCGACCGGCGGGGCGTCGGTGGAGGCGAAGGCGTCGAGCACGAACCCGGCCAGGCGCGGTGAGAAGACGGCGTCGCCCTCCTGGACCCGGAAGATCGAGTCGACGAGGTCGGAACCGGTGATCGTCTTCGTCACATATCCGCGTGCCCCACCGCGGATCACACCGATCACGTCCTCCGCCGCGTCCGAGACGGACAGCGCCAGGAAACGGACCGGCTGCTCGGCGTCGGCCATCAGCGCGGCGCAGCGCCGCAGCACCTCGACACCGCCGCCGCCGGGAAGGTGGACGTCGAGAAGGACCACCTCGGGCCGGGTCGCGGTGATGACCGTGACCGCCTGGTCGACGTCGGCGGCCTCGCCGACGACCTCCACGCCGGTCTCGTCGGTCCGGCCGATCTCGGCCTGGACACCCGTACGGAACATGCGGTGGTCGTCGACGAGGACCACGCGCACATGCCGTCCACCGGCAGCGCCGCCGGCGGCCCCGGCCGCCTCCGTCGTCTCCGCTCCCGCCGTACCGTTCGCCTCGGTCGGGTCGCTCATCACGTGTTCTCCGCCCTCTCCATCTCCAGCTCGACCTCCGTGCCGCCGTCCGGTACGGCGCGCAGCCGGGCCGTACCTCCGTTGCGCTCCATGCGGCCGATGATCGATTCTCTGACGCCCATGCGGTCGGCGGGTATCGCGTCGAGGTCGAAGCCCGGGCCGCGGTCCCGTACGGAGACGAAGACCGTCCTGCCCTCGACTTCGGCGTACACCTGCACGGCGCCACCCTCGCCACCGTACTTGGCGGCGTTGACCATGGCTTCGCGCGCGGCCTGCATCTGGGCGCCGATCCGCTCGTCGAGCGGGCAGTCGCCGACCACGACCACCTCTATGGGGACGCCGTGCTTGTCCTCGACCTCGGCAGCGTTGCGCTTGACCGCCTCGGCGAGGGTGGCCGGCTCGTCGGCCTCGTCCTTGCCGTTGCCCTCCGGCTTGTACAGCCAGGCGCGCAGGTCGCGCTCCTGGGCGCGCGCCAGGCGGCGGACCTCGCCCGCGTTCTCGGCGTTGCGCTGGATCAGGGTCAGGGTGTGCAGCACCGAGTCGTGGACGTGGGCGGCGACCTCGGCGCGCTCCTGGGCGCGGATGCGCATCAGGCGCTCCTCGGAGAGATCCTGGGTCATGCGCACGAGGTACGGCCCGGCGAGCAGGGTGACGCCCACCAGGACGGCGAGGGCCGCCTGGAGCACCGAGCCGAGGTGGGCGGCGGACCCCTGCAGGACGAAGATGGCCGAGACACCGGCGGTGACCAGCAGGACTCCCGCGCCGGTGCGCAGCAGCGTCAGCGTACTGCGGTGGCGGCCCACCTCCGCCCAGCGCGCCCGGCGGGCGTTGTCCGCCTGACGCCAGACCAGGGCGACGCCCGCGGCGACGAGGACGGCCGGCACGAGGTACGCCTTGGCGCCGCCTCCCAGGTTCACGCTGCCGACGAAGACCGTCGCCACGACGACCATGAGGAGCAGGGCGACGATCTGGCCCTTGTCCGGTTTGCGGGCGACGAGTCTGCGCCGGCCGTCCGGCGAGGTCTCCGTGGCGACGAGCGAGGGCGGTTTCTGGTCGCCGACGCCGCCGACGCCGAGCGGGACGAAGAACCAGAAGGCCGCGTACAGCAGCGCGCCGAGACCGTCGGCCATGAACAGGCCGGCGAAGACGAGCCGCACCCAGACCACGGGCAGCCCGAGGTGCCCGGCGAGACCTCGCGCCACTCCGCCGAGCCAGCGTCCGTCGCTGCTGCGGTAGAGCTTGCGCGGCGGCCGCGGGTCGTCGAGAGGCAGTGCTGCGGCGTCCGGCATGCCATCGATGGTCACATGCCCGCGGAGCCGGGTCATCAGGGTCCGCCCCCGAGACGCCCCTGATCTTGGGAACGATCTTCGGTGGACCCCGGGTGGCGCGGTACCGTCCGTGGGCGAGGGCTCGCCGAGGGCCCGGCGAGGACGAGTCGGAGGCCGTTCCGCAAGCCCGTCGAACGCAACCCCGCCCCTGCCTCAGGGACGAATCAGGGTTCGGCCAGGGTCGTCCCCGCTGCCGCCGCGGCAGCGCGCCCGTCACCATGGACGCATGGGGAATCACCAGCCCGCCGCGAACGGCCCGGAACCCGGCCCCCGCCCGGTCCCGGGCTCCGGGCCGCGGGACACCGCGCCCGGCACGGGTGCTGGTGAGGAGCCGCGCGGGCCCGAGCACACGGACGCGCGCGGAACGGACAGAGCAGGGACTGAGAGAAAAGGCGGACAGCCGGGTGCGGACGACGGGCCCGGGCGGACCGGAGAGGCGAGCGTGACGGGGACGACGGGGGCGACGGGCCGGCCGGAGACGGCCGAGGAGCCGCGCCCCGGCCGGGCCGAGCAGCCCGGCCGGGGCGGGGCTGCCGCAGCGGCGGACGGAGCGTCGGCGGGAGCGGGAGTCGGCTCTCCGGCCGCCGGGGGACCGGAAGCCGCCGTGGGCCCACCGAGGTTCCGGCGGGACCGGCGGCACAACCTGATCGGCGGGGTGTGCTCGGGCCTGGGCCGGCTGTGCGACATGGACCCGGTGATCTTCCGCATCACACTGGCCGTGCTCGCCGCGACCGGTGGCATCGGCCTGATCTTCTACGGCTTCGCCTGGCTCTTCGTGCCGTACGACGACGAGGACGAGAACGAGGTGCGCAAGCTCCTCACCGGCCGGGTGGACGGCCAGGCGCTGGCGGCCGTGCTGTTCGCGCTGGTCGGCTGCGGGGTGTTCCTGTCGATGCTGCGCAACGGCAGTGTGCTGACCTTCGCGGTCGTCCTCTCCCTGCTGCTCGCGGGCGCAGGTTACTGGTCGCGGTACCGCGGTGCCCCCGGCCCCGACCCGCTGGCCGCCCAGGCCGTCGCGGACGCCCCGCCGGAACCCCAGGCGCCGCCGGCGCCCGCCGCCTACCCGTCCTGGTGGCGGGACCCGATCGTCAAGGACGGCACCCATGTCGGCGGCACCGGTTATCTCTGGGGCCCCCAGGACTCGCGCGACCGGGACATCGCGGCGGCCGTCAACATCAGCCTCGGCGGCCACGACGACGCGGCAGCGCGCACCCCGCGCTCGGAGCCGCCCCGCCCGCGTGGTCCGCGCGGCCCGCGCTGGATCGGCGGCTGGGTCTTCCTGATCGCCCTGGTCGCGGGCGGCCTGGGCACCGGCCTGACCTGGAGCGACCACACGCTCGGCACCAGCCTCCAGACCGGTCTGGCCTGCGCGCTCGGCGTCTTCGGCCTGGGCATGGCCGTCAGCGCCTTCCTGGGCCGCACGGGAGCGGGCTCGATCCTGCTGGCGCTCATCACCGCGGCCCTGCTCGCCGGCTCGGCGGCGCTGCCCGAGGACATCACCACGCGCTGGTCGCACACGACCTGGCGGCCCGCCGCGGCGGCGGAGGTGAAGCCGAAGTACCAGCTCGGCACCGGCGAGGGCATCCTGGACCTGACCCGCATACACATCGGCAGCGACCAGACGGTGGCCGCGCGGGCACAGGTGGGAGCGGGACGGCTGCGCGTGATCGTCCCCCAGGGCATGACCGTGCGGGCGACCATCGACGTGGGGATCGGCGACATCCGGTTGCCGGGCGACGGCTCCGAGGACGTGGACGTGACTCCGGGCAGGCACGAGCAGGTGACCCTGAGACCGGCGACAGGCGTGAAGAAGGCCGGGACGCTGGAACTCGACCTTCAGGTCGGCTTGGGACAGGCGGAGGTGAGCCGTGCTGCGTCATGAGTTCCAGCCGGGCAAGCTGGTGGGCGGCGTCTTCCTCGTCGCGGCCGGCGTCGTGTACGCCGGAGACGCCCGTGGCCTCTGGCAGACCCCCTGGTTCGTGGGGGTCCCACTGGTGGTGGGCGGCCTGTGCCTGGCAGGGGTGGTGGCGGGGCTCAACGCGGCCGTGCGGCGGCGCCGCCGAGCCCGTCGCGGCGGGATCCGCGAGCCCCGGGCGGAGAGGGTGGGCTGAACCCCGGGCGGAGGGGTGGGCTGAGCCCCGGCCGCCGGGCGGTCGGGATGCGGCGGCCGCCCCCGACCGCCCGGCCGCCCCGGGGGTTCCGGACCTACCGGTAGTCCCCGGCGCCCCGCCGCCGCGCCCGCAGGGCGGCGTCCAGGGAGAACATCGAGGTGCCGGCCAGGACCAGGGGCAGCCAGGCCATCAGATAGGCGAGGTCGTTGCCGAAGTAGTAGGGGGTGGTGGCCCAGCTGACCGTGAGCCACAGGCTGAGGGAGATCAGCGCGCCGCCGAGCGCGGCCAGCCTTCCCAGGAGGCCGACCAGCACACCGATGCCGACGGCGAGTTCGCCGAAGGCGATGGCGTAGCCGAAGCCGACGGGGCTCTTCAGGGCCAGGTCGACGAGGGCCGGGATCGCGGAGGAGTCGCGGGCCGCGCGCATCGTGTCGCCGATCGATCCGGGCCCGGCGGCCTTCATGAAGGCACTGTCGGTGAGTTTGTCCAGGCCGGCGTAGACGAAGGTGACACCCAGGAAGACCCGGAGGGGGAGGAGGGAGTATCGCGCGGCGACGTCCCGCCAGGTACCTGGTCGATCCGCATACGAGGTCCGCGTATCCGTACGAAGACCGTGAGTCATCACTGTCAGCCACCTCTCACCGCAAGGCCGTTCACCACTCAACCGACCATACGTACGGACGAAAGGACCCGTTCAACCGCGCTCCGCCGTTTTCCCGATTTCTTTCCGGCTTCCGGACGGTTTCGGCGCGCGTGGCTCACCCGGACGGCATCGGCGCCCGGCTCACTCGGTCACGTCGATCGCGTACCGGTTGGTCTCGACCCCCGCCGCGGTCACCACCTGCACCTCGACCCGGCCCGGCTCCACGTCCGCCGGGACGGGCACGGTCAGCGCGGCGTCCGTGGGGCTGGTGAAGCCTCCGGTGACCGGGACCAGGGGCACGTGGACGTTGACCGCGCCGATGCGGACCACCATCCGCGACAGCCGGTCGGCGGCCTGCGCTCCGGGCGGGACGAACCCCACGCCACGGATCTCGATGTCGTCGCCGGTGCGGATCGGCCCGTCCAGGTCGCCGGCCTCCCGGGCCCGGACCACCGAGAGGATCACCGGGCGCCCGCCCTCCGCGTACTTGCCGGCCAGGTAGGTCGCGGCCGACACCAGGACCGGCACCGCCAGCCCCCACGGCAGGTCGGGCAGCTGGTCGGGCCGACGGGCCAGCCGCACCGCCGCGAAGACCAGCGCGACAGCGCTGATCACGACGTACTGCAGGTCGGTGAAGGTACCGCGGCCCGAGTCGTCGGTGAGCAGGTCGGCGGCACGGGGCCGGTCCGCGCGCACCTTCTGCAACCGCTGTCCCAGCACTCGCAGCCCCACCACACGCCGCACCAGCACCGCGATCCCGCAGACCACGGCGAGCACGGTGACCACGCCGGCGCCGCGGGCCAGTTCCAGTCCGGAGATCAGCGCGTCGCGCTCCGCATGGCCGGAGGCCACCGCCAGGCGGCCCGCCAGCACCAGCACCGCGTACACCACGAACAGCACCCAGCCCGCGGCGACCGCGCGGGAGGTGGACAGCCGGTTGTCCTCACCGATGACCGGGGCCAGCACACCGCCGCGCGCCCGGTGGAACCAGGAGGCGGCCGTCAGCACCCCGCCCACCAGAACCGCCGCCAGCAGTCCCGCGGTCCGGGCGGTGCTCCATCCCGCGCCGATCGCCGTCAGCGCCTGCGCCAGGAGCAGCAGCACGACCGCCGCTCCCACCGCGATCGCCGTCCGGTGCCACAGCCTCGCCAGCCAGGCCTCGCCCTCGGCACGGCCGCGTTCGGCGACGAGTTCCGCGGTCTGGGTCAGCTCCTCCGAGACCCATTGCCGGGAGGCCGACGCAGAGTGGGCCACGGCCGCGGGCAGGCCCTGCCCGGCGGCGAACTCGTCCCGTTCGAGAAGGAATTCGGCCACGGCCCGCCGGTGCCCCGTTCGCGCCCCGTGCGGGCAGTCCCCGCACGTGCAGCCGCCCGTGTGGGCGCGCTTCGCCGCGCCGTCTCTCGCTTCCTGCACCGCCACGCCCGATGCCCGCCTTCCCCAGGAACCGCAGAAGTCCTGCCGACAACACCCCACCGCGACAGCGAATTGTGCCCTACCTCACCCGGTGCCCGTCCGCCCGGTCTGGTCAGCGCGGGTGAAGCCCGGCTCGTCGTGTTGACCCGGCTGCGAGAACTCCCTTATGGCCGAGATCATCCAGCGTGACGGATGCCGGGCCTTCGACGGCGCGGTCAGGATCACGCCGGGGCCCCCGCTCGGTGTCGCCGCCCCCCACGGGCCGACCACCACGACGTACTGCTGCGCCGCCTGCGGGGGTTGGGCAGGTTGCACCGGGACGGGCTGCTCACCGACGAGGAGTTCGCGATGACCAAGGCGGCGGTGCCGCAGGGGTACCGGCGCCGCGAGACCCGGATCCTGGACCCCGGGGCACGCCCGGGGTCCTGACACAGGGAACGCCCCGGGTCGGCCACCCCGCAGGCTCAGCTCAGCAGGTCGGGCTCGCTACGGCTGATGTCCTGCCACAGGGGCTGGTAGTTGATCCAGGCCACCAGGTCTCCGCCGAGCTGTTCGCGCGTCGACACCGCCGCCTTGTGGTCGATCAGGACCGGCCGTCCGGCCGCGCGGGCGGTGAGCTGTACCTGGGCGGAGCGTTCCATGGTCAGGAACCACCAGGCGGCGGCGTCCACCGAGTCGCCGACCGTCAGCAGGCCGTGGTTGCGCAGCACCAGCGCCTTGTGCGAGCCCAGCGCGGCCGCGATCCGGCGGCCGGCCTCGGCGTCGACCGCGACACCGGTGTAGGCGTCGTAGAGAGCGTGGTCCTCGTAGAAGGCGCAGCTCTCCTGGGTGATGGGCTCCAGGAGCTCGCCCAGAGTCGCCAGTGCCCGCCCGTGCACCGAGTGGCAGTGCGCGACCGCGACCACGTCCGGGCGGGCCGCGTGGACCTGGGCGTGCACGGTGAACGCGGCCTGGTTGACGTGGTAGCCGCCCTCGACGACCTGCCCGTCCTGGTTGGCGAGGACGAGGTCGCTCACGGTGACGTGTCGGAACGGCATCCCGAAGGGGTTGACCCAGAAGCAGTCGCTGAACTCGGGGTCGCGGGCGGTGATGTGCCCGGAGACGCCGTCCTCGAACCCGTACCGCCCGAAGAGCCGCAGCGCGGCCGCGAGCCGCTCCTTGCGGTACCGGCGTTCGTCCTCGGCCGATGCGTGCTTGGGCGGCATGGCGAACCGCAGCTGGTCCGTGGGCAGGGGTGGGGGCGGGGGCGGAGTGGGCCCGGGCATTGGTCCTCCGGCACTCGGTTGCGTACGGGCGGGAAGGTACCGTCGGTCGGCCCAGGAGAACAGGGCTTGCCGGGGGAGAGAACGAGGCCGTGCGGAAAGGCGACAGTAGATGTCGGGTTTCGGCGCCACACTCGCCGCATGGCAGCTCCCTGGAAATCCTTCGTCGCCGCCGAACCGGACCTCGCCGGGACCGTCGAGGAACGCTTCCGCGCCTACACCCACCACGTCCTCGTCACCCTGCGCAAGGACGGCTCCCCGCGGACCTCGGGGCTGGAGGTCGACTTCCGCCGCGGCGAGCTGTGGCTGGGGATGATGTGGGACTCGCTCAAGGCCCGCGACCTGCGCCGCGACCCCCGTTTCGCGCTCCAGGCCAACCCCGGGGAGGGCACCGGCATGGCGGGCGGTGACGTGCGGATCAGCGGACGGGCGATCGAGGTGGCCGACGGCCCGCGGAAGTCCGCCTACACGAAAGAGGTGGAACCGCCGCAGCCGTTCCACCTCTTCCGCACCGAGCTGACGGAGGTCGTGCGCACCTACGTCGAGGACGACACGTACCTCGTCGTCCAGGTCTGGCAGCCCGGCGAGCCGGTGCGCACGATCAAGCGCACCTGAACCCCATCAGCCGCGGCCTACTCCCACTCGATGGTCCCCGGCGGCTTCGAGGTCACGTCGAGGACGACCCGGTTGACGTCCCGCACCTCGTTCGTGATCCGCGTCGAGATCCTCGCGAGGACGTCGTACGGCAGCCGGGACCAGTCCGCGGTCATGGCGTCCTCGGAGGAGACCGGGCGCAGGACGATCGGGTGGCCGTAGGTGCGGCCGTCGCCCTGGACACCGACGCTGTGCACGTCGGCGAGCAGGACCACGGGGCACTGCCAGATGTCCCGGTCCAGGCCCGCCGCGGTCAGCTCCTCACGGGCGATGGCGTCCGCCTCGCGCAGCAGGTCCAGACGCTCCTTCGTCACCTCGCCGACGATACGGATACCGAGGCCCGGACCCGGGAACGGCTGGCGCTGGACGATCTCCTCCGGCAGGCCGAGTTCCTGGCCGACCATGCGGACCTCGTCCTTGAACAGCTTGCGCAGCGGCTCGATCAGCTTGAACTCGAGGTCCTCGGGCAGGCCGCCGACGTTGTGGTGGGACTTGATGTTCGCGGTGCCGGTCCCGCCGCCGGACTCGACGACGTCCGGGTAGAGCGTGCCCTGCACGAGGAACTCCACGGCCGGGCCCTCGTCCGCGATGATCTCCGCCTGCGCCTGCTCGAAGACCCGGATGAACTCGCGGCCGATGATCTTCCGCTTCTCCTCGGGGTCGCTGACCCCGGCGAGCGCCTCGAGGAAGCGCTCCTCGGCGTCGACGACCTTCAGCTGCACGCCGGTGGCCGCGACGAAGTCCTTCTCGACCTGCTCGGTCTCGCCCTTGCGCATCAGACCGTGGTCGACGTACACGCAGGTCAGCTGGGAGCCGATGGCCTTCTGCACCAGGGCGGCGGCCACCGCGGAGTCGACGCCGCCGGACAGACCGCAGATCGCGCGCCGGTCGCCGACCAGCTCGCGGATCGCCTCGACCTGCTCCTCGATGACGTTGCCCGTGGTCCAGTTGGGCTCCAGGCCCGCGCCGCGGTACAGGAAGTGCTCCAGCACCTGCTGGCCATGCGTGGAGTGCATGACCTCGGGGTGGTACTGGACGCCGTAGAGCTTCTTCTCGTCGTTCTCGAAGGCGGCGACCGGGACGACGTCCGTGGAGGCGGTGACGGCGAAGCCCTCGGGGGCGGCGGAGCAGGCGTCGCCGTGCGACATCCACACCGGCTGCTCGGCCGGGGTGCCCTCGAAGAGGGTGGAGGACGCCTTGGAGACGTGCAGCGGCGTACGGCCGTACTCGCGGGCGCCGCTGTTGTCGACGGTGCCGCCGAGGACCTGGGCCATCAGCTGGAAGCCGTAGCACATGCCGAAGACGGGGACGCCGGCCTCGAAGATCTCGCGGTCCAGGCGGGGGGCGCCCTCCTCGTACACGGACGAAGGGCCGCCGGAGAGGATGATCGCCGCCGGGTTCTTGGCGAGCATCTCGGCCACCGGCATGGTGCTGGGGACGATCTCGCTGTAGACCCGGGCCTCGCGGACGCGACGGGCGATGAGCTGGGCGTACTGCGCACCGAAGTCGACGACCAGGACGGTGTCGGGGGTGGCGGCAGCGGGGGGCGCTGAGGACACGGGAGCCTTCCGGCGGATCGGGCGGGGTCTTACGTGCTTGCCAATTCTACCGGGGTGTGCGTGCGTGACTTCGACGTCGTCCGCGGGCTCGCACCCGGAACCGCCGTCTCATCATGCGAACCGTGTTGGACTCGCCCGCGCCACCCGGCATACTGGGCCCATGCTCAAGCACCAGACCTTCGTCTTTACCTATGGCAACCGGCCCGCCGGCTGCCATGGTCGTGCTGCTTGAGCAACTGACAAGCGACTTCCCAGGCGCCCCGGGCCGACAAGGTCCGGGGCGCCTGGTGTTCTCCGGATCCTGCCGCTCCGGGGCACCCCGTCCGACGAGGAGCCCCTCATGACCGTCACCGCCACCGACGTCACCGGCGCGCGCACGCCCGAGGCCGCCGATGTGATCACCGGCGCCCGCGAGCGCATCGACGCGCTCGACGACCGGATCATCGGCCTGATCCAGGAACGCATGGCCGTCTCGGCCGTCGTTCAGAATGCCCGGATCGCCTCGGGCGGCCGGCGGGTGAACCTCTCCCGCGAGATGGAGATCCTCGGCCACTACCGGGACGCGCTCGGCAAGCCGGGCACGACGCTGGCGATGACCCTGCTGGAACTGTGCCGCGGCAAGATCTGAGCCCGCCCGCGCCCACGTCCCCCGACCCGCCCCGGCGCCCGCACGCCGGCCCCGCCTGTGCCGCGTCCCCGTCCCGCATCCGCCGTATCTCACCCGTACGGCGCGTGACCGCCGCGTGCGCCACCTCGTTGGTATCGGTGTCCGTGCCAGCCAGGGGCGGGCCCGAAAGAACCACGCGTGGCTCTCTGGAGCGATGAGACGTGGCGGCCGTGCCGTGCGTCGTGGGACCTCGCTCCAGGGAAGTGACCGGACGGCAGGGGACAGCAGCCCGGTCACCCAGATAACGGCCGGCTCCGGGGACGCCCGGGGCCGGCCGGCGGAAACAGGAGGCCCCCGCAAGGGCCGCCCAGGACGCCGGCACAACCGCTCGAGCACGCGGGACCGGTGCCCTGTCCGCCCGGGGCCGGCTACTTCTTCGGCGGCACCGTCGGCATCCCCAGGAACGGCAGCCGCAACGCGCCGAACGCGTCCGCGGGGACGGCCGGACGGCGGGGCTCCACCGGCTTCAGCCGCTCGTAGGCCGCGCCCTGCGCCGGGCGCGGGTCGGCCTCGCCCTTGTTGGGCCAGTACGACATCGCCCGCTCGGCCTGCGCGGTGATGGTCAGGGACGGGTTCACGCCCAGGTTCGCGGACACCGCCGCCCCGTCCACGACCGAGATGCCCGGGTGGCCGTACAGGCGGTGGTACGGGTCGATGACGCCCGTCTCGGTCGAGTCGCCGATCGGGCAGCCGCCGAGGAAGTGCGCGGTGAGCGGGGTGCCCATCAGCTCACCCACGTTGGAACCGGCGAAGCCGTTGATCTCGGCGGCGAGCGTGGCGGCGGCCTCCGTGGCGGCGCGGATCTGCTTGGGGTTGGGCGAGCCGTGGCCCTGGCGGGCGGTGAGCAGGCCCTTGCCGACGCCGTCCGGCTTCAGGTACGTCGTCAGGGAGTTGTCCAGGGACTGCATCACCAGGCCGATGATGGTCCGCTCCGACCAGCGGCGGTTGGACAGCGAGCGCAGCACCAGCAGTGGATGCCGGGCGGCGTTCGCCAGCCAGGCCGCGAACCGGGACCCGCCGTCCACGTAGGGGACCTGAAGGATCGACAGCCCGCCCATCGAGTTGGATCCCTTGCCGTAGCGGACGGGCTCGATGTGGGTGTTCTCGTCGGGGTGGATGGAGGACGTGATGGCGACCCCGCGGGTGAAGTCGGCCTTCGGCTCGCCGGTCGCCCTGCGGTATCGCCGGTTGTCGGTCTGGGCGCCCACCAGGGCCTCGGAGTTGGTGCGGGTCAGCTCGCCCAGCCGGGGCGAGAGGTGGGGCAGTTGCCGGCCCGCCTTCATACGGTGCAGCAGCGTCTGGGTCCCGTAGGTGCCGGCGGCCAGGACGACCCGGCGGGCGGTGAAGGTCCGGCCCGCGCCCTTCTTCCTGTCGTCCGTGGGGAGCGTGGCGACCGCGTAGCCGCCGCGCGAGTCGTCCGTGACGGACACGACCGTCGTCATGGGGTGGACCACCGCGCCCGCCTTCTCGGCGAGGTGGAGGTAGTTCTCGTTCAGCGTGTTCTTGGCGCCGTGCCGGCAGCCCGTCATGCACTCGCCGCACTCGGTGCAGGCCCTGCGGTCGGGGCCGGCCCCGCCGAAGTAGGGATCGGCGACCTGCTCCCCCGGCCTGGCCTTCGCCTTGCCGTCGGCGTCCTCGCCGTCCCCGAAGAACACCCCGACCGGGGCCATGTGGAAGGAGTCGCCGACGCCCATGCGCTCGGCCGCTGCCTTCAGATGCACGTCGGACGGCGTCATCGTCGGGTTGAGCCGGACCCCGAGCATGCGCCTGGCCTGGTCGTAGTACGGGGCGAGCTCCTCCTGCCAGTCGGTGATGTCACGCCACTGCGGGTCGTCGAAGAAGGCCTTCGGCGGTACGTAGAGGGTGTTGGCGTAGTTGAGGGAGCCGCCGCCGACGCCGGCGCCTGCCAGCACCATGACGTTGCCGAGCAGATGGATGCGCTGGATGCCGTACAGGCCGAGCTTCGGGGCCCACAGGTAGTTCTTCAGGTCCCAGGAGTTCTTGGGGAGGGTGTCACGGGTGAAGCGGCGGCCGGCCTCCAGGACGCCGACGCGGTATCCCTTCTCGGTCAGGCGGAGTGCGGACACGGAGCCGCCGAACCCCGATCCGACCACGATGACGTCGTAGTCGTACCCGTCCTCGTCCCGGGTCTGGACAGTCTGCTCCTGCGACACGTGCTCTCCTCGTCGAGAACGGGGTGTGGACGGGTGTGGTCGGGAATCGACTAGCGAAGGCGGAAGGCCTTCATCAGCTTCAGGCTCCGGCTCATGAACGCCGCGTACGCCGCGTCGTCCATGCCGAGCGACGGGGCCATGGGCAGCAGCCGCTGGTGGGCGATGGTCTGGGCTTCGGTGTACTTGAGGATGCCCTCCGAGCCGTGTCGGCGGCCCAGGCCGGAGTCCTTCATTCCGCCCATCGGCGACTGGACGCTGCCGTAGGCGGGCGCGTAACCCTCGTTGATGTTGACCGTGCCGGTGCGCAGCCGGGCGGCGACCTCGCGGCCCCGGCGGGCGTCCTTGGTCCACACCGACGAGTTCAGGCCGTACGGTGTGGAGTTGGCGCGCTCGACGGCCTCGTCGTCGGTGGCGAAGCGGTAGATCGAGACGACCGGGCCGAAGGTCTCCTCGGTGCAGACCGACATCGGCGTCTCGACGCCGTCGAGGATGGTCGGCTCGAAGAAGTACGGGCCGACGTCGGGGCGGGCCACGCCGCCCGCCACCACCCTGGCGCCCTTGGCGACGGCCTCCTCCACGTGGCGGGTGACGGTCTCCAGCTGCCGCTCGCCGACCAGCGAGCCCATGTCGGCGCCGTACGCGAGAGACGTGCCGAGGCGCATGGCCCTGGTCCGGGCGGCGAAGCGCTCCAGGAACGCGTCCGCGACCGACTCGTGGACGAACAACCGCTCGATGGAGATGCACAGTTGGCCGGCCGAGGAGAAGCAGGCACGGACCGCGCCGGCCGCGGCCTTCTCGATGTCGGCGTCCTCGAGGACCAGCATGGCGTTCTTGCCGCCGAGTTCGAGGGAGACACCGACCAGGCGGGCGGCGGCACCCTGGGCGACCTCGCGGCCGGTGCGGGTGGAGCCGGTGAAGGAGACGTAGTCGGCGTGCTGGACGACCGCCGGGCCGACGACCGGGCCGTCACCGATGACGACCTGGAACACGTCGGCGGGCAGCCCGGCCTCGATCAGCAGGTCCCGCGCCCACAGCGCGGTCAGGCAGGTCTCCGTGTCGGGCTTCATCACCACGGCGTTGCCCGCGACGAAGGCGGGCAGCGCGTCGCCGACCGAGAGCTCCAGCGGGTAGTTCCAGGGGGCGATCTGACCGACGACGCCGCGCGGGTGGCGCAGTTCGACGACCTTCGTCAGGGTCGGTACGGCGCCCGTGTGCCGTTTCGGCTTCAGGTAGGCCGCGGCCCGGCGGCCGTAGTGCCGGGCCGCGACGGCGACCGCCTGCACCTCCTCGTGCGCGTGCAGACGGGCCTTGCCGGTCTCCAGCTGGATGAGGTCGAGTACCTCGGCCTGGCGTTCGAGCACCAGGTCGTGGAAGCGGAGCAGTACCGCGGCGCGCTGCCGGACGGGGACCTGTCCCCAGACGGTCTGGGCGGCGCGGGCCCGCTCGAAGGCGGTGGCCACGTCCTCGGGGGTGGACTCGGGCAGGTCGGCGAGCTTCTCACCGGTGAACGGCGTGTGGTTGGCGGTCCGGCCGGATCCGACGACTCCCTTGGTGAGCTGGGCGACCAGCTCCGGGGTCACCACGTCGGCCGCGGTGCGGGCACCCGCCGGGGCGGGGGCGAGAGGGTTCGTGCCGGTCTGGGCCGGGGCCTGCGCGTCCGTCATGAAGCGCAGGGTATGACGCGGCAGGAGCTTTGTGTACCCGTCGGTAACGGGGATTCACCGAGCGCTCACACGACGCCAGTGATCAGTGGCAACAAACGTGCTGATCAGGGCGTTGTGCGGGACGAAAGCCCGTCATCACCGCTCGTGCGGGGGCACGACCGTGAACCGGTCGCGCGCCCCCTGGAACGCCACCCGTACCGCCCCCGGGCCGCCGAAGTGCGCCGGGATCACCCATGCGTCCTCGCGAGCGGCCCGTTCGAGCACCCGGCGCCTGCTCGCCACCGACTGCCGCGGCTCGCCGCAGAAGCGGCTGTTGCGGTCGGGGTGGAGGATCTGGAGCGGGCTGTGCAGCAGGTCGCCGACGAAGACGGCCCGATCGCCGCCCGAGGCGAGCCACAGCACGGACGAGCCGGGAGTGTGGCCCGGCACGGCCTCCAGGGTCAGGTGCTCGTCGATGCGGTACTCCTCCTCCCACAGCACGGCCTGTCCGGCCCTGTGGACCGGCGCGATGCTGTCCTCGTACATCAGCCGGTCGTCGGGCCGGACGCCTCCGGCGTAGCCGCCCGCCGGGCCGAAGTGACGGTCGTCGGCGGCCGGGATCAGATACCGCGCGCGAGGGAAGGTGGGCACCCACCGCCCGTCCACCTCATGGGTGTTCCAGCCGATGTGGTCGCCGTGGATATGGGTGTTGACGACGACGTCCACGTCCTCCGGACGGATCCCGGCCCGCTCCAGGCGCGCCAGGAAGTCGCCCTTCCGTCGGTGGAACAGCGGGGTGCCGGGCCGTTCCCGGTCGTTGCCCACACCGGTGTCGACCAGCACCGTCCGCCCGCCGCCGCGCACCACCCAGGTCTGGAGCGCCACCACCGCCCGGTCTCCGCCGGCCTCCTTGAAGCCGGGGACGAGCAGGTCCTCGTGCTCCTTCCACACCTCGGGACCGCAGCCGGGAACGAGGTCCCCGACCGGCACGTAGGGCCCCTCCCACTCCACGACCCGGAACACCTCGTGGTCACCGATGACAAAACGCCGCACGCCTTCTTCGTCAGTCATGCTCCCAGGCTATGAGGGAATGTGTGAGCTTATCGATGCCTGACAGGCTCACCTGGATACGCATACGTCTCACCGGTGATCTGGTGACTACCCTTCCCGTATGGACGTGGTGAGCGACGCGATCTCCGCCGTGCGCATCGGGCGGCCCTCCTCCAGCCGGCTGCGGGTCGGAGGACAGTGGTGTGCGAAGCTCGCGCCCTACGAGGGCGCGGGCTTCCACGTGGTCCTCGCCGGCAGCTGCTGGCTGCTGCCGGACGGGGGTGGTCCGCCGGTGGCCCTGGGCACGGGCGATGTCGTCCTGCTGCCGCACGGGACCGGGCACGTGCTCGCCGACGCGCCTGCCGGTCCGGAGACGGTGGCCCGCGCGACACCATTCGAACAAGTGAGGGAACAGGTCGGCAGGCAGGCCGCGGGGAGTCCACCGGAAGGCCCCGTGGTGGAACTGCTGTGCGGCAAGTACCGCCTCGACCGCAGGCGCGTGCATCCGCTGATGGCGGAGCTGCCCGAGGTCGTGCACCTGCCCCACCGGGTCGGTGGGGACCCCGAGCTCCGCGCGGCGGTCGATCTGCTGGCCCGCGAGGTGGACGAGCGCCGGCCGGGCTCCGGCCTGGCCCTGCCGAGCCTGCTGGACATCCTGCTGATCTATTTGGTCCGTGCCTGGACCGACCGGGCGGCGACGGGCGCGTGGCCCGCGGTGCTGAGCGACCCGGTCACGGCCGCCGCGTTGCGCGCCCTGCACGCGGATCCGGCGGCGGCCTGGACGAACGACCGGCTGGCCGCCGAGGCCGGCGTGTCCCGTGCCACGCTGGCCCGCCGTTTCACGGCCCTCGTGGGCCGGCCGCCGATGGCCTATCTGACCTGGTGGCGGCTGACCCTGGCCGCCACCAGACTGCGGGACAGCGATGCTTCCCTGACCACCCTGGCCCGGGAGACCGGGTACGGCAGCCCGTACGCCCTGTCCCACGCCTTCAGCCGCGAATTCGGCGTCACCCCGGGCCGCTACCGGGCGAAGGAACGGACGGCAGACACCCGGTGAGGAGCTACAGCTTGTCGACGTCCAGATTGTCGATCGCCGTCTTCGCCACCTCGGTGCCGCGCTGGTTGAAGTCGCTGTTCTTGCCGGGATAGCCGATGGTGAGCTTGTACATGTCGCCCTGGGACGTCTTGTAGTAGAAGATGCGCACCGCGCGCGGACGGGGGTTGTTCGGGTCGTCCGTCATGTAGGTGATCGTGTTCCCGGCGGCCTTGTGGCCGTGGAACGTCGCGTTGTCGTCGGGATCGGTCGTGGTGCCCTTGCCCGCGGGCATGTCGAGGTGGTAGTCGCCCCGCTGCTTGAAGTCGGCGTCGTCGTCGTACATCTCGGCCGCCGCCGAGTCCGCGATGTCGCCGCTGTCGTCGTCCTTCTTCCGCTCGAGGGTCAGGGTGATCCAGACGCTGCCGCTCAGATCGGAGTAGGTGACCCAGTGCCCGTCGTCCGATTTCCGGTCGGGCACGGTGCGCTGGTAGTGCTCGGGCACGGCGAGCGTCGCGGCGACGTCCGTCACGTGGTCCTTCTTCCAGCCGCCCGGCAGCGGCCCCGCGAACGGGTGCGCGATGCCGACGTACGCCGCCACCGCCGCCACGACGGCCGCGGCACCGATCCCGAGCCAGGCGCGGCGGCCGAGCCGCAGGGAGCGCCGGCCGCCCTCGACGTACTGGACCACCTGGGTGGGCGCCGGGGGCGGCGGGGTCGCCGCGGCCTGGAGCAGGGCGCGGACCCGGGCGGCGTCCGGGCGGTGCGCGGGATCCTTCTGCAGCAGGCCGGTGATGACCTCGGCGAGGGGTCCGGTCGCGGTGGCCGGAGGGGCCGGGACGGCGTTGAGGACCGACTGGAGGGTGGCCGGGGTGTTGCTGCGGCGGAACGGCGAGACCCCTTCCGTGGCCGCGTACAGGACCACTCCCAGGGACCAGAGGTCGCTCGCCGGGCCGGGGCGCCGGCCCAGCACCCGCTCGGGCGCGATGTACTCGGGCGAGCCGACGAAGCCGCCGGTGTCCGTCAGGTTGGTCTCGCCCTCGATCTGGGCTATGCCGAAGTCGGTGAGGACGATGCGGTCGTGGCGCCCGAGAAGGATGTTGTCGGGCTTGACGTCCCGGTGCAGGACGCCCGCGGCGTGTGCGGCCTCCAGCGCGCCGAGCACCTGGAGACCGATGCGGGCCGCCTCACGCGCGTCCAGCGTGCCCTCCTGGAGAACGCTGCCGAGGGAGCGTCCCCGCACCAGCTCCATCACGATCCACGGGCGGTCGTCCACGACGGCCACGTCGTGGACGTCGACGACCGCCGGGTGGTCCAGCCGGGCCGCCGCGCGGGCCTCGCGGCGCATCCGCTCGTAGGCGTTGGCCCGTTCCCGTTCGGGAAGGTGGTCGGGGACGCGGGGCTCCTTGACCGCGACCTCGCGGTCCACCGTCTCGTCCTTGGCTCGCCACACCGTGCCCATACCGCCGTGCCCGAGCTTGGCCAGCAGCCGGTAGCGCCCGGCGATCAGCCGCCCGGCACCGGGGTCCTGCGGCTGGGACTGGGCCTGCGTCGGGGTCACCGAGGGCTGCGGTTGGACCTGGGGCTGCGGCGGGGACTGCGACGGGACCTGGGGCTGCGGCTGGGACCGCACCGGTGCGGCGTAAGGGTTCTGCGGGTGCGGCACCTGCGGCTGCGCGTCCGGCGGTCGCAGGACGAAACTCGTCGGCTCCTCCGCCCCGTGCTGGGCTCCCCCGTCGTTGCTCATGGTTCATGCATATCGCGAGCCCCGTCCCCGGCTCCACACAGGTGCACAGGCGGTCACAGACCCGTGACCTACGGCGGACACGCCCGCCACTCACGCCGGGCCGAACGTGTCCACCGCGACGTCGAAGTACTCCTTCGCCTCCCGCACCTTCCCGACCGGCGCCGACACCCACACGTCGTACATCCGCCCGTTCTGCTCCCAGCACAGGTCGTAGGTGTGCCGCGGCCCCTCCGCCGCGCTGAATCCGTTCCAGCTGAACTCCCAGAGGGCGGCCGGGTGTCCGCGGTGCGAGGTGCCGGTGACCCGGCCGTCGTGGTAACCGGGGTTGGTGTCCGGGCCGGCGGCGTCGGCACGGCGCATCACCGCGAGGGGCCCGCCGGCCTCCGGCTCGGCGATCTTGATGCCGACGCGGAAGGTCTCCCCCGGTGACAGGTAGAAGGTCCGCGCACCCTGCCGGCTGCGCGTGAAGCCGTCCGGCACCGCGACCGAGAAGCCCGCCGGGTCGTGCGCCAGGTGGTAGCCCGAGGGCGCGGTGGGTCCGGCGGCGGCCGGGGCGGACCGGGTCGCCGTGACCCCGGCGGCCGGGCCGGAGGGCACCGTCGACGACGGCGGAACCGACACGGAGGGCGTGGCCGGGGCCCGGCCGGTCGCCGTGCCCGCGGGGCCGCTCCCCGAGACGTCCACCGCCGTACCCGGAGCCGAACTCACCGGCGGATGCCCGCCGGTGCCACCCCCGTTCATCAGCAGCGCTGCCGCGGTCACACCCGCTCCGGCCAGCGCGGCGACGAGCAGCGCCACGGCCAGCACGCCCCGCGTGGAGCGCGGGCCGGGAGCCTCCTGCGCACCACCGGCCCGGCCGGGCACGCCCGGACCCTGAGATCCGGTCGGCCCGTCGGAGGCCACGTGCCCACCGGAGGCGGTCGGCGTGCCGGAACCGCCGGAGCCGTCCGCGCGGCCCGCCGGCATCGAAGTGTCCGAACCCGGCCGGCCCGACCGACCCGACGCGGTCCTCACCCGCGCCTCCCGGTTCCTG